>JBGTHJ010000179.1:0-3497 GCA_041746175.1 Pyrinomonadaceae bacterium
AAGGCGATGGCCGCGTCGCACGGCGACGCGGGCGCGATGGTGAGCGTCGCCGCCGGACGCCGCGAAGTCGAGGCGTTGATAAACGGCGACCGCGTCGTCGTCGCGTGCGTCAACACTTCGACGCAAACGATTCTTTCGGGCGAGAAATCCGCAGTCGAGACGGTCGCGGCGCGGGCGCGGGCGCGCAATCTTGAGACGGTGACGCTGCCCGTTTCGCACGCCTTTCATTCGCCGTTGGTGGCGGCAGCGGCCCCGCTCTTCGCCGCACACTTGCGCGGCGAAGAGTTCAATGCGTTACGACTTCCCGTTGTCTCGACCGTGACGGGCGCGCGTCTTTTGCCCGAGACGGATTTGAGCGCGCTGCTCCAACGGCAGATAACCTCGACCGTGCTCTTCATGGAGGCCATTGCGGAAGCCGCGCGCGCGGGCGTCGACTTGTGGTTGGAGGTCGGCCCCGGATGCGTGCTCGGTCGGTTGGTTGGCGAACTGACGAACGCGCCGTCTGTCTCGCTCGACGCCGGAAGCGAATCGCTCCGGGGGTTGTTGCACGCCGCCGGCGCGGCGTTCGCGCTCGGCGCGACGGTCAATCACGCCGCGTTGTTCGCCGGGCGCTTCACGCGTCCGTTCAAGCTCGACTGGCAACCCAAATTCTTCGCTAACCCTTGCGAACTTGCGCCGCTTGAAGCCGCGCTCACCGGAGCCGCCGCCGAAGAAGAGAAGGAAGGGAACACCCCCACCCACGCCAACCACGCCGGAACAACATCCGCCACGCCGGTACGCGCTTTATCAAACGCTTCGACAGCTAGTGCTTCAGCAAGCGACGCGCTGCCGCCGCACGCGGCGGCAGCAGAAATGACGCCGCGCCAACTCGTCGTCGAACTCATCGCCAAGCGTTGCGAACTTCCGCCCGCTACCGTTAGGGATGACTGCCGGCTGTTGAGCGATCTCCATTTGAACTCGATTACGGTCGGCCAACTCGTCGCCGAAGCCGCGCACCGTCTCAACCTACCGCGCCCCGTCGCGCCGACCGATTTCGCCGACGCGACGGTCGCCGAAGTCGCCGGGATGCTCGATGAATTGTTGCGCGCCGGTCACACGTCGCAACCCGCGCGCGAAGAATTACCGGCGGGCGTCGATTCGTGGATTCGTCCCTTCACGATTGAAATGGTCGAGCGCGCGCTGCCCCGACACGGGAAGCTGCCCGCAGTTTCCGGCGGATGGCAGGTTTTCGCGCCACCCGGTGCGCACGCGCCGACGGATGCTGTGCGGCAGTCGTTGGCGGATCGCGGCGAAGGCAAAGGAGTCGTCGTTTGCCTGCCGCAAGGCGCTAACGAAGATCACATCGAACTGTTATTGGAAGGCGCACGGGCGTTGGCGCGAGACAAACACGACGCGCGATTCGTGCTCGTACAGCACGGCGGCGGCGCGGCGGCGTTCGCACGCACACTCCAACTTGAGATGCCGCAGGTTACGACCGTCGTCGTTGATGTGCCGCCCGATAACCCTGCCGCGACCGCGTGGATCGTCGCCGAAGCTCTCGCCGCAGACGGGTATGTGGAAGCCCACTACGATGCGGCTGGCATCCGGCGCGAACCCGTCTGGCGGCATCTACCCACAGAAAAGTTACCGGCGCAGGCCGCGCTCGATGACCGCGATGTGCTCGTCGTCACGGGCGGGGGCAAAGGCATCACCGCCGAATGCGCGCTCTCGCTCGCCAAGTCGACGGGCGCGCGGCTCGCGCTCATCGGTCAGGCATCGCCCGAAACAAACGGCGAACTTCACGACAATCTCGAACGCATGACGGTCGCGGGCGTCACGTGGAAGTATTACGGAGTTGACATTACCGACGCGGCGGCGGTGCGTGAAGCCGTCGCGCGCATCACGCGTGAACTCGGCGAAGTCACCGCATTCATGCACGGCGCGGCGCACAACCAACCGCGTCTGCTCGGCTCGCACCGCGAAGAGTTTTTCCGGCACACGCTGGCGGTCAAAGTGGGCGGAGCGCGCAACGTCCTCGACGCCGTCAACGCCGAAAAGCTGCGGCTGTTTATCGCGTTCGGTTCGATCATCGCGCGGACGGGGTTACCGGGCGAATCCGATTACGGGCTGGCGAACGAGTGGCTGGTGCGGCTGGTTGAAGAGTGGCAGGCGGCGCATCCGGGGTGCCGGTGCGTGGGGTTGGAGTGGTCGGTGTGGTCGGGCATCGGGATGGGGCAGCGCCTGTCGAATCTTGAAGCTTTGCGGCAGCAGGGCATCGCGCCGATTCCGCCCGACGCCGGCCTCGCGTTGCTGCACGAACTGCTGGGGCGGCGTCTGCCCTCGGTCGCGGTCGTGGTGGCGGGTCGGTACGGCACGATGCCGACTTTCAAAATCGAGCCGCGCGAACTCCCCCTGAGGCGCTTCCTCGAACGCCCGCGCGTGCATTATCCCGGCATCGAACTCGTCGCCGACGTTGATTTATCGACCGCCACCGACCCCTATCTTGACGACCATCGCTTACAGGGCGAGCGACTGCTGCCCGCCGTCGTCGGACTCGAAGCGATGGCGCAGGTGGCCGCCGCGCTCGACGGCGGAACGGGACGACCGACGGTGTTTGAGAACGTCGCCTTTCGACAACCCGTGGTCGTGCCCGAGTCGGGGTCGCGGACGATTCGTCTGGCCGCCATCGCACGCGCGCCGGGTGTCGTCGAAGTCGCGCTGCGAAGCGAGGAGACGGCCTTTCAAGCCGACCACTTCAAGGCGACGTGCCGGTTTCAAAACGTCCCCGAAGAAGCCGCGACGGCTGCGGCGAAGCCCGATCTCGCCGCACACTTCGGAGATTCAAACGATGTCGAGGACGCCCGCGCGCGAACGCCGTCGCGGATTGCGCTTGAGCCGCACAGCGACCTCTACGACGACATCCTGTTTCACACCGGACGCTTCCGGCGTCTGAGCGGCTATCAAGTGCTCAGTGCAACCGAATGCCTCGCCGGGATTGCGCCCGGCGAAGAACCGGCATGGTTCGGCCCGTACTTGCCGCAGACGTTGCTGCTTGGCAGTCCGGCGCGGCGCGATGCGGCGATTCACGCTATTCAGGCCTGCATCCCGCACGCGACTCTGTTGCCCATCGCGGTTGACCGCATCACTTTTTTCACGACCGCCGCAGCGTCCGAACCGCTCCTTGTTTACGCCAGGGAAATAGCACGTGAGGGTCGCGTCTTTACTTACGACATGCGCGTGCTGACGGCTGCGGGGGTGGTGTGCGAGCTTTGGGAAGGCTTGCGTCTACGCATGTTGGAGACTGCCGCACCGCGTCGCAAACCATGGTCTGAGACGCTGCTCGCACCATACATCGAGCGACGTGTGAGCGAGTTGGTCGCGGGCGCAGAGGTGTCAATCGCGTTGCGCCGCGAGCCGTGCGAGCAACAGCGGCGCGAGTGCAGCGACGCGGTGATGCAGATGGCGCTCGGCGCGGGCGTGACGGTGCTACGACGGGCTGACGGCAAGCCCGAAGCGGC
>JBGTHJ010000180.1:0-1743 GCA_041746175.1 Pyrinomonadaceae bacterium
GTTCGCCGCGCAGACGCGCGAGCGGGGCGGGAGCGGGGCCGAGGATGCGGCAGGCGCGGGCGGTGTTGGCTCCATCGAGCGCGCGACGGATGGCGTCGGCGGTGGTGTTGACGCGCGCAAAGTCTTCGCCGTGAACGAGCAGCGAGGCGAGCGAGACGAAGGGCGGATAGCGCATATTCTTGCGGTACTGAATTTCTTCTTTGTAGAAGCCGTCGTAGTCCTGCAACGCGGCGTGTTGGAGGGCGTAGTGGTCTGGATGAAAACTCTGTATGAGGACGCGACCGGCGAGGTCGCCGCGACCGGCGCGACCGGCGACCTGTGTGATTAGTTGGAAAGCGCGTTCGGCGGCGCGGAAGTCGGGCAGCGCGAGTCCGGCATCGACCGAGACGACGCCGACGAGCGTGACGTTCGGGAAATCATGGCCTTTGGCGATCATCTGCGTGCCGACGAGCATGTCGAGTTCGTGCGCGGCGAAGCGGAGAATGGCCTGTTCGTAAGTCGAGCGGCGCGCGGTCGTGTCGCGGTCGAGACGGGCGATGCGGAGCGCGGGGAAACGCTTACGGAGCATCTCTTCGATCTGCTCGGTGCCTTCGCCGACGAAGAAAATAAACTCGCCTTTGCACGTCGGGCACTGCGACGGGACGCGCGCGCGGTGGTTGCAATAGTGACAGATGAGACTGCGCTCGCTGCGATGGAAGGTGAGCGTCACGTCGCAGTTCGGGCACTGGACGCGCTCGCCGCACGAGCGGCAGAGGACGAAACTCGAATAGCCGCGACGGTTGAGCAGGATGATGGATTGCTCGCCGCGCGCGTGTGTCTCTTCGATGGCGGTGAACAGTTGTTCGGAGAACACCTCCTGTCGTCCGACCTTTTTGAAGACCGCACGCATGTCGATGATTTCGGCGAGCGCGAGCGCGCGGTTGGCGATGCGTTGCGGGAGATGGAGGTAGCGATACTTGCCCGCGCGGGCGTTGTGGAACGATTCGAGCGAGGGCGTCGCCGAACCGAGCACGATGACCGCACGCTCTTTCAAGGCGCGCATCACCGCCGTGTCGCGCCCGTTGTAGTAAGGCATCTCGTGTTGTCGATACGAGGCTTCGTGTTCTTCATCGACGACGATGACGCCGAGATTGCTGACGGGGGCGAAAACCGCCGAACGCGTGCCGATAACGACGCGCGCCTCGCCGCGTTTCAAACGGTGCCATTCATCAAATCTCTCGCCGGTGGTCAGCGACGAGTGGAAGATCGCGACCATGTCTCCGAAGTGCGCGCGGAGCCGACGCGAGAAGACCGGCGTGAGCGCGATTTCAGGGACGAGCATCATCGCGGTGCGCCCGCGTGCGAGCGCACGGCGCATGGCGCGGATGTAGATTTCGGTCTTGCCGCTGCCCGTCACACCATGAAGCAGAAACGCCTTGAACTTATCCACGTCCTGCGCCGCGTCGATTTCGTTGAGCGCGGCGGCCTGCGCTCCGGTCAGTTGAAGCTCATCGATGGCGGGCAGTTTCGCATTGGCGAGCGGATCGCGGCGCACTTCGCGGACGTATATCTCGACGATGTGACGCCGCGCCAGCGTTTGTATCGACGATGCGCTCGCGCCCGAGGCTTCGAGCAGTTCGGCGAAAAACATGTCGCCGCCCGCCGCCAACAGCGCGTCGAGAATGCGTCGCTGGGCTTCGTTGAGCGTGCGCGCCGCCGCGCCGCCGTCGGCGTGTGCTTCGGGCGGGAGCAGCCGGACGGTCT
>JBGTHJ010000181.1:0-3681 GCA_041746175.1 Pyrinomonadaceae bacterium
GCGACCGAGCCGCTGCACCAGACGCCCCGTCAAACCCGGCTCGTCGCGCAAGACCGCCAGCCGTTCGTCAACCACCACCGCCGGGCGTCCCGAAGCGGGCGCGCGTCGTCGTCGCGTCTGCGCTTCGACCGTCGCAGCGAGACTCACGACACACCACACCAACGCCAACGCTGCGGGCGCGAAATTACTCAGAGTCAAACGGGCGCGCATGATTTCTTCATCCTCCTTCAAAGGGTGAGGTCACCGGAGATGAACATTTGACGGGCGCGGCGTCCGTGAAAAAAAATTAAGAACACAGGACGCACGAATGGAGGTTAGCGCGGAGGACGGCGACGCGGGTTCGCGGCTAGTAACGCTTCGAGTTGCACGCGCGCCGCGCTCTGCTGTGGTCGCTGCTGCTGCTGCTGTGCGACGCCCGCGTGATGGAAATGACAGATGGCGAGCGCGAGCGCGTCCGCCGCGTCGTGCGGTTGCGGAACCAGCACAAGCTTGAGCAGCACGCGCACCATCTCTTGCACCTGATGCTTCTCCGCCGCTCCGTAGCCGACCACCGTCTGCTTGACGAGTCGCGGCGAATACTCTGCAATCTCGACACCAGCGCGTTCGGCGGTCAACAGAATCACGCCGCGCACCTGACCGAGTTTCATCGCGGTCTTGACGTTGGCGGCGAAGAATGCTTCCTCGACCGCGCACACGTCCGGCGCAAAACGATTGAGCACCGAGGTTAACCCGTCGCTGATTTTCAACAGCCGCGCCGGGAATCGCTCGCGCGGCGCGGCCCTCACCGTGCCGTACTCGACGAGCCGGTAGCGACTTCGATTGCCTTCGATGATGCCCCAGCCCATCGTCTCGCTGCCGGGGTCGATTCCCAAAACACGCACGCTCCCTTATACCTCAAATCTCGCCGCCGCTCACAAACTTTCGCGCGCAAATTTTCGCCGGAGTAAATTCCTCACACAAACCGCGCGGCGACGGGTAAAATACGCGCGCAAGTTGTTTTGAAAGTCACAAATTTTAATTTTGAAAGGTAACGACACATGCCGAAGTTTGTCATCGAACGCGAAATACCGGAGGCGGGAAAGTTGTCGGCGGAGGAGTTGCAGGGCATCTCGCAGAAGTCGTGCGGCGTGCTGCAACAGATGGGGCAGCAGATTCAGTGGGTCGAGAGTTACGTCACCGACGATAAGATTTACTGCGTCTACATCGCGCCCGACGAAGCGACCGTCCGCGAGCACGCGCAGCAGGGCGGATTCCCCGCCAACCGCGTCTCGGAGGTGCGGTCAGTGATTGACCCGACGACAGCTGAATCGAAGTAGACAGCCGGAAGGATGAACGGGCGGAAGGATGAACCGGACGCGGCGATGACTGATCGCCGCGTCCGGTTCATCCTTCCGCCTTGTTCTTACATGTCGGCTTCATCGATGTCGAAATTGGCCGAAACTTTTTGCACGTCGTCGTGATCTTCGAGGGCTTCCATGAGTTTGAGCATCTGCTTGGCTTCCGCGCCCGCGAGTTTGACGTAGTTCTGCGGAATCAATTCGACCTCGGCGACCTGCGGCTCGACCCCGGCCTTCTTGACCGCATCGAGCACCACGTCGAAGTTTTCGGGCGCGGTGATGATCTCGAAGTTGTCTTCGTCGTCGCGGAGGTCTTCCGCGCCCGCGTCGGTGACGATCTCGAAAAGCTCGTCCTCCGGCTTGGCCGTCTTCTCGACGACGATGTAGCCCTTCTTGTCGAAGAGGTAGCCGACCGCGCCCGACGCGCCGAGGTTGCCGCCGTTTTTGGAGAACATGTGTCTGATTTCGGCGACGGTGCGGTTGCGGTTATCGGTCATCGCATCGACCATCACCGCGACCCCGCCCGGCCCGTAGCCTTCGTAAGTAATCTCGTCGTACGACACTCCTTCGAGTTCGCCCGTGCCGCGTTTGATGGCGCGGTCGATGGTTTCGTTGGGCATGTTTGCGCCCTTCGCATCGGAGACCGCTTTGCGCAAGCGCGCGTTGGCCGCCGCGTCGCCGCCGCCCGTGCGCGCCGCGACCGTGATTTCCTTAATCAACTTGGTGAACGTCTTGCCGCGCTTGGCATCGAGCGCGCCCTTTTTGTGTTTGATAGTGTGCCACTTGGAGTGTCCGGACATCTCGACTTGTTCCTTGAATCGTAGTTTGGATTTAGACTTTACAAAGGACGCGAATATACCACGAGAACCTCCGCCCCCACGACACCGCCCCGACCCGCCATTTGAGCATCACGCCCGCGCCGGATTCGACCGCGACTCAGAAGCCGCGCGTGACGCCGCCGATGAGAACCCCGGCGACCGCCGTCTTGAGCAGCCACAGCACGAGCAACGCGACGAGCGCCGACACGTCGAAGGGGCCGAGCGGCGGAATGGCGCGGCGCAACGGTACGAGCACGGGATCGGTCGCGTTGATTAAAAATCTCATCACGCGATTCGTGTAACTGACGTTGCCCCACGAGAAGATGATGCGGATGACGATCAGCAGCGAATAGATGTCGAGCAGCCCGTAGAGAACGTAACCGACGAGCGCGATGATTCGCCCGCGCTGGGTGCTGACGATGACGCCGTTGACGGTGCCGAGAATGCTCCCCGCCAGTTGGAGCACGAACCAGCCGAGCAGGATCACGAGCAGAATCGAGACGAGCGGCGCGATGTTCGGGCCGAACCCGAATTGCACCAGCGCGCGTCTGACCGGATTGACCAGCGGGTCGCTCAAACGTCGCACGAACATCACCGGACGACTGAAGGGATTGAGGTCGGCGTAGTTGATCGCCAGCCGCACCAGCATCAGCACGATGACCGCAATCGCCGCCCCCGCCACCGCGTACTGGACGACTAAATAAATGACGAGAATTTCGGGTCGCATTAAATCCAAAATCAACTCTCCTAAAACTTACGCCGATGGCTATGGTGCAGAAGCCCGCACTTCGTCAAGGGCGCAATCGCCACCACCACCACCACTGACACCCTTACTCCGTGCGGGTTTCCGCAAATTCGTTCGACTGCGTGAGTCCTGTCTCCTTCAAGACGGCGAAGAAGCGTCAGACCGCCGGGGTGCGCGCGCCGAAGATCGCCGTGCCGACGCGAACCATCGTCGCGCCCTCTTCGATAGCCGTTTCGTAATCGTGGCTCATGCCCATCGAAAGTTCGCCCGCCGCTTCGCCGAACGCACCACGCGCACCGAGCGCGTCGCGCAGTTTGCGCAGACGGCGGAAAAACGGGCGCGTCTGTCCCGCGTCCGCGAAGAACGGCGGCAGCGTCATCAACCCCGCGAGGCGCACACGGCGACACGACTTGAAGGCTTCGACGAGGGCTTCGAGTTGGTCTTCGGGCGCGCCGTTCTTGGTCGCCTCGCCGCCGAGATCGACCTGAATCAGCGCGTCCAACCCGGCGCGTCCCGCTTCGACGCAGAGCCGTTCGAGACGCTCGATGAGCGCGACCGAATCGACCGAGTGCACCACGTCGAAGAGTTCGACCGCGCGGCGGGCTTTGTTCTTCTGGAGATGCCCGATGAGATGCCAGCGCACGCCGTCGCCGCGCCCCAGCGTCTCGATTTTCTCTCCGGCCTCCTGCACGCGGTTCTCACCAAAATCGCGCACGCCCGCCGCGATAGCCTGTGCCAACGCGGGCGCGGGATGCGTCTTGCTCACCGCGATGAGCGCGAC
>JBGTHJ010000182.1:0-14778 GCA_041746175.1 Pyrinomonadaceae bacterium
CCTCGGCGCCATCAGCGCGGACATCGCTTCGACCGCGACGCAGGTCAGCGTCACTAACGGTCAACTCGCGGAGCGCGACGGCGGCGGCGTAAACTTCAACGCGACCATTCCGCTCGTCGGGGAAAACAACATCGCCTTCGACGCGACGCTCGAACGCGCGAACGCCGGAAACATCGTCGCCGCGCTCGCGGGCGGCAACCCCGGCAGCGGTCGCAAGAGTCTGGTCAATCCCGTACAACTCGCGGGGTTGGGGCCGGCGTCGGGGAGCATCAACGTGACGGGCTTTCCGGGGGCGATGAAGGGACGCGCTGATTTGCGCGTCGCGGCGGGCACGATTGGCGGGCAATCCTACGAAGAGATCGCGGTGCGTTCCACGCTCGACGGTTCGACCGTCAATCTCGAATCGCTCGACGCGCGCCTGCGTGCCGGGCGCGTCGCGGCCAGCGGTACGTTCGATACCGAAACCACCTCGTTCAATTTCACAACGAGCGGCAGCGATGTCCCGCTCGATTTGCTCACGTCGGTCGCGGGCAGTCGCGCCGGAAACGTCCCCGCATTGGCCGGTCTGGTCAACTTCACAGGCGACGCATCCGGCACGTTCGCCGACCCGCGCAGCTATCGCATCACGGTCGATGCGCAGGGGCGTGACGTGGCCGTCAACGGGCAGTCGGCGGGCGCGCTCACGCTGACGGGGCGCACGACGGCGGAACAGAAGTTTGAACTTAACCTGACGACCGGCATCTTCGGCCAGCCGCAAGTCGTCACCGCGACGGTTGACCTGACGGACGAAGAGTTGCCCGCGACCTTTGAAACGACGCTCAGCGGCACCGACCTGACGCCGCTCTTTACCGCATTGCTCGGCACCGACGTGCGCGTGACGGGGCGCGCGACCGGAACGCTCAAAGGCAGCGGTCGCCTGCTCGGTGAAGAAGGCTTTTCCGCGCTCACCGGACGCGCCGAATTCTCCGAACTCGCCGTGCAAATCGAAGATGTCCAACTCGCCGCCGAGAATCCGCTGGTCGTCCAGTTTTCGCCGCGCGAAATCATCTTCGAGCGCACGCGCTTCACCGGCACGGGCACGAACATTCTGTTCGGCGGCACGGCGGCGCTCGCCGAAGGCGGCAGACAGAATCTTTCCATCGACGGCGATTTGAACCTCCGCGTCTTAAACAATCTATCGCCCGACCTGTTTCTTTCCGGGCAGGCGAAAGTCGGCGTGCGGGTCGCTGGAACTTTTGCCGCGCCTCGTTTGACGGGCACGGCGGAGGTCGAGCGCGCGACCATCTCGACGCTTATCAGCGACGAGCGTCTGACGGTCGAACGTGTCAACGGGCGCGTCCGGTTCACCGCCGACCGCGCCGAAATCGAGTTGTTGACGGGACGCCTCGGCGGCGGCACGGTCAATGTTTCGGGCGGCGCGCTGCTCGCCGGCTTGCGACCCACGCAGGTGCAGCTCAACGTCCGCGCCGACGATGTGACCGTGCCCTTCCCCGAAGATTTTCGCTCGACCGCCGACGCCGATCTCCAGATTCGCGGTCGCGGCGAATCGCTCAACGCGCTGTTGATCTCCGGCACGGTCGATCTGCGCCGCACCGAATACACGCAGGACATCGAACTCGCCGACATCATCAACCGGCGCGGCGAGGCTTCGATTACCGACGGCGGCAGCGGCGGCGGCGGTCTGGGCTTGCGCGTGCAGCTTGACCTTCGTGTCGAAGGGCGCGATGCGCTCGTCGTCCGAAACAATCTCGCGGACGCGGTCGGCTCGGTCTCTCTGAACATTCGCGGCCCGGCTGAAGACCCGATTGTTTCCGGTCGCATCGCGCTCACGCGCGGCACGCTCAACTTCCGCAATGACCGCTACGAAGTGACGCGCGCCTACATCGATCTACCCCCGCGCCGCGACGCCGACCCGATTCTTAACATTCAGGCCGAAGCCGAGATTCGCGGCTATCGCATCATCGTCGGTCTGACGGGGCCGCTCTCGCAACCCTCGACCAGCGTGCGCTCTGACCCCGCGCTGCCGCAGGCCGACGTGGTCGCGCTGATTACGACGGGCAATCTCTCGACCGGCGACCAGAGCGCCTCGACGCTCGCGCAGTCGGGCTTCGGCACGGCGACCAGTTTGCTGACCGACCGTTTGATTAACGCGCCCGTCCAGCGCGCCACCGACAAGCTGTTCGGGCTAAACAGATTCGAGATCGACCCGCAACTCGTCGGGCGCGGTGGCGCGAGTCCGACCGCGCGCCTGACCGTCGGACGCCAGGTTAATCGCAACCTGTCTGTCACGTATTCGACCAACGTCACCTCCGACCAGAATCAAGTGGTGGCGGTCGAATACCGCGTCTCCGACCGGCTCTCGTTTGTCGCGCGCTATCAACAGGGCGCGATCAACAGTCTGCGCGGGCAGAACAACGAGTTCAATTTCGAGATACGTTTTCGTAAGAGGTTCTGAAAACTGGCTACCGAAGTGACTTTCAAGCGGTTCCTTTCCGGCATCATCGTCATCGTCATCGCGGCTGCGTCGGGCGCGGCGGCGACGGCGCGTCGAACGCCCGACCTCAGCCGGTACGAGGGGCGCGTGGTCGCATCGGTCGAGGTCGTGACGGAAGAGGCGGCGCGCGATGCGACGATGGAGGAAGAGTATCGCGCGCTGCTGCGCATCGCGCCGGGGCGGAAATTTTCAGCCGTCCTCGTCCGCGAATCGCTTCAGAATCTTTTCGGTTCGGGGCGCATCGCCAACACCCGCGTCGAAGCCTTCGATGCGGTCGAACCGCCCGGCGCGGACGGGCAGCGGCGCATCGTGCTGCGTTTCGTCGTCCGCCCACAGGTGTTGATTGGAGAGGTCACGCTCGATCTCGGAGTCGCGCCCGGGAGCATCTCGGAAGATGAGTTGCGCGCCCGTCTCAACCTGCTCGAACCGGGCAAGCGCGTCTCGGTGCAGGCTTTGCGCAGCAACGCCGATTTGATTCAAACTTACTTGCGCGACCGCGGCTTTTATCGCGCCAACGTCGAATACGAACAACAACTCGACACGACCAAAACGCGCGCCTCGATCATCTATCGCATCACCCCCGGCGAGCCGTCGTTGCTCGAAGCCTTCAACGTCGACATCAAAGGTTTCGACGCGCAAGCCATCCGCCCCGACCTCGGTTTGCGACCCGGCGAGCCGTTCACGCAAAGCGCGCTCGGCGAAGACATCAACCGGATTCGGCAGTCGATAATCAAAGGCGGCAATCTTGCGCCGCGCCTCGGCGAGCCGCAGATTCAACTCAATTCGACGACCAACCGCATCACCGTCTCGCTCGCGGGCGCCATCGGGCCGAAGGTCAACGTCGAGATTAGCGGCGGCTACGAGGTGAGCGACGAAAAGCAACGCGAACTGTTGCCCGTCAGACGCGAGGGCAGCCTCGATCAGTCGGCCATCGTCGAGGGCGCGCGGCGTCTGCGCAACGAGTTGCAGGGGGACGGCTATTTCTTCGCCGACGTGACGGCGACGTGTACGGTCGCCCCGCCGCTGCCGCCGTCGTCATCATCATCGTCGCTGTCGCCGGGCGAGACGCGCCCCCCGAACGGGCAAATCTTCGAGCCGTCAGAGTCGTGCGCCGAATTGAACGCGGACGAGTTGAGCGGTCGCACCGTTACCATCAACTACGAAGCCGCGCCGGGTCGCCGCTTCAAACTCTCCGATATCCGCATCGAAGGCACCGAGAAACTGACCGTCGCAGATGTCGCCGACGACCTTCGCACCACCGAAGCCAACGCGCTCGGCCTCATCCCTTTTTTCGGGTTCGGGCGCGGCTTCACCAGCGACGAAGCGCTCGAAAGCGACGCGCGCACCATCCGCGCGCGGATGCGTGACCTCGGTTACCGGCAGGCGGGCGTCGAAGTGCGGCGCGGCGTTTCGCTCGAAGGCGAAAATTTAATCATCACGTTTGTCATCGCCGAAAATGCGTTGACGCGCGTGGCGAGCATCGAAGTGCGGGGCAACCAGATTTTTACCACTGAGACGTTGCGCGATGCCGCGTGTCCAGCCGAACGTCTGCCGGACGAACTCTGCACCGTCCGCGACGGGCCGTTCTCGATCAGCGTCGCGCGCTCCGAATCCGAGCGACTGCGAAACTTCTACGCGCGCAACGGCTATCTCGATTCCAACGTCGAACTCGACGTGGTGAACCTCCCGCGCCGGGGCGCGGACGAGCAAGTGCGGCTCATCTACACCGTCACCGAAGCCGAAAAAGTTTTCATCAACCGCATCTTCGTCAACGGCAACATCCAAACGAAAAGAGACGCCGTTATCAAAGCCATCCCGCTCCGCGAGGGCGAAGTTTTGCGCGCCGACAATATCGCCGAGAGCGAGCGTCGGCTCTACGCCACCGACAATTTTCGGCAGGTCATTATCCGCACCGAAGCGGCGGGCGAAACCGCCTCCGGCTTCAAACGCCGCGACGTGATTATCGATGTCGAAGAGCGAAAGCGCCTCGTCGTCGATTACGGCGGCGGCTATTCGACCGATAGCGGCCCGCTCGGTCTGTTCGAGATTCGCAACAACAATCTCTTCGGCGAGATGCGGCAGGGAGCCATCCGGACGCGCGCCAGCCGTCGCCAGCAACTCGTCCGGTTCGAGTATTTCGACCCGCGCTTTCGCGGCTACGGCGAGAACCGTTTCGCCCCGCTCGTCCTCTCGTTGCAGTACCAACGCGATTCGAGCGTGACGCGGTTCTTCCGCTCGACCATCGACCGTGGCAACTTCGGCATCGTCCAACGTCTCGACGAAAACGGCCAGCCGATTGACCTCAACTGCGTCACGCTCGAATGCGAGACGGTCAGTTCGCCGACCATCAACCGCTTCAGCTTCACCGCCGAAACCCAGCGCGACCTCGAACTCGAACTCGGCCCGCAGGGGCAGGTGCGCAAGCGGAGCACGCTCTTTCTTCGCTACAACTACGAAGACGTGCGGCTCTACAATCTCAACAGCCTGTTGCTCGCCGACATCCTGCGTCCGGATCGCGCGGTGCGTCTCTCGCGCTTCGGCGTGACCTTCGCGCGCGACACGCGCGACAGCCAGTTCGACCCGACGCGCGGCGATTTCCTCACCGCCGATTACGCCATCTCGCTCAAAGCCCTCGGCGGCAATCTCTCGTTCAGTAAATTCCTGACCACTTACCGGCGTTACTACAAAATCAATCGCATCCGTCCGACGGTGTTCGCCGCCAGCGTCCAACTCGGTCTCGCTTCCATTTATCAACCCGAAGACCGCGACGACAACGGAGTCATCGACGACTTCGACCGCACCCTGCCCATCAGCGAGCGTTTCTTCTCCGGCGGTTCGACGACGCTGCGCGGTTTCAGCTTTGAAGAAGCCGGACCGCGACAGGCGGTCGTGCCTCCGGCGGGCGTCGTCTTCCGCGACAACAACGGCGACCCCGTCAACCTCAATCCGTTCCTCGTGCCGAT
Source organism: Pyrinomonadaceae bacterium (assembly GCA_041746175.1). Classification (GTDB taxonomy): domain Bacteria; phylum Acidobacteriota; class Blastocatellia; order Pyrinomonadales; family Pyrinomonadaceae; genus JBGTHJ01. Next base: position 5,458 of record JBGTHJ010000182.1, read on the forward strand.
CGGCGGCAACGCGCTGGGGGTCGTCAATCTCGAAGCGCGCATCGGCGTCGCTAAAAATATTCAAGTCGTCCCGTTCTACGACGGGGGCAATGTCTTCCGGCGCGTCGGCGACATCTTCGGGCGCGAAGCTCAGCCCGGCGAAGACCCCAATCTCCGCGCCAGGTGGACGCACACCACCGGAATCGGGCTACGCTTCACGACTCCCTTCGGGCCGCTCTCGATTGACTACGGTTATCTGCTCAACCCGCAGGAGTTCATGCTGCCGCAGGGCACGCCCGCCAACCCGCAAGACCCCGCCATCATTCGCCTCCGGCGCGGGCAATTGCACTTCCGCTTCGGGCAGACGTTCTGAATCGGAAAGGGGAAAAAGGGAGGAGTCAGATGCGCAAAAGGGAAAGCAAGAAGATGTTGCAGGTCATGAAACTCCGACGGGCACGGGCGCGCATGTCGCTCGTGCTGGGCGTCGTCGTGGTGTTGTCTTTAACCTCTTTTCCTCTTCCGCTGTTTCCTTCTTCCCCCGGTGCCGGTCAGGTCGCGCGGGCGCAGGAGGTGGTTGACAAGATGGTGGCTGTCATCAACGGTCGGGAGTTGATTACCTACACCGATTTGCTGTGGCAGTTGGCGCTCCAGCCCGACGCGCCGCTCGACAATCCGCGCTCGGAAGATTTGAACCGCGTGCTGCAAACCCTCATCGACCAGCGACTCGTCGCGCAAGAGGCGGAGAAACTCCCGGCCATCACGCCCCGCGCCGAAGCCGTCGAAGCCGAACTCAAAAACCTCATCATGCGCTTTCCCTCGCAGACCGAATTCTACGAGCGGCTCGCGCGCGTCGGGCTTGGACAAGACTCCGAACAACTCCGCGAAATCGTCCGCCAGCGCGTCGCCATCAGCAACTATCTCGACTTTCGCTTCCGCTCTTTCACCATCGTCACGCCGCCAGAGGTCGCCGACTATTACCGCGACGTGTACGTCCCGCGTCGTCGCCGTCAGGCTCCGGGGCGCATCGTCCCGACGCTCGAAGAGGCGCGCGAAGAAATCACCGCCGCGCTTACCGAAAGCAAGATCGCATCCGACACCGACGCCTTTCTCGAAGACGCCCGCGCCCGCGCCGAAATCGTCATCCTGAGTTCGGTCTGACGCGGCGTCGAAGGTTCCCGACACACGAATATGATGAACACAAATTCCCACGCCGACGAGCCGGTCATACGGCACAACTCGCACGCCAACCTCCAGCGTCTGCTCAACGAAATTATCGAGCAGCCCGAACGCCGCGAAGAAATTACCCGTTCGATCTGCGAGATTTTCGGTCAGCAAAAAGCCATCATGGTGCTCGACATGAGCGGCTTTTCCCGTACCACGCACCGGCACGGCATCGTCGCGTTTCTGATGATGATTCACCAGATGCAGTTGATCGTCAGACCCTGCATCGAAGAACATCGCGGGGTGGTCGTCAAGGCCGAGGCCGACAATCTTTTCTCGTTGTTCGATACGGTCGCCGACGCGGTTGGCGCGGCACGCGAGATTGCGCTGCGTCTCAAAACCGTCAATGTTCTGCTGCCGGAAGACCGCCGGCTCTACGCCTCCATCGGGATTGGTTACGGGATGGTGCTCAACATCGAAGACAAAGATTTGTTCGGCGACGAGGTCAACCTGAGCAGTAAACTTGGTGAAGATATCGCGGACAAGGGAGTCGTCTTGCTGACCTCCGCCGCGCACGCGCAGATACCCGACATGGGCATTCAAACACGCGAGGAAACCCTCAGCATCTCAGGCATAACGCTGACCTACTACGTCGCTCAGTTCTGAACGCGCGCGAGCCTCTAAATTTCTACTGGAAGACTCTCGCGACTTGGCTATAATCTTTCCCGCAGCTACGACGACCCTTCGCGAAGGGCGGTCGTCCTCGAAGTTTCTCAAACCACACAAAAGCAGCGACGGCTTTGTAGACGTGTGCCGTCGCTGACATTTGATCGACCTCGTTCCGGCATTGTCTGCCACAGCTATGGGACGCAAGGCTCTCAAACAGGATTTTCGCAGGCCGCTGGTCGGGCTGGCGTTGTCGGGCGGAGGCGCGCGGGGCGTCGCGCACGTCGGCGTGCTAAAAACCCTCGAAGCGCACGGCATCCCGATTGACTTCATCGCGGGCACGTCGGCAGGTGCGTTGGTCGGCGCGGCGTATGCCGCCGGGATGAGCATTGCCGAGCTTGAGGAGATCGGCAAGAGTCTGCGCTGGCGCGACATGGGGCGGATGGCGCTGTCGCGTCTCGGCGTGCAGAACAACGCGCGAATGGAGGAATTCGTCCGCGCGCGTTTTCCCGTGACGCGCTTCGAGCAACTCCGTATCCCGTTCGCCGCCGTCGCCACCGACCTCCACACCGGCGCTGCCGTCGTGTTGAGCGAAGAGGGCGATGTCGCTTTCGCCGTGCGCGCGAGTTGCGCGTTGCCCGGCTGGTATGTGCCGGTTGTCGATGCGCAAGGTCACCAACTCATCGACGGCGGACTCGTCGCCAACATCCCCACGCACGCCGCGCGCACGCTCGGCGCAGACATCGTTATCGCGGTCGATGTCAATAACGAAGGCGCGAAGTTTTTAGGCCCGCCGCAATCGGCCATCGGCATCCTGATGCAGTCGATCCTGCTCGTACAGCGCACGGCAGCCACGCACCAACGCGCCGCCGCCGACATCGTCATCGACCCGCTCGTCGGACACATTCGCTGGGACGAGGTGCGCCGCGCCGACGAACTCATCGACGCCGGACAAGCCGCCGCCCGTCTCGCCGTCGAAGAGATAAAAGCCCTGCTCACGCCGCCTCTGACCCCCGAACCGGAGCGGAAGTGGTACCAGTTTCTCCTCCGATAGACATTTCCTCAGACGATCTATAGCAAGTCGCAATTGCATGTAGCACATGAAAGAGCGGCATCACCTGGGAGCGCGAGCGTCCCGCGCGCATTGAGCGTTCGGAGAACGCGAACCATTGAACGTGCTCCGAGCACGCTGGCCAGCGGGACGCTGGCGCTCCCGGCACTCACCCAATTGCAAACCGCTATAAATTCAACTCTTACCGTAAACTGTCAAAGTGCTGCGTTGTTTTAGGACGCCGCTTGGTGAGGGCATCGGTGCCGGGATGTCTGCAAAAAGAACACCGGCTCTTGTCAAACACGGTGCGCGGGCATCCTGCAATCTAGCTCCAACATTTTTGTAACAGTTATCATTCTTGAGTTTAACCGTTGTCGAGGCTCGATTTCAGGTGACTGCGGAAGGTGGCGGCATAGTCATTGCTAAAGTTGTAGCCGACGATAAACGCGGTTCGCGGATGGGGGGCACGAATGAAAGAGCTGACCTACACCTTCGCACAACTTCTTGCCATTGTGATGATGATGATTACGCTTGCCATTACGACTGCGGCGGTGTCGCAGTGGGGTGGGTAGCGCCGATGCCGGTGGTGACGGCGACGGGGCACGACCCCGAAAGCGCATCACCCAAAAAAGATTTCCGTCCTGATTAACAATTTAATCTAGAACATCACAACGACCGGGCAACGCCGAAGGCGTCGGAACCCTCCGCGCTTTCAAGAGGATTCGTGTTGCCTGTTGAAAGAGGCACGATGGCAATCGAAATCACGTCCATACACAAGCCGCGCCGGATGCCGCGAATCAAGCGCGCGGGTTCGAGCCTCAAACACGAGATGCGTCAGACGCACCGCCGCGCACGCATCGTACAAATCCTGTCGGTCGCCTTCATCTTCGTCGCGGTCGCCGGCATCGTCTCTATCGGATATCTCTATTCGTCGTATGCGACGATCGTCGATCAACGTCTGGCCGCAGGGTACTTAACGAGTCGCGGCGGACTCTACGCCGCGCCGCGCGTTTTGCGCGCCGGGCAGAGCATGAGCCGCGAGCGAGTCGTCGAGATTTTGCGTCGCGCGGGTTATGTCGGAGCCGAGGCGAGCGATGTCTGGAGCGGGCGTTTCGTCGAAGACGACCGGGGCGTTGTGATTTACCCGCGACGCGGGACGGACGCGGCGGGAGCGACTGAAATGGTGCGCGTCGAGTTCGACAGCGAGGGACGCATCGCCGCGTTGACGGGCGACGGCGAACCGCTCGCCACTTACGCGCTCGAACCCGAAGCGTTGACCAACGACACGAGCATGAAGACCGGCCAACGCGCTTCGCTCGCATTTGAAGACATCCCGCCCGTGCTCGCGGGCGCGATTCTCTCGATCGAGGATCGGAGGTTTTTCGAGCATCACGGTCTCGACCTGTTCGGCATCGCGCGGGCGGCCAAGAGTTGGGTGAACGTCGGAGAAGACGGTGACCGGCGGCAAGGCGGCTCGACCATCACGCAGCAACTCGTCAAGAACACATACCTCACCCCGGAGCGCACGCTGCGCCGCAAATTCGACGAAGCGATGCTGGCAAGCGCGCTCGAACGTCGCCTCTCGAAGCAGGACATCCTCGCGCTCTATTGCAACGAGATTTATTTGGGGCAGCGCGGCAGCGTCGCGGTGCGCGGCGTCGAGAACGCGGCGCAGATTTACTTCGGCAAAGCGTTGAAAGACCTTTCGCTCGCCGAAGCCGCGACCATCGCCGGAATGATTCAGAGTCCCGCGCGCTATGCCCCCGACCGTCATCCCGAAAAATCAAAAGCGCGCCGCGACACCGTGATCGGCACGATGCTGCGCGACCAGCACATCACGCCGGAGCAAGCTCAAGCCGCCGTGCGCGAACCCGTCGTGGCGTCGCCCATCGATGCGCAGAACGAAGCGACCGCGCCCTACTTCATCGACTACGTTAATCGTCTCGTCGAATCGCGTCTCGAAAATTCAAGCGAAGCCGAGGGGCGCAATCTTCGCGTTTACACGACGATTGATCTTGAATTGCAGGAACTCGCCGAGCGCGCGGTCAAGCATCAACTCGAAAGTCTCGACCGCGTTTACAAAGGCCGCCGCCAGCCGCAAGCCGCGCTCGTCGCGCTCGACCCGCGCACGGGGCATGTGCTGGCGATGGTCGGCGGGCGTCGCTACGCCGCGTCGCAACTCAATCGCGCGACCGATGCCCGACGCCAGCCCGGTTCGGTCTTCAAACCCATCGTGTACGCTGCCGCGCTGCAAGCGGGGATGTCGCCCGTGTCGATGCACCACGACGCGCCGCGCGTGTTTACCTACGACCGCCGCTCGGTCTATCGCCCGGCAAACTATGGCAACGCTTATTCGATGCGCGACGTAACGATGCGCCACGCGCTCGTCAATTCGCTCAACGTCGTGACGGTCGACATGGCGATGCGCGTCGGGCTTCAGCGCGTCGCGTCGCTCGCGGAAGGCTTCGGGTTGCCGCGACCGGAGGCGTACCCGGCGCTTGCGCTTGGCACGACCGAGACGACGCCGCTCGAAATCGCCGCCGCGTACACCGCTTTCGCCAACGGCGGTCTTTACGTCAAACCGACCGCGATTGCCCACGCCTCCGACGAAACTCAACCGTCATACAATCAGCAACACGTCGCGCTTCAACAACAAGTCATCAACCCCTCGACGGCCTACATGATTACGGACATGCTAACGGGCGTCATCAAACAGGGGACGGCGCGTGCGGCGCGCGGCGCGTTCAAAGACGTGGCCGTCGCGGGCAAGACCGGCACGTCGCGCGACGGCTGGTTCGTCGGCTACACGCCGAATCTGGTGTGCGCTGTGTGGGTTGGTTTTGACGACAACGTGCCGCTCGGTCTGACCGGAGCGCACAGCGCGCTGCCCGCGTGGACTGAATTCGTCAAGGGCGCGGTCGAACTCCGCCCCGAACTCGGCGGCGAAGCATTCGCGCGTCCCGACTCCATTACGGTCGTCGACATCGACTCCGAAACCGGCCAGCGTGCTTCGGCTTCGTGCCCGCACCGCGAGCGCGTCGCGGTCACCGCCGCGCTCGCCCCCGGCTACGAGTGTACCGCGCACAATCCGCTCTACCCCGATTTCGCCTACACGGACGAAGCGGACGAAATAGCACACAACGAAGACGCGGCTCTCAACTACGGTGCGACCGGCCACGCGCTCCACTCATCCGCACCCGACCCGGCGACGCTACCCGCATCGCACACGCGCGACGCGATGATCGAGATACGCGACGACGCACCACGCCCCGCCCGCATCGAACCGCTGCCGTCCGCCCGCACCACGCGCACCGAGACACACGCTGACGGACGGTCACATTTGACCAACGAAATAACCGTCGTTCCATCAATCGGCGGCGGCCAACGCTAGTTAGGCGGCTTCGTGGTTCTTAGGAAAATGCGGGATGAGGCAGCTTTAATGTGCAGAGTTATGTCCTGCTTTTGCCGGGAATCCTGATTAGAGCACCGAGCACATCATGCGTGCGATAGCGGACAAACCCCCAACTCGTTTTTCCTGATCGTCCTATTCGCGCCGTCCAGCGCCGTCTTACAGCGAGTTGCAACCGGGTGAGTGCTGGAAACTGGGAGCGTCCCGCTGGCAAGCGTGCGCATGGGTAGTGGGTCAGCTACGCCGATGTGCGTAGTGCAGAAGCCCGCACTTCGTCAAGGGCGCAGTCCTTCCGCCACCACTACCGACACCCTTACTGCGTGCGGGTTTCCGCAAAATTCGTTGAAGTCCCTCAGCTTGAACCTGAACTCGGATTTATCCACTACTTGCGCGTGAGCACGCTCGATGGTTCGCGTTCTTCGAACGCTCAATGCGAGCCGGAGGCTCGCGCTCCCAGGGGAGGCTTCTCTTTTATTAGCGCGACATGCAATTGCAACTCGCTATAGCGGTTTGCAATTGGGTGAGTGCCGGGAGCGCCAGCGTCCCGCTGGCAAGCGTGCTCGGAGCACGTTCAATGGTTCGCGTTCTCCGAACGCTCAATGCGAGCCGGAGGCTCGCGCTCCCGGGGAGGCTTCTCTTTTATTGGCGCGACATGCAATTGCAACTCGCTATAAAGACCGTCGCACCGTAGAAGTACGCTCTCACTGTGCTGGCGGCGCGTGCTTCGATAGAGGCGTCGCGTGGCTTGCCGTCTGGAAACTGCCAGCACCGCGCGTTCTCGTTGATGACTCTATTGAGTTCGGCGGATAGTTCACAACCCTTAATAGCAAGCCACACGAGGGCATTAACGGTCTTTGTACTTCATTTCCCCACCGGACAGCCGGCAAAGGCGCGGCTTACGAAGTATCCGTAGCTCGCGCCGTAGGTTCCGCCGCCAGCGTAGTCTTGCTTAATATTGACCCAGAGGATCCGACAGGATCCGTCATCACGGTTCGGGTACTGCGCCCAGATCACACCATGCTTATAGCGGGCAGTCGGGATGCCGAGGCTGTTTGTATCGATCAGCCAGTTGGCCTGTTTTATGCCAACCTTGAGCACCTTTGCTTGTGCTATGTCCTCGATCGCGCTCAGGAGTACCCTCTTTTCCGCCGGGGTTCCCAGCGTGTAACCTGCCGGACCTGTATAGCCGGGCAGCGTTTTTCGAGCGACGGCGGCTAGTCCGTCGAGGGCAGGCTCCATACACTTAACAAAATCCCCGGACCACGCTTCCAACCATTCCTTTCGTCTGGATGACGAAAGCGCCGCTTCTAAATAGATATTCTTCCGGTCATTAAGCGTCGACACGTAATAGTCTCGCAAACCCGGCCTAAACTCCTCGGCCTCCTTTCGCGTTTGTTCAAGGTTAGCGAGGTGAACTCCTGTAACGGCATCGCTGCTGCAATCTTTTACTACCGGCGCGGCAACCAGCTGTTGGTATTCCGACTCGGCCTCAACAAGTTTCTTCTTGATATCGGCCAGCACCTCGTTGCCCGTCGGTTGGCCTATCCAATTGATCTGCTGGCTTCGCCATGCGGGATACTTCTGAAGCAGGTGTTCCATGATGAGCTGCGCATGGCGTCCCGCGACCACCACGTCCCGCCATTCACTGTCGGGCACCGGCAGCTCGACTCCTTTTATCTCTCTATAGACTTCCTCTGCGACGGATAAAAGTCGCTCCTCCGTTAGCTCCTCCATCGGCGGGTCGGAAAACGCGGTGGCAAGAGGCCCCTTGTCCGCGTTGCTAAGAATGCTGGCATCCCGCCACATCAAGAGTGCCACATTGTGGAGGAACGCGGCTGTTGGCTTGATCGGGTCCGCCATCTCGCCTCTGAGGCTGCCTTCCGGACCTTTGATGTAGCCGTAGAAACGCAGGGCCCGAAAGGTTTGTGGCGCGATTGTCAACCACGAACCGCCGATGTTCTCATCGCGCCGATTGGCACGCTGATACAAGGCGTGGGCAGCGGCCAACGTAGCCGCCGCCTCGACGTATTTCTTCTGGTTGAAGAGCGCGTCGCCTTCTTCGACCTTTTTCACAAAGGCGTTCAGATCGTCATTCGCGCGCGAGTTACCACTGTCTTGAGCGCGCACCATTAAAGTGCTGAACATCGCTATGGCGCACACCAACGGCACAAAGCGTCTCATCCAACGTGTCATCGGATACTCCTTTACCCTGTTTTTAATCTGGCACCTTGGCTCGGTGTAATGCTAAGAGCGTTATTCCCGCTTATCACGTGTGCGGAAGAGAGGGTGAGTTCTTAAACTATCTTTGCTGACCCGAAAATGGTCATCAGTTTATCATACGTTTTATCAACGCACTTCATCTTTGCCGACAATCGTTTGGAAGTGGTTCTATCACGCATTTGGTGAGGTCGGCATGAGTTGGTATAAGTGGCGGAATGAGCGCCACGCTACCCGCTGCCCCTTCCGCGATCCGACTTGAGCGTGTTAAGCGGCGGCATGACGAAAGGGGCAGCGGGTAGCGTGGAGCGCGGATAGCGGATGACGTATTATGCTTCGTGCGAGTTTTGGCGAGCATGGACGCCACCTAACAAGCGCACGCGCGCGAGCAGCGACACGACGGCTTTCAACTTCCTGCTGAGATGTGAGCGGGCGCGTGATGCGCGGCATTGGATTTAAGGTGGCGACCTTCTCAACATCGAGGCTTGCGCGGGCAAGTCCCATTGCGTAACGTAAGCGGAGCGCGCGGTTAAACGAATCGCGCGCTCCGACGTTTGTTTGGCTTGGTGTTATTCGTCGGAGGCGACTTGTTCGAGAATGACCTGCGCGATGGCGTGCTCGGACGTGTGCGAGATCGAGAGATGCGCGGTGGTTGCGCCACGACGCTCGAATATCTCGCGCGCGACGCGGTGAAACTCGAGCACCGGCGCGCCCGAATCCAGCGTGGTGACTTCAACGTCATGCCACGCGATGCCGCCACGCCAGCCCGTGCCGAGGGCTTTGAGCGCGGCTTCTTTGGCGGCGAAGCGCGCGGCGTAATGCTGCGCGGCGACCGTCC
>JBGTHJ010000183.1:0-2438 GCA_041746175.1 Pyrinomonadaceae bacterium
ACGCTGGCGACGCGCGCGTGGGCGGAAGGGATTTTCGAGGGCGCGGATTTTCTCGACGACATCATCATCATTGACGCGCAAACGCGCGGGCTGCGCTCGTTCGTCGCACAGGCGCGCAGGTGGCGAGCCGGACGGTTCGACCTCGCGCTGCTGTTGCCGAACGCATTCGAGTCGGCGCTGGTCGCGGCGGCGGCGCGCGTCTCCGTCCGCATCGGTCATGCGACCGACGGACGCCGCGCGTTGCTCACGCATCCGCTCGACGTTCCCGCGTGGCGCAGCGAACGCCACGAAATATTTTATTACCTCAATATCATCGCTGGACTCGAACGACTGTTGACCGGCACGTCGCAGCGGGACGAGCGCGCGGTGGACGTATCGCTCGATGTTTCGGTCGAACGACGGAGAGAAGCGCGCGAACGGCTGCGTCGTCACGGCGCGCTGGACGACGCGCGCCCGCTCGTCGCGATGTGTCCCGGCTCGACCAACAGTCGCGCGAAACGCTGGCCGGCGGAACGATTCGCCGCGCTCGCCGACCGTCTGATGATTGAAGCGGGCGCGGAGGTCGTGCTCGTCGGCGCGCGTGAAGAGTTGGAGGTGTCGCGTGAAGTCGCGGGGCTAATGCGCCGACGCCCGCACATGCTGACCGGCGAAACGACGCTCGCGCAGACGGCTGGCATCCTCGCCGTCGCAGACCTCCTCGTCACCAACGACACCGGCCCCGCGCACATCGCCGCCGCGCTCGCGTGCCCTACCGTCGTTATCTTCGGCCCGACCAATCCGCTCACAACGCGACCTTACTCGCCTGTCGCCGAGGTCGTCCGTCAACCGCCCGACTGCGCGCCGTGTATGCTCCGCGACTGTCCCATCGACCATCGGTGCATGACGGCCATCACGCCCGCCGATGTCTACGCCCGCGCCGCGAACATTCTGCTCGGACGCGCGTCGCGGCAGGACGTAGACGGGACGTTGTACGCGCAAGCGGGCGCGGAGGTCGAGCGTTGAGGCGCGCGGTTTTCATCGACCGCGACGGGACGATTTCGGAAGAGGTCGGCTACGTCAATCATCCCTCGCGCTATCGCGTGTTCCCGTATTCGGCTGAGGCCATCCGTGCGCTCAACGCGGCGGGCTGGCTCGCCATCCTCGTCACGAATCAAGCGGGCGTCGCGCGCGGCTACTTTGCGGAGGAGATGATCGGCACGGTGCATGGTCTGCTCAGGTCGGAATTGGAGCGCGGCGGCGCACGACTCGACGCGGTTTACTTTTGCCCGCATCATCCGTCAGTCGGCGGCGCGCCCTACCGGCTCGACTGCGACTGCCGCAAGCCAAAGCCCGGTCTGATTCGACGCGCCGCCGGAGTGTTCGACATCGACCTCGCGCAAAGTTGGATGGTCGGCGACCGTTACAGCGATACCGAACTGGCGCGCAACGCGGGCGTCCGTGCCGCTTTCGTCCTGAGCGGCTACGGGCGCGGCGAGTGGGAATACCAACGCGCCGCGTGGCGACATCAACCCGACCTCGTCGCCGAAAATCTGCTCGCAGCAGTCAATGAGATTATCGGGCGGGAGTGAGGAGACGGAAGGCCGGAGTCGGCATAAAAGCGTTTGCGCTTTCTTTGCGCTGACTCCTGATTTCTGCGCCCGGCTTCCCTTTCAACACGATGGCGAACACACTTGAAGCACGTCTGGCAGCGACCTTGAGCCGTTTCGGTGAGCGGCGCGTGCTGGTCGTCGGCGATCTCATCGCGGATCAATTTTTGTACGGCGAAATCAGCCGCGTGTCGCGCGAAGCCCCGGTGCTGATTCTTCGACACGAACGGACGGAGACCGTGCCGGGCGGTGCGGCTAATTGCGCGATGAACCTCGCCGCGCTCGGCGCACGGGCTGAAATCATCGGCGTCATCGGAGACGACGCGGCGGGGCGTGCGCTGCTCGACAAACTCGGCGCGGCGGGTGTCGATTGTCGCGGCGTCTCAACCTCGACGCACTTTCGCACGCCGGCCAAAGTCCGCATCCTCGCGGGTCAGGCACACTCGACGCGGCAGCAGGTGATTCGCGTCGATTACGAAGGCGCGCCGTTGTCGGATGCGACCGCGCGCGAACGAATACTTGAGCGCGTGCGCGAGCGGTCGCCGGCAGCCGACGCCGTCATCATCTCCGATTACAACTACGGCGTCGCCGACGAGCGCGTGGCGTCGGCGTTGCGCGAATCTCTCGCCGGGCGCCACGACAAGCCCGGGCTGGTTGACTCGCGTTTCCGGCTCGCGCAATTTCCCGGCTTCACTTCTGCGACGCCGAACGAGGACGAAGTCGAACAGTTGATAGGCAAAAGACTCGGCGAGCCGCACGAGTTGGAACAGGCGGCGCTAGAACTTTTGCAGCGTCTCGGCTATCGTTCGTTGTTGGTGACGCGCGGCGGGCGCGGGATGCTGCTCGTCGACG
>JBGTHJ010000184.1:0-11219 GCA_041746175.1 Pyrinomonadaceae bacterium
CGTTCGCGCGTGCGGTCGGGCTGCCCGGCGCCGACTCGCTGCCGTCGTCGCTCGAACAGGACACGCTCTGGCGAACGCTGGTCGAAACCAGCCCCGAAGCCGCGCGCCGCGAGCATCGCCCGCTCTGGCTCGCGCACACGATTTACGAACGCATCGGGGAGAAGCTGCGCCGCGAGCCGGTCGAAGATTTTCGTATCGACTTTGAGGACGGCTACGGCAATCGTCCCGACGCGGAAGAGGATGGGCACGCCGCCGCTGCTGCGCGCGAAGTCGCCGCCGGAATCGACGCCGGAACGCTGCCGCCCTTCATCGGCATCCGCATCAAGACCTTCAATGAAGAACTTCGCCAACGCAGCATCCGCACGCTCGACATCTTTCTCTCGACCCTCGTCGAGGCGAGCGGCGGGCGGATGCCGGACAACTTCGTCGTGACGCTTCCAAAAGTCAACATCCCCGAACAGGTCTCCGCGCTGGCCGACATCTTCGACGCGCTCGAACCCGCGCTCGGACTGGCGCAAGGCTCGCTCAAGATGGAGATGATGGTCGAAACAACGCAATCGATCATCAACCGCGAAGGCAAATCAAACCTTCCGTTGCTGCTCGATGCGGCGCGCGGGCGGTGCGTCGCCGCGCACTTCGGGACTTACGACTACACCGCCAGTTGCAACATCACCGCCGCGCACCAGCACATGACGCACCCGGCCTGCGACTTCGCGCGCAACATGATGCAGTTCGCCTATGGCGGCACGGGCGTCTGGCTCTCGGACGGCGCGACCAACATCATGCCCGTCGCACCGCACCGCGCCGCCGACGGCGAAACGCTCTCATCCGAACAGACCGACGAGAACCGCGCGACCGTCCATCGCGCGTGGAAATTGCACTACGACCACATCCAACATTCGCTCGTCAACGCCTTCTATCAGGGATGGGACTTGCACCCCGCCCAACTCCCGACGCGCTACGCCGCCGTCTATGCGTTCTTTCTCGAAAGCCTCGACGCCGCCTCCGAACGTCTCCGCAACTTCGTCGAGAAGGCCGCCAAAGCCACGCTCGTCGGCGATGTCTTCGACGACGCCGCGACCGGGCAAGGCTTGCTCAACTACTTCCTGCGCGCGATCAACTGCGGAGCCGTCACCGAACAGGAAGCGCTTCAACTCACCAGCCTGACACTCGCCGAACTGCGTACAGGCTCATTCGTCAAAATCCTGAACAACCGCCAGCAACTCTGAACCGCTCAAGGTCGCCAGCGACGTTCGCGGGCGACCCGATTTATTTGATGACAACATTCAACCGGCAGTTAAAGCAGATCGTCCCGGCCAAACTTAGACCGTATCTCGGCTCGCTCCGACGGAAACTTTTAGCCAATCCGCTGAGGATTTCCGGTCATCGTCAACGGCTTCTGGCAACGCCCGGCCTCGACGCACAACAGGCCGCGTTGGTCAGTGAAGTGAGCGGCAGGATTCATCATCGCGACGGGATGTATGCGGGCGACGGCGTGGATTATTTGAGAGCGGGGCTATCCGCCATCGCGTGTATCGAAGATGTGTTCGGCGCGTACGCGCCGCCGGAGGTCGCCAGCGTTCTCGATATGCCGTCGGGCTATGGCCGCGAGTTGAGATTTTTGGTGCGACGCTTCCCCGCCGCGACCTTTACCGCCTGCGACATTCAACCCGGCGCGGTCGATTTTTGCGCGCGGGCGTTCGGCGCGCATCCGGTCACGTCGCAGCCCGATGTGAGCGCGGTTTCGTTCGATAGAAATTTTGACCTGATCTGGTGCGGCTCGCTCATCACGCATCTCGACCGCGTCGCCACATTCGAACTGCTCAAACTCTTCGCGCGCCACCTGAACCCGTCAGGCGTCGCGGTCTTCACCACCAACGGCGATTACGTCGCCGGCAAGATGCTCAACGAAGGCGCGACCTACGACTTGCCCGAAGAATACATCCCGGAGCTAACCGGCGCGTACGCGCGGACGGGTCTCGGCTACCGTGATTACCCGCGCGGTCTCGGCTATTACGACTTCCATCCAGAGGGGCGCGGCTACGGCGTTTCGCTCATGTCGCCCGATGTCGTCCGACATCTGGCCGGAGAGGTCGGCGGACTCCGCGAGGTCTATTTCAAAGCGCGTGGGTGGGCTGACCATCAAGACGTTTTCGGATTTACGCGACGGGGATGAAAGCGGGTCAGCCCGGGCTGAACTTTTCTCAGCCGCGTAAGTTTGCGCTCATTCGCGTCTATCGCATCTCTCCGGACGAACTACGCGCGCCTGATAAATCTAGCCGCGACCCAGCCCGCGAGAATCAAGAGCGACAGAATGATCCAGTTGTACTCGCTGCCGTAGGTGGCGACGGGGAAATGATTACTGAGCATCGTGAAGATGAGCGGCACGACCATAAACGTGTTGTGTTTCGAGCGGAGCTTGGCGCGGGCGGCGAGCGCGGAGTCGGGCATCCGTCCCTCTTTGACGGCGGCGATCATCTTGCGTTGCCCCGGCAGAATGTGCATCCAGACGTTGGCCACCATGATAGTGCCGAACACCGCGCCGACGTGGATGTAGGCCGCGCGCCCGCTCAGCACACGGGTTGAGACGAACGCCACGCCGACGACGAGCGCGAACGCGACGACCGCGAAAGCTTTTTCGTTTCTGCCGAGCGGCGACAGCATGAGCAAATCGTAAACCACCGCCGCCACGATAATCATGCCGATGCCGAAGGCCGTCGCCGTGCCGACGCTGATGTCGCGCACGTCCGTATCGACCATCCCGCCGCCCATGTAATAGACGAGCACGAGCAGCACGAAACCGCTCAACCACGTCAGCAGGGCTTCGTATTTGAACCAGCGCAGCGCGTGCGTGCCCGGCGTCTTCTGTTTCTCGACGACGTAAAAGCCGCCGCTGTGAACCATCCACACCTCGGCCTTTTCGCCCGCCTTCAAGACGGCCTCTTCTTCGGTCAGGCGTCCGTCGAGCCATGTAAAAAAGTAGGTCTGGCCGATCCACAGGATGCCCGTAAAAACGTGTATCCAGCGCAGCACAAGGTTCGACCATTCACTGACAGTGGGGTCAATTATCATCCGGCTAGCTCCCGCGATAGGTTGAATATCCGTAAGGGTTCAGCAGCAGAGGGACATGATGATGCTGCGTCGCATCGCGCACCGTGAAGACGACCGAAACTTGCGGATAAAAACCGGTCGTCCCCCCGTGCGCGAGAAAATAGACGGCGGTCTCGAACGTCAGACGGTAGGTCGCGGCTTCGAGCGCGACATCTTGCGGCAGGAGATTTTTGAGACGCCCGTCCACATCCGTCTCGCCGCCGCCGAGCCTCTGCCAGACGCCCGCCTCGGTCTGAATTTCAAGCGACACCGGCACGCCGCTCGCGGGGCGTCCGCGCGAAGTGTCGAGGACGTGGGTCGTGATTGCGCTCATGTTCAGTCTTTGCGATTGCTTGTGTTTCAAACGTCGAGCAGTTTTCGCAGACGCAATTGCGTGATGCGGGCTTGTTCTGTAGCGGCGATGCCGATCTCGATATCGGGATCGTTACCGAGACGAGCTTCGAGCACCGCGAGCATTTCATCAGAAGTTTTGCCGGTCGCGCAAACGATGAAGATGTAGCCGAACTTCCGTTCGTAGACGCGGTTGGCTTCAGCCAACGCGGAGCGCGCCGGCGCGGAGGCGTCGCGCACGCCCGACTGCTCATCCTCCGACCACTGCCGCGCCGCGTCGCTCACCGCGCGTTCCGGTTTCGCCTCGCCGATTTTGGGATGGCTGCGAAAAGCTTCGAGCCAGTCGCCCGGTTCGAGGCTTCGCCAGACTCGTTCGGCGGTCTCAAACATCGACGGCGCATCCTGAAAGGGACGCTCCACAGACATCAGTCGCGCCCAACGCGTCGAGCCGCAACACTTGAGCAGTTCCGCCGTCGCCGCACCGTGCGCGAGCGAGTTGAGACGGCGAAGCGACTCCGCTTTATCGGCGGCTTCACGGTGTTCGCCGTCGGCTTCGTCGCGACGCGGCGCGGCATCATCGATCACTGTTCGCTCCAGCCGGTCGCGTGGCCGTAGATGTGGAGTCGGCTGACGCCGCCGTCGGGGAAAATGTTGAAGCGGACGTGCGAGGCCGTGCCCGCGTCTTGAATCTCGTTTTCATAAAAATGGCGCGTGTGGGCGTGGAGGCGCGTGCGCGGCAACACCTCGCGCCACGGCAGCGAGAGCACGCCGACATCCTCGACGACGCTGCTTCCGGCGTCGGTCGCTTCGAGCGAGAAGCTTTCGGGGAAGTTGCCCTTGAAATACGCGGTGTCAACTTCGACGCGGCGAATCACGCCGACCGCGCCGAGCCGCACGACGACCCAATCATGCCCCGGCCCACGGCGTCGCTTGGTTTCCCAACCGTCGCTCATGTCGTGCGCGCGTCCGGGCATGATGAGGTTGTGACGATGACCGAAAAACATGTCGCTGCACGCGACGACGAGTCCGCCGTTTTCCGCCGCCGCCAGATCAACCTCGTTGCCGCGTGTGAAGACGCGCGGGTCGGGACGGACCTCGCCGTAGACCCTGAGACGTGCGACGCCGCCGTCCGGGTAGATTTTGAAACGCAGGTGCGTGAAGCGTTGCGCGTTGTGAACCGCAAACGGATTCGGCGAATCGCCTTGCAGCGGCGACTGCGGCAGCAATTCGCTCCACTGGGTCGCATCGCTCAACAGTTGTTCGACATCGGGCGCGCCGTCAACCGTGCAGGCTTCGATGGAACACGCTTCGGGATAGTTCCCCTTGAAGTGACTCGTATCGACGACGACGCCGCGTATCACGCCGGGCAGACCGAGCCGGATGATGCACCAATCGAAGCCGGGCGTGCGCCGCCGCCGCGACTCCCAACCATCCATCCACTTGCCGAGGTCGGTGTACTTGCCTTCGATGAAGACGGGCGCGCTCGCTTTGAGCAGATTTTCTTTAGGCGCGAAAAATTCATCGTTGGCGTAGAGCGCGGCGCCGCCGAGACGTTCCGCCGCAAGGTCGATAAGCTCGGTGAAGTCCATCATCAAACTCCTCGCTTGAGCAGTGCCCCAAGAGGTCGGCTCGTCAAAGAATCACGTTCGTAAATCATCTCTCCGCGCAAAAACGTCGCCTCGACCACACCGCGCAAAACCTGTCCGGCGTAGGGCGTCAGTTTGTGGCGGTGGCGGATGATCGAAGGCTCGACGCGAAACGACGCTTCGGGGTTCCAGACGACGAAATCCGCGTCGAGACCGACCGCGATTGCCCCCTTGCGCGCTTCCAAACCGGCGAGTCGAGCGGGCGCGTCCGACATCCACGCGGCGAGTTGTTTGAAGTCGTGGCCGCGCGTGCGCGCGTGCGTCCACATCAAAGGCAGACGCAGTTGCAGCGACGAGATGCCGCCCCACGCCTGTAAAAAGTCGCCTTCATCGCGACGCTTGAGCGCGGGCGGGCACGGCGAATGGTCTGAGACGATCATGTCGATCGAGCCTTCGTCGAGCGCGTCCCAGAGCTTCTCGCGGTTGTCGCGCCCGCGAATCGGCGGACAGCACTTGAACTCGGTCGCGCCATCGGGGATGTTTTCGGCGGCGAGACAGAGATAGTGCGGACATGTTTCGACCGTCAGCGGCAAGCCTTCCGCACGCGCTTCGCGCAAGAGCGGCAGCGCATCGGCGGACGAATGATGAACGATGTGGACGCGCGTGCCGAATTCACGACACAGGCGAATCATCAGCGCGACGGCTTCCGACTCCGCCGCGTCGGGACGTGACGCGAGAAACGAAGCGTAGCGGCGCGGGTCGCCGTCTACCGGCGCGGCGTGCGCGTGTGTCGCGGCTGTTTGCGTCGCGCGCTCGACCGGACCCGGCGCTTCGGCGTGGACGATCAACACGGCTCCGAGTTCGGCGAGTTCGGCCATCGCCGGACGCAGTTCGCGCTCCGTGACGTTGGGGAATTCATCGACGCCGGAATGAATCAGAAAACATTTGAAGCCGACCGCGCCCGCTTCGTACAAAGGTCGCAACTCGTCGAAGTTGCCCGGCACGACTCCGCCCCAGAAAGCTACATCGACGTGACACTTCCCTTCCGCCGCCGCGCGTTTTGCGTCGAGACCTTGCCGCGTCGTCGTCGGGGGGATGCTGTTGAGCGGCATGTCAACGATGGTCGTCACGCCGCCCGCCGCCGCCGCGCGGGTCGCGGTCGCGAATCCCTCCCACTCCGTCCGCCCCGGCTCGTTGACGTGGACGTGCGAATCAACCAGCCCCGGCATCACAACCGACGCGCCCGCTTCGACCACCGCGCAACCCTGCGGCACATCGTCGAACGCGCCGACGGCGGCAATCTTTCCGTCGCGCACATGAATCGACGCGGGGCGAACCTCGTCGGGTGTGACAACTCGCTGACCGCGTATGACGAACCGGGGCAAGGACATGGCGTAACTTAAATCATAAGTTCGACGCTTTAGCAACAATTTGTTTAGGACTTACGCAGTTGAACGAATTTGCAGAAACCCGCACGCAGTAAGGGTGTCAATGGTGGTGGCGGCGGGGGGACTTTCGCCCTTGCTGCGGGCGGGCTGCTGCAAAAGTTTAGCCCGCCCGCAGCCGCCGCAGGAATTCTTCCAACAGGTTCGACGCCACCTGCAACCGATAGCCGGCGGTGGAGCGGATGTCGTCAATCGGCACGATCTCGCGGGCGAGTTCCGCGCGTGCGGCGTCGATGGTCGCAGCGTCGAGTCGTTGGCCTTTCAAGAGTGATTCAGTCCGCACACATCTGACGACCGTCGGGGCGACGCTGCCAAACGCCATGCGGACATCTTCAAGCAGCGCGCCTTTCATCCGCGCGACTCCGGCGAAGCAGACTTTGGAAATTGCCTGCGCGCGTCGCGTGCCGACCTTGCGCGCATACTGCGTCCACCCCGCCGCCACCCCGCGCGGCAAACGGATACGCGCGATCAACTCGTCGGGGCGCATGACGGTCTGTTTGTAGCCGGTGTGGAAATCGCTGTAGGCGACCCACCGCGCGCCGCCGGTCGAGACGAGTTCGACTTGTGCATCGTAGGCGAGCAGCGCGGGCGGCGAATCCGCCGCGGGTGAAGCGTTGGCGATGTTGCCGCCGAGCGTCCCGCGATTTTGGATAGCGAGTCCGCCCGTCTCGAACGCCGCCTGACACAACATCGGGAACTCGCGCTGCATGGTCGCGTCGCGCTGCACGTCGGTGTAGGTCGAAAGCGCGCCGAGCGTGACATGCTCCGGCGTCACGTCGATGCCGCGCAGTTCGGTCAAATGCCGGATGCTGAAAAATTTTCGGTGCGCGAGCTTGTCGGCTTCCAGAAGCACCATCACATCCGTCCCGCCCGCAAACGGACGCCACACGCCCGGCTCGTCGGCGAGCAACGCGAGCGCTTCGCCCGCGTCGCGCGGAACACGCAGTTCGTAATTTGGAAGGTAGGCTCTCATGCTTTCATGGCTGAGTCGCGACAGGCGTGGACGACCGCTTCAAAAATTTTGATGTAGCCGGTGCAGCGGCAGAGATTTCCGGCGAGTCCGGCGCGGATGTCGGCCTCGGTTGGTTGGGGCGTGCGTTCGAGCAAGTCGATGGCGGCCAAGACCATGCCGGGCGTACAGATGCCGCACTGCGCGCCGCCGCATTCGATAAAGGCGCGTTGGACGGCGTGGAGTTGGTCGTCGCTCTGCGCGATGCCCTCGATGGTGACGATCTTCGCGCCTTCGACCTGCGCGACGGGCACGAGGCAACTATTGACTATCTCGCCGTCGATGAAGACCGAGCACGCGCCGCACTCGCCCTCGCCGCAACCCTCCTTCGTCCCCGTCAGGCGCAACTCTTCGCGCAGCACGTCGAGCAAGCGCGCGAGCGGGTGCGCGTGGAGCGTCTGCTCCGCACCGTTGACCGTGCAGTTGACCGCGACCCGCGCCACTTGAAAGTCAGACTTCGACAAGCTCGCCTCCCATCATCCGCATCAGCGATTCCGGCATCAGCGGGGCGTGATTGATACTAACGCCAATGGCGTGTTCGATGGCGTTCATGATCGCCGGAGCCGGGCCGTCCATCGGAAGTTCGCCGATGCCCTTCGCGCCGCTCGTCGCCGCGCCGCTCGTCGTCGTCGTCGTCGTCCGCTCGTCGAAGTAAACCCTAATCGGCGGGATGTCGGCGGATGTCGGGATGATGTAGTTGGTCATCTGATTGTTGACCATCCGCCCCGCCTGCCAAACGACGTTTTCGTAGAGCGCGAAGCCGATGCCCTGCGCGACGCCGCCCTCGATTTGCCCGGCGGCGAGGACGGGGTGAATCACGCGCCCGACCTCCTGCACCGCGACGAAGTCTTCGACGTGGGCTTCGTACGTCAGCGTGTCGACCGAGACCTCCGCGACATAAACCGCCCATGCGTACGCCCCGTAAGCGTCGCCCTGATATTTCTCGTCGTCCCAGTTGATGTCAGGCGGCTGTTTGTACTGGCTGAAAGACTTGAGCGCGCCGAACTTCTCGACGTAGCGACCGCACGCCGCGCGAAATTCCTCAGGCGTGTAATCGTCCGCGAGAAAGCCGCTCTGGACGAGCGTCTGCTTCAAACCGAGCGCGGCGGATTCGACGAGCTTGCCGACGATCATACAGGTGCGCGAGGCGACGGTCGGGCCGCTGTTGGGGACGTTGGCCGTGTCGGGCTGCGCGATGTCGATCTGGTCGTAATCGAGCCGCAGAGCTTCGGCGGCGATTTGCGCGAAGATGGTGTTCGTGCCCTGCCCGATCTCGGTGCTCGCGGCGAGGATACGGACGCGCCCCCCGGTGTCGGCCTCCGCGCCGACCACCGATTCGAGATATTTTTCGCCCGAACCCGTGAACCCCGCGCCGTGCATGAAGGATGCGAAGCCGATGCCGCGTTTCGTCCGGCTCGTCTCGTTTTCAACCGCGAAGCGTTCCTGCTTCTCTCGATAGTCGCTCAACTCGAAAGCGCGTTCGAGCAAACCCGCCAGATCAGCCTCTTCGTGGATGACTTGTCCGGTGGCGGTCGTCTCGCCCGCGCGGATGAAGTTGCGACGGCGAAACTCCTCGGGACTGAGACCGAGCGTGCGCGCCACTTTATTCATCTGCCGCTCAAGCGCGAAGATGCTCTGCGGCGCGCCAAACCCGCGAAACGCCCCGTGCGGCGGGACATTGGTGGCGACCGCGCGACTCTTGACGCGGACGTTGGGACAAAGGTATGGCCCCGCCGCATGAATCGTCCCGCGCGACAGCACAACCGCCGAGAGCGTCGCGTAAGCTCCGCCGTCAACCGTAAAATCAATCTCCATCGCGAGCAGTTTTCCGTCGCGCGTGACGGCGGTGCGATGGCGCGTCAGCGACGGATGTCGCTTGGTCGTCGCGGCCATGTCTTCGGCGCGGTCGTAAACAATCTTGACCGGCTTCCCTGCTTTCCACGCGAGCAGCGCGGCGTGCCCCGCAATCATCGACGGATATTCTTCCTTGCCGCCGAAGCCGCCGCCCGTCGCCACCTGCACGACGCGGATTTTCGTCTCCGGCAGGTCGAACAATTTCATCAGAGCCTTGTGCACGTAGTACGGGCACTGCATCGAACCCCACACCGTGACGCCTTCGCCGGCGTCGGCGACCGCGATGACGCCGTTGTTCTCGATGTAGAGTTGCTCCTGCGCGCCGGTGCGGTATTCGCCCTCGATGATGAAGTCGGCGCTCTCCCAGGCCGCGTCAACATTCCCTTTATCGACCAGAAAAGATTTGAAGACGTTGTCTTCGCCCCAGATGATCTCTTTTTGCGCGAGCGATTCGTCGAGACTGAATACGGCGGGGAGCGGTTCGATGTCGAGCCGCACCGCGCGCCGCGCCTCTTCGAGCAGGTGCTTGTCGGGATGCGCGAGCAGCACGACGGGTTCTTCCGCGTGATTGACCTGCTCGCCCGCGAGATAGGGTTGGTCGAAGAGGATGAGCGCGACGCAGTTTTCGCCCGGCACATCTCGCGCGGTGACGATGACGAACTCGTCCCACGGGATGCCGTCGCCGAAAATGATCTCACGAATGCGCCCGCGCGCGACGGGACTCCGCACGGTCGTCCCGTACAACATGCCCGGAAAGTTGAGATCGTCGATATAGCGCGCCCGCCCCGTCACTTTGTCGCGTCCTTCTTTGCGCGGGACGGGTCTTCCCACAACAGGCTGCTCCGGCATACTCCGTCTCCTTCGGACGCAATACTACAACGTCTCTTTCGTGTTGGCTAAATCAAAAAAGTGGAAATGGTTGAAACTGAAAGGGGGAAGTGGTCGAAGCGAGTAGGACTAATGCCCGCCCACATTAACCTTTGCTCCCCGGCGACTCTTCCCTGTTTCCCCTCAGCGCTGACGTTTCGATAGCGTGCTGTTTAGTCGCCGCCTTCCATGCCGACCTCGTAGCGTCGCTTCTCGGAATCCGGGGCGGGTTCGACGATGATGGTCGCCTCGTCGTCGTCGGCGGCTGATGCGGCGGCGCGACGGCGCGCGAGAGCGGCGCGGATGGGTTTGGTCAAATATCCTGTGACGAAACCAAAACGCATCGCCGTGCGCCGCCACGCGGCGGTTGACGAAAGGTCGTCGAACAAGGTGTAGGCGACCGGCGTGACGAGCAGCGTGAGCAGGAGCGAGAGCGTCTGCCCGCCGATGACGACGACAGCGATGGAGCGTCTCTCTTCCGAGCCGGGACCCGTGCCGAGCGCGAGCGGAAGCATCCCCGCGCCGCGCGCGAGCGTCGTCATCAAAAGCGGGCGCAGACGGTCGCGGTTGCCCTGCATCACGGCGTCGAGTCGCATGTAGCCTTTCGCGCGCAGGCTGTTCATGTGGTCGATTTGCAGGATCGAATTTTTCTTGACGACGCCGAACAACACGAGGATGCCGAGCGCGGAATAGAGGTTTAGCGTGTCGCCCGTCAACCACTGCGAGAGCAGCGCGAACGGGATGGCGAGCGGCAAACTCAACAGAATCGTCACCGGGTGTACCACGCTCTCGAACTGCGACGCGAGAATCATGTACATGAAAATAATCGAGAGCAGAAACGCCCAGATGAATTCATCGAACGTCTTCTCAAGCTCGCGACCGCGCCCCGAAACGGTGGTCGTGTAGGCGGGCGGCAGGTTCATCTCTGCCGCCGCCGTGCGCAGAGCGTCGAGCCGGTCGGCGAGCGCGTAGCCGGGCGCGACCGAGGCGCGCAGCGAAACCTGCCGCTCGCGGTCG
>JBGTHJ010000185.1:0-9373 GCA_041746175.1 Pyrinomonadaceae bacterium
TAGATGTTCCGACAAAGTTAGAGATAGAAAAAGGCAGAGCATCTCGGCTAAAGTTAATGTGTGAAAATCAACTGCCTCAAACGACACTCTGCCGCGACCATTAAAGCACTGTTCGGTTTGAAACCGAAAGTCTTGGCCGAAGTGATGTTTCTCGTGCTGCCTGAACTGGAGCAGCGAAGGACGGCGCGATTACAAAAACGCCAGGAGCGCAAACGAGCCTTTGTTGCTCAGGACGGGCGGCCACGTGATGTGCAGCCCTATCAGAAACTGTTGATGTGTCTGCTGTACATGCGGCATAACACGAGCCATGAAGTGGTCGGGCGGATGTTTTCCTTCAGCGCCGACACCTCAGAAAATGCTTTTGCGGAAGTTTTGCCCCTGTTGCGCGACTTGTTCCCCAATGAGAAGTGGGAAGCCGAACGTCGCCATGGGCGAGCCGCAGAGAAGTGGAGTCCATCGAAAGTTGAGAGAGTGATCATTGACAGCTTTGAGACTCCGCTGCGAAGGCCAAGTAATAACGAGCGGCAGAAGCGCTATTATTCGGGCAAGAAGAGGCGGCATACGCTGAAAACACAAGTCGCGACCGACCAGAAGGGTGGGCTGCTGTGTGTGGGCAAGACGCATCGCGGGCCGCAAGCGGACATCAAAGTTTATGAAGAAGATGAGTTTGCAAGTGTCATCAAAGATATATCGAAACTGGGTGACAAAGCTTATTGCGACCAGAAACATCCAGAGATTGTGACCCCGCATAAGAAGCCAAAAGGCACAGAGTTGAGCGAAGAGCAAAGGGCCGAGAACAAATTGATCTCAAGCGCCAGAGTTTACGTCGAGCATGGGATTAGAAGAATCAAGGGGTTCAGAATCGTGAGGGATGAATATCGCATGGCAGTGGGATTATTTGGAGCCGTGACATCAGCGGTAGTTGGATTGATTCAGTTCTCGCAGATCGTTGGATAGAAGTTGCTCTCAGGATACGTGTGTCTACTGGTTGACGGGACGAGCGGAGCATATCTCTTTTAGACTTTGTCGGTACATCTATTTCAATGGTTCGGACAGTTTTTGACAAGAAAAGCCAATTCCCGCTTAGATGTGTGTGACGAAACGCACCTCCAAGGAGAATTGGCTGATGACCGTAGTCGCACAGATTCTAGACCGCATGAGCGGGATTACCAAACCCCAACGCAAGTTTCTGCTGACCTTGTTGATGACCATGTTGGTAACTCGCGGACGCCTCAACTTCTTGAGCTTGAGTCGCCACAGCCCAATGGATGAAAAGACCTCTCGCCGTCACTTTCAAAAGGCGTTCTCCTTCGTCTCGTTCAATCAATTGTCAATTATGCAAGCCGTGCCTGCTCAACACACCACGCTCTTTGCTCAAGACGCTTCTTTCTCTGCCAAAAGTGGCAAGCACACGTACGGGCTTGATCGCTTCTGGAACGGCACGGCTTCCAAAGTCGAGCGGGATTTAGAAGTCTCCGTCATCTCCATCGTGGATGTCGAAGCCAATCAAGATTACTCCCTCTCCGCCCACCAGACACCGCCACGACCAGCGACAACCACACGGACAGCGAGCACCGCCACGCGCATTGACTTCTACCTGGAGCATCTGGCCGCCACCGCGCCACACCTGCCCGCCGCCGTTAAAGATGGCGTCTTTGACGGCTTCTATGCCAAGCACAAGTTCGTCACCGGCGTCCTCAAGTTGGGCGATCACGTCGTCAGCAAACTGCGCGCCGACGCCAATCTGCGCTATCTCGACGATGGCGCACAAAAGAAGCGTGGGCGCCACCGCCAGTATGACGGCAAAGTTTCCTTCCACGACCTGCGCCGGTTTGAGAAGAGCGCAGGCGACGAATCACATCTGACGCTCTACACTTTGGTCGTCTGGTCGGGCAGCTTACAATGTCAGGTGCGCGTCACGGTCGTCGTCAACACGAAAGATAAACAGAAGCCGCGCTACGTGGTCTTGTTCTCGACTGACACGGAACTCGCCGCCTCAGACATCCTGCGGTTTTACAAAGCGCGATTTCAAATCGAATTCATCTTCCGCGACGCCAAACAGTTCGCCGGTTTTAGTGATTGCCAAGCCAGAGACCAGGCGGCACGGCACTTCCACTTCAATGCCTCGGTGAGGGCAGTCAATGTGGCACGCCTGATCGCGCAAGCCGAACAGCGCACCGCCGCGAAGCTCGTCTTCTCGATGGCGAGCCTCAAGCAGCGATTTTTCAATGAACATTTGCTCAATTTGTTTATTGAGCAGTTAGCCTTAGACCAAAGTGCGGTGAAAAATCACCCGCAGTTTGATTATCTCAGAAGTTATGGGGCAATTGCCGCATGATTTCTGCCCGAACCGTTGGTGAGAAATTGTAGCCCTGATTCTTCAAGGTATTGAAAGTCTCATTCTCAATTTCCCATCGCGCCCGGCCACCCCGCATCACTTTCTCAACGGTCAACGAAGTCACTGGCAAGTTGGTGATCCATGTCCACCGCTTGACTACGCCTGTGGTGTCTGTTTCTTCATAGAGCAGAAAGTTGACACGGACATCAGTCGCGCTGTCACACAACGACAGCCCGTTGGTCCACGCAAAGTAATGCTCCACCCCATCCACAGCGGTAGTGCGGAGTTCTTTGACCACGCCGCTTGCACGACGACCTTCAAACTGCTTGAACAGGCTTTTGTGCGAGTCGGGTTTGACGTTCAAAATATAACGCCAGCCGTATTCTGTGATTTGTCTGAGGTGCGGCGCATTGGCATATAAAGCGTCTTCGACCAATACAAGAGGCAGTTTCGGGTAACGCTCTTTCAGCGTTGCACAGAGTCTTTTAGCGGCGTTTCTCTCACAATCGTTCTTTCTCTTCGCTTACGAAAGAGAAAGGATCACGGGACTGACTCCGGAGGGACGCACAAGCGTTAACCAGCTCCGACTGAATAGTGAAGAGCGACTGATCGAACGGCTTTCCAGTGGAGCCGAAGGTGATGTGAAGTAGAGCGGTGAGTTGCCTCGAAAGATAGGCAGAGATAGTCAGACGCATCGTCTGTAAACAACCCTAATACCGGCCTTGTCACGTCACTTGTGTGAGATAGGACAGAGGTGTATGAACCAAAGAGACCTTGATTGGATTGCTGCTTTTATCTGGAACATCGCGGACGATGTGCTGCGCGACCTGAAGTCACGCGCGAAGCAGCAGCAACTGAAAGCCGACTTCGAGACGTATCTGGACGGCTTCTCGCCGAACGTGCAGGAGATTCTCGACAAGTTCAAGTTCCGCAACCAGCTTCCGACGCTCGTTGACGCGGACATCCGCGGACAGCTCATCGAAAAGTTTCTTGAAAAGACGATCAACCTCAGCCCCGCGCACGTGTACGACCATGACGGGAGTATGAAGCTGTCCGGTTTAGACAATCACGGGATGGGCACGATCTTCGAGGAGTTGATCCGTCGCTTCAATGAAGAGAACAACGAGGAGGCGGGCGAGCACTTCACGCCGCGCGATGTGGTAAAGCTCATGTCGAGGCTGATCTTCCAGCCCGTCGCCGGGCAGATAGAGTCCGGCACTTACCTCGTGTACGACGGCGCGTGCGGCACGGGCGGCATGTTGACCGTCGCAGAGGAGACGCTCGCCGCGCTCGCCGCCGAGCAGGGCGCGGTCGAAGAGGATGTCGAAGCGCATAACGTCAAGCTCACCGCCAGCCGGAAGAAGCAGCTCGCAAACTCTCTCGGACAAAGAGATGAGCGAGCGGCGGCTGTGATTCGCAAGCGAAGCAAATTGAAAGAAGGGGTTGACCCGGAGCGCGAACGCCTCTACGGACGCTATCACACCGAAGGCGACGGCGGGACGGTCGTCGTCGAGTATGAGCCGGACAGCGAGTTGCGCGACACCGAACAAGTTCCGTTGCTTGAGGAGGGCGGCATCGCGGCGTTCTTCCGGCGCGAAGTCCTGCCGCACGTCGCGGACGCTTGGATTGATGAATCGAAGACAGTTGTCGGCTACGAAGTACTATTCGCCAAGCATTTCTACAAGTACCGGCAGCCGCGCGAACTGAGCGACATAGTGGAGGCGCGTTTATTACCGGCGTACCGCTACCGGTAGGCGCGAAAATATGTCGTCGGATGAAGTCGCGCGCCAACTATATCTGTGCGGGCTTGTGCGCCGTCGCCGTCGCGCAGACCCGCCGTCACGTTGCCGTCAACCGTCGTCACTTTGCCGGCGGGCGCGATTCGCCTGATGCGGTGGTGGCCGGCGCCGGCGACGTAATCGGCGACCCGAAGAAAACGGGATGCGGGACGAACATCGTGGCTACCTCGTTCATGTTTGGATCGTAGATGTAGACGTTGCTGCTCGTCCCGGCTGTTAGGTTGTGGGTTATCAAACTCGCTCGCTGCCCGGCTGTCGCGTTGAAACTCACACGCGCGTTGCCTGAGGGCGCCGTGATCTCGACGGGGACTTGGGAGCCGCCGACGACAATGGTTTGGATGGGTCGGAAAAAGGTCAGGCGATGGCTCACACCCGGGAATCGACCTTCGGCCATTTTTCAATCCGTCGCGTGGAGTTTGATGCGCGCCTGTTCGATGGCCGACTCCGTGCCAACCAACGTGAGCACGTCGCCCGCGCGGAGTTTGGTCGAGCCGTTGGGGGCGATGAGCGAGTCGTCGCGCCGGAGCGCGGCGACCACGCAGTCGCGCAGGTGTAGCGCGGCGAGCGTTTGACCAGCCCCCGCATGTGTGGAAATTCTGACTTCGGCGACGTGCTCGGCTCCGTTCCCCGCCACGAGCAGTTGAAAAAGGCTCGGTCGCAGAACGATGTTCTCCAAAATCGTGGCGGCGGCGCGTGGCGGACTCATCGTCTCGATGCCGGCGGCCTCAAAAGCCGTGAGGTTCGAGGTTTGGTTGGAACGCGCGACGAGACGCGGCAACCCCGCGAAGGCGGCGCGCGCCACCTGACAGACGAGCAGGTTTACTTTGTCGCTCGGCGTCGCCGCGACGAGACACTTGGCGTTGTCGGCACCCGCCGACTTGAGGACGGAGATGTCGGTCGCGTCGGCGCAGAAAACGCGCACGTCGTGCAGTTCTCCGGCGAGCGCGCAGGCAGCTTCGTCGGTGTCGATCAGCGAGACGGTCTCGCCCTCCTGACTAAGCCCCTCGGCCAGCAGTCGTCCCGTTTCGTCGGCTCCGACGATAATCGTATGTTGTGGCATCACCTTAAACCTTTTTGCGAGCCAACCGGCGGCGCTCCCCTCAATCAACACCGTCGCCAGCACGGTCGCAAAGACGAGCGCGACGAGCAGTTGTCCTTCGGCGAAACCCGCGTCCGTCAACTCAAGTGCAAAGAATGCGGCGACCGATGCGGCGACGATGCCGCGCGGCCCCATAAATGAAATGAACCATTTCTCGTTGGTGCGCAACTCCGAACGCCACGTCGAGAGGAAGACGCGCGCGGGACGCACCGCGACCATCAACAACAGCACGACGAGCGCGCCGCGCCAGCCGAGCGCGATTAGGTCGCGCAGTTCCAAACTCGCCGCCAGCAGGATGAAGACCGCCGAGATGGCGATTGACGCGATGTCGCCTTTGAACTCTTCGACCTGTTCTTTGTGCGGGACGTTCAAAGTCCCGACGACGATGCCCGACACCGCCGCCGCGAGCACCCCCGCTTCGTGTGCGAGCAGTTCCGCGACAGTATAGGCGAACAGCGCCGCACCGAGGATGATCAGTCGCGCGTACTTCACGGGCAGCAGGTGAAGTTTACTCGCCGTCAGCCACACCGCGCCGGCGACCGCCGCGCCCACGCCCGCGCCCGCCCCAAACGTCACCAGTGAATTGAGCGAGGCGTAACGCCAGCCGCCCGGCGTCGTAATCGCGGTGAAGACGAGCGCGGCGAGAATCACGCCGAGCGGGTCGGCGATGACCGACTCGCTCTCCAGCGTCGAACGAACGCGGCGATTGACCCGCACCTTTTGCAAAATCGGCGTAATCACCGTCGGCCCCGTCACCGAGACAATCGCGCCGAACAACAAGCTCAACTCCCATGACCAGCCGAGCAGATAATGCGCGAGCACCCCGGCGAGCACGCTCGTGATTAAAAGTCCGAAGCTGACCAACCCGACGACCGCGCGCGAGGCGTGGCGCAACTCCGCGACGTTCAAGAGCAGCCCGCCCTCGAAGACGACGACCGCGACCGCCGCGCGGACGATGACGCGCAGCGTTACGCCGAGCACCTCCGGCAGCACGAGGCCGAGCACCGCAGGCCCGCATAACAGTCCGGCGATGAGCAGCGGCCCGGTCGCGGGAATGCGCAGACGGTCGGCGAATATTTGCGCCGAAGTTCCGACCAGCAGCACCAGCACCAGTGTCGCCAGCACGGCGAGCGCGGGCGACGCTTCGCTCAGATGTAAGACGAATGAATCGAACAATCCGTGTCTCCGTTAATTTGAATCTGCCTCCGCCAACTCAAGCCGTAACGTCAGGCCGTTTCCGGCGTCGTCGTCCGTGACCGGGACGATTCGTGCGGCGGGTATCTGCCAACGCTCCGTGAGATACGCGGCGACGGCTTCGGCGCGGGCGCGGGCGATACCTTCCGGCTCGTTCGCACCCGCGCCGGTGTTGATGCTGACGCGCAAATCTGGATTTCGTTGAAGCGCATCCGCGATGGGTTCGAGCGCCGCCCCGGTCGCGTCGGTGACGGCGGATTGGTTGCGTCTGAAGGGGGGCAACTCGCGCTCGGCTTCGATCCATGCGAATCCGATTCGCGCGGCGGGGTCGGCGATTTGCGCGCGGAAGTTTTCGGCCAGCACTTCGCGCGCGTCCGCGCTGATTTCACGCGGGCCGAGATAGCTGAGACGAACTTCGAGCGGCGCATCGGGACGCACCAGAATTTCGTAACCCGCGATTTGCGCGGGAGCGGGGATTTGCAAAGTTCCGACGGCAGAGCCGACGAGTTGCTGCAAGGAGTTTTGCGTATCGGCGAAGGTCGGCGCGGGCGGCGTGGTCGCTTCGGAGCGCGTCTCATCCGTCCGTTGAGGCTCTTGACTGCGCGCCAGCAGTTCGCTGCTCGTCGTTGGTATCTCGACGAGTTGGAGCGCGACCGCTGAAGTGGGCAGCCGCAGGTTGGAGGCGAGCAGACGCACGAATTCGGCCTTCTCGTCGTCGGCGTAGGGGCTGCTGGTAAACACGCGCATCGACAGGCGTATCTTGCCGCCGCGCTCCGCGACATCGAGATTGCCGACGTAAGCACGCTCGGCTCCGTCGCTCGTCCGCGCGAAATTCTGTTGCCAAACTTCGAGCGCGGCCTTGCGGGCGCGGTTGACGCGCTGCTGTTGCGCGATTTCGTTTCTCAGTTCGCCGAGCGCGTTGGTCAGCGGGAACAGCAGCAGCAAAACCATTCCGACAATCAACAACAGGCGCGCGGGCAGGCTGCCGATGACCTTGAGGTTTTCGAGCCTCGGCAGGCGACGCAACACGAAGTTGAGCTTGAGGCTCGTCTGATCGTTTCGTCGCCACTCGCGAACGCGCTGTTTGACTTGCGGCGTGTCGATGTGCAGGAGCAGAAAGACGACCATCGCGGTCAACGTGATGGCGACGAGGTTGGTGAGAAACAGCAGCGCGCCGCCCGTGGCGATCCGCGTCCCCTCGGCGGTGTCGAGGCTGAGCGCGATGCCCAGCCCGTAGCCTGTAACGCACAGCGGCGGCATCAACGCGACGGCAATCGCCACGCCCGGTATCGAGGTCACAACGCCTTTGACCTCTTTGCAGATGGCGAGGGAACCGACCGCCCCGGAAAAGAGCGCGACCACGAGGTCGAGCGTATTCGGGTGCGTCCGCGACGCGATTTCGGCGGTCATCTCCTTGAACGGCAGCACGAAGACGAGCAGCAGCGCGAAGGCGATGGCGACCAGACAACTGAGCGCGAGGTTGATTAGCGCACGCACCGCGAGAATCAGGTCGCCGGTGGCGAGCGCGAGTCCGCTCGCCAGAATCGGCCCCATCAAAGGCGAGATGAGCATCGCCCCGATGATGACCGCGACCGAGTTCAAGACCAGTCCGAGCGTGGCGATGCCCGCCGAGAGCACCACTTGGAGCCAGAAGCTGACGTCTCTTAGCGAAGCGGATTTGAGTATCTCGACGTACAACTCTTCCTTGCGCCGTTCATCGACGCCGAGGTTGCGTGCAAAAAATTCGCGAAACGAACGTGTGCCGTTGAGGGCTGCCGCCTGCGCTTCTTCAAGTGGACTCATCGCTTCAACTCCATCACCTGCCGCTCAAGGTCGCTTACTGTTTGGTCGGCGCGGGCGCGGCATGAAAGGTCGCTTCGTCGCCCGTTGTGGCCGTCAATTTCACGTCAACCTCGGTCACCAATTCCTCATAAATCGTCTCGGAAATAATGCCGTCGCTCAAGAGCCGCGCGAGCATCGCGCGTTCGGCGCGCAGACCCTCGCGGCGCGCGTCCTCTAGTTCCTCCGCGCGTAGCGACGGCTGCTCGACAAGCAGAGCTTGCTGTGCGGCGAGCTGCGCTTGCAGTTCGCTTTCAATCTCCGGCCCCAGACGCTCCCACGCGATCGACGAAATCATCCCATCGTCGTAGAGTTGCCGCAGCCGCTCGCGTGCCGCGCGGACGGCGAGCAACCGCCCCTGCCGTCGTTCGTATTCGAGTTCGGATTCGTTGCGCGCGGTCAAACCCAGCCGGCGCATTAGCACCTGCATCGTCGTCCCTTGCGCGAGCAGCGTAAAGAGCACGACGCCGAACGTCATCACGCGCAGCGCTTCGCGATCGGGCAACGTCGCGGGGATGCTGAGGACGAGCGCGAGGCTAATCGCACCGCGTAAGCCGCCCCAGAACAGCACGTGCCGGTACGCACGCGACACCGGCGGATGACCCTTGCGCAAGAGATTGGTCAGCCACGTCAACAAATAGACGACGAGCGCGCGACTCAGGATGACCGCGAGCACCGCCACCGTTATCGGAAAGATCGCGGCGATGATTTGCCGGATGTCCACGTCGAGGCCGATGAGCAAAAAGACGAGCGAGTTGGCGACGAAGGCGAGATACTCCCAGAAGTTAAACAGCACGATGCGCGTCGTCGGCGACATCCCCTTCAACCCCGTGTTGCCGCAGACGATCCCCGCCACGACGACCGCCAGCACGCCGCTCACGTGGAGTCGCTCGCCGACGAGGTACGCGCCGAAGGCGAGCACGGTCGTCAGCGTCGTTTCGATCAGATAGTCGTCAACCCGCGCGATAACCTGCGAGACGAGCCAGCCCAACGCACCGCCGATCAGGATGCCGCCGACCGCGACGCGGATGAAGCTGACTACTGCCGCCACGATGTCGAGCGGCGCGGCTTCCGCCGCCGTCGTCCGCCCGGCAACGGCGGCCT
>JBGTHJ010000186.1:0-3233 GCA_041746175.1 Pyrinomonadaceae bacterium
GCGCAGGCGGCGGCGCTCGCCGCCTCGCTCGGCGAGATGGTCGCGGGTTTAATCGAAAGCCAGAAAAGATTTCAGGGGATGGAGACCGAGGTGCGCGACGCCGTGCAGGAGTTGCGTCTGTTGCGGACGCGGCTCGCGGACGCGGCGCACGAAGACGCGGCGAGCTTCAGACGCATCGTCGCCGCGCGGCATCTGCCGAAGTCAACCGACGAAGAACGACACGCGCGCGGGCGTTCGATTGAAGAGGCTTTGAAGAGCGCGACGACCGTGCCGCTCGATGTCGCACGAGTGGCGGTCGAAGTCGGCGAACTGGTCGAAACGCTCGCCGAAATCGGCGACTCGCGCTGGCTCTCGGATTCCGCGACGGGGACGCAACTCGCGCTCGCCGCCGTCGCCGCCGCGCGCTACAACGTCCTCGTCAACACCGCCGACATCGAAGACGAAGAGTTCGCCGCCGAACACCGCGCACGCGCCGCCGACCTGCTCGAACGCGCCCACGCCGTCGCCGCGCGCGTCGAGACGTTGCTGATGGATTCGATCACGCAAAGCGATTCGCAAGACAGACAGGATGCGGATGTATGAGGGACGCGGAACGACCAGAGATGCGGGAATGACGAATCATAAAAGCGTCGCTCGCATCAATCGTCTTTCAGCATTCGTCGCTCACAGATGTTTCTTGAGGTAGCTGACGATCTTCCATCCGTCAAGATAGACCCATGGTTTTTCGCCGCTGGTGTAGTGGCCGCAGGGCAGCCACGCCACGTCGAGCGGGATGCCGAGGCGTCTGACCGTCTCGATAACGTCGTGCGAGAGGTCGCGCGGAAAGGTCAGGTCGTAGCGCGCGGCGATGAAACGCATCGGGCGTGCGGGCTGTTCGAGCAGTCGCCGGACGTAAGGCATCGGACTGATCGGCAGCCAGTGGCGACGGAGTTCTTCGAGCGTCATCCGGTCGCCGAACCCGGCGCGGACGTGTTGCGTCGAGATGCCGCGCCACGCGACATCGGCGAAGTAGCCGGAGACGTGGTTGAAGACCCCGACGCTGATCGCGGGTTCGTGGACGAGCGTGAGAAACGCGGTGCACGAACCGATGCTTGTGCCGACGATGCCGATGCGTTCGTAGCCGCGTTCGACGAGCCACCTGATGGCGGCGCGCGTGTCGAGCACGGCCTGCCGCATCGATTGGATCGTGCGCCCGACGTTGGAACTGATGAGATGGTCGGCGCGTTCGAGTTCGGGCGGGCGACGCGCTTCGTGGTAGGGCAGCGTCAGGCGCAACGCAGTGATACCGAGGCGGTTGAGGATGCGACACAGTTCGACGTGGCTGCGTGCGTCGGCGTTCCACTGCGGAAGGATGACGACGGCGCGGCGCACCCCGTCGCTGCTCTGGCGTCGCGACGGATCCGGCGCGGGAAAGAAACGCGCACGCGCCGTGTTGTTCTCCGGCGAAGGCGTCGCGACCGTGCTCGTCCAAGTCAGTTGGTCGCTGGCGAGCGCGTAGTCCGAGACGGGCGCGAGCGCATAAAAGTCGTCGCTCTGCTCTAACACGCGTTCGGTGTGCTGCTCGAAGAGTCGGCGCGAGTCGGTGTCGCCGTCGTCGGCGTGCGCGTCGATGTAGGATGCGCCCCACTCGAAAGGGCGCACACGGCGGTTCGTGTCGCGCGTGGCGCGCCGCCGTTCCTGCGCGTGAATCAAACGTCCGAACAAATTTTCTCCAACCTCCATCAAAACAATCTCGCCCGACCCGCGAGCGACCCATCCTAAAGGGCTGGCCGCGTCGAAGCAAGCGACGGCACGTCCCATCTGCCATCCGCCCCAAAGCAAAACGAGGGATGAGCCTCACGGTTCATCCCTCACGTTATGGTGCGCGATGGTGGATCGAGCGTCCACCGGTCGCTCCCCGAAAAGTTATCGCAAGAAATTTACAGTACGTCTCATCTCTTGCGTTTACGACCAATTGCTCCGGCAGCGAACCCGCATCGAAACTTTTCCGCCGAGCCTCGCACGCGTTCCCATCGGAGACTTAATCCGACAGCGCTACGCCCTCCTGATGAAACGGCAACACGTTTGAGGCGACATGCGCTCCGGCAGTCGAAAACGAGACGTTCAAGAGGTTTGAGAGATTCCGGTTGAGATTCAGGACGGAGCGCGACAGCATCGCGCAACAAACGACGAGGACAAATAAAGCGAGGAGTTTCTTCATTTCTTCCCTTTAATATTTTCGAGCCAAATCAGCAAAACCCGTTCTGAAAACGGTCTCAGAGCAGGATTCGCTCTTGGAAGGTTGAACGGAAATCACCCGAAAAGGTCGTCGGAGACGCAACAATTTCGAGCCTGACCGCGAGAATTTCGAGTCGTGGTTTCCGGGGTAGCGTTGTCACCGGAGGATTGGGAAGGGTAGACGCCACGTCACTGACGACACCCTTGAACTGTTCAGCGGGCGCAGTATATGCAACTTTTGAGCAGGATGCAAATAATTGCCTACATGGGAAAAGTTTATTCACTCAAACAAGATAGGAGCCAAAACGGGTGTGATGAGGACGCAGAGCGGGCGCAGGCAATATTTGAGAAAGGAGCTTGCGGGGGAGGCTCGCGTAATTGGGACGAACGTCTTGAAGCGCGTCATCCGCGAATCGTCGCCGGCCAGCTACCCGGGGCGTCGACGTTCGAGGAAGCGGCGCAGCAGGTGCGGCGCGATGCGCAGAGCCTGAAGGAGCGAGCCGGTCGAGAATCGGCGGGCGATGTCGCGGAAGAGGCTGGCGGCGTGCGGCGTGTAGTTGAACCACCAGACATCTTGGAAGCGCGCGAGGCGATTGGTGTGGATGTGATACGGGGCGACGAGTTCGAGCAGACCGGCGCGCCCGTGCGTGCGTCCGAGGCCGCTCTGTTTGACGCCGCCCCACGGGGTCTGCGCGATGCCGTGCGTGTAGAGGACTTCGTTGACCATCACCGTGCCTGCGTCGATGCGCGCGGCGAGGCGACGCCCGCGCCGGAGGTCACGCGTCCACACGCTCGCGGTAAGACCGAACGGGCTGTCGTTGGCGAGCCGCACCGCTTCGTCTTCATCTGTGAAAGCCATCAAGGGGAGCACCGGGCCGAACGTCTCTTCGCGCATCACGGTCATCGTGTGATCGACATCGACGAGCACGGTCGGTTGATGAAAAAAGCCATCCTGCAAGTCGTCTCCGGCAGCGCGCCCGCCGCCCGCGAGGACGCGCGCCCCGCGCTCGACCGCG
>JBGTHJ010000187.1:0-2738 GCA_041746175.1 Pyrinomonadaceae bacterium
CCTCCCCGACGCCCGCGCGCGACGACGCCGCCGCCGCGACGCCACGCAACCCGCGAGACCGACGGACGCCCCCCGATCAATCCGCTCAGGATTCGACGCAGACGGAGAAGATGGACGGCGCCGCGCCAGATTTACCGCCCATCGCGTCGCCATCGTCGCGACCGGGCAGAGTTCCCGAAGCCGTCCCCGGCGCGATTCTGCGCGCGACCATCGACCGCACCACGCCGCTGACCTACGGCTACGAAGCGACGACGCTGCCCGTGCTCGTCGATTCCGCTTACTTTTTCCGTCCGTCGAAAGAGGGGACGAACGCGGTCGTCTTTGCGCCCGAAGCACAGACGCTCCGCATCGCGGGCTTCGTCTGGCCGGACAACACCGAGCGACTCCTGCGCGGCACGGCCTACGTGATCGACGAGCCGACCGGCAAGGGGCACGTCGTCCTCTACGCCGAAGACCCCAACTTCCGTGCCATCTGGCGCAGCACCACGCGCCTCTTCTTCAACTCGTTTTTGTTCCAACCTATTTTTTGACGACCGTGACGGGCGGCGGGTGACAGGTCGAAAGCAAACTCTTCTCTTGCGCCTGTGACCTGTTGCGGAGGATTGATTGTGTTCAAGGTGAGAGCAGATTTCAACGGACAGGTGGAAGCGCGCACGACGCTCGAACGGGCGCGTCAGTTCTTTTCTGACTTGCGGAACTTCGTCGAGTTGATGCCGGGCGTCGAGCGCATCACGGCGGAGGCGGGCGGCGTGATGCGCTGGCTGATACGCGCGGACGTGCCCGTCATCGGTTCGATTCGCCAGAGCTTCCCCGTGCGCCAGACCGACAACACGGACGAGCGCATCGAGTGGTCGCCCGCCGAGGGCGAGCAGCAAAACTTTCTGCGTTACGCCGCGCGCTTCGAGCCACAGGAGGGCGAGCCGCAGCGGGTGCTGGTGCGCATCGCGCAACGCGTCGAACTGCGTCGCCAGCACGCCAGAGAACTCCACCTGCTCGCGGGTCTCGCGGGCGAAGCGCGGCTCAGCGCCGAGATGCAAAAGGGCGTCACCGAAATGATGCAGACGTTTCTCGAACGCGCCCGCGCCAAACTCGAAACGCAATGACGCGCAACAAACTTTCCCACGACCGCGTTTAGGAGTTGCACGCCGACGGGTTTGCCGCGACGTGCTTGGGCGAGTCAACCGTTGGAGGTATTCAAAGAATGACTACTCAACCAGAGACGGTCGAAGCGTCGGAAAACGCGCCCCACCCCGAGCCGAACTGCCTGAATTGCGGCGCGCCCCTCGTCGGCGAATATTGTCACGAGTGCGGGCAGCGGAAGATGCACCACCACGAGTTCGCGTTGAAGCATTTCTCCGGCCACGTCGTCCACGAATTCACGCACCTCGATTCCAACAAAATCCTCAACACGCTGTCGGCTCTGTTGTTCAAGCCCGGACTTTTGACGGCGGAATATCTGGCCGGACGCAAAGGTCGTCACATCAATCCGATCAGGATTTATCTGACCTTCAGCGCCATCTATTTTCTCTTCGCGTGGGGGACGCTGGCGGACGCGCGCGGCGGGATGAGGGCGATGGAGACGAATCCGCGCGTCGCCCGCATCGCGCAACAGAAAGGTCTTGAGCCGAAAGCCTACGCGGAAAAGGTTGCGCAGAAGGCGGAGAAGTATTCAGCCGTGCTGCGGTTCGCGAGCGTGCTTGTATCGGGACTATTTCTGATGTTGCTCTACCGCCGGATGAGCCGCTACTACGTCGAGCACATGATCTTTTCGCTTCATTATTATTCCTTCGATTTCCTGTGCAAGAGCTTCTTCGCGCTGTTGTTCATCATCGCGAGCGCGGCGGGCTACAAGTTGTCCGTGCAGGTCTTGAACCTTTTTTATCCGGCGGCCTTCGTGTACCTGCTCGTCGCGCTCGGGCGGGTTT
Source organism: Pyrinomonadaceae bacterium (assembly GCA_041746175.1). Classification (GTDB taxonomy): domain Bacteria; phylum Acidobacteriota; class Blastocatellia; order Pyrinomonadales; family Pyrinomonadaceae; genus JBGTHJ01. The sequence continues at coordinate 1,926 of JBGTHJ010000187.1, forward strand.
ACCGGCAGGGTTGGCTGGCGACCTCGCTCAAGTCGGTGGCCTTGTTCGCGTGCGAGACGCTTTTGTTTATCGTCGTCAACATCATCGGGTTCGGCCTCGCCGCGTTCGTCGTCGTGTGAGTTTTGCCGAACAGCGACAGCCCGAACGCGGCGCTGGTGTGAACGGTTCGGCTCGGATAAAATGCGGGGCGATACTTCAACGATGCAATCATGGGACGGATGGGCGCGGGTCTGGTCTTTTGTCGGGCGAAGGACGGGTGCGACCGGCAAAACCCGATTTTAACCTAACCCGATTCTGACCGGTGGGAGGAGCAGAGCGATGGCGGCAGGCATGACGAGAAGAGTGGCGCGGGCGGGTGGTTGGGCGCTGGCAAAGCGTCTGATTAAAACGATTCCGGTGGTCGGCACCGGGGTTGCGGTCGGGCTGGCGGGCTACGAGGTCAAGAAAAAAGGCGCGATGCGTGGCGCGGTGCACGTCGGTTTAGACCTGCTCCCTGTCGTCGGCACGGCCAAAGCCATCATCGAAATCTTCACCGGCGATTTGATTGCCGACCGGAAGCCGCCGCGCCGCTAACAATCTCAAAGTTTATCCCGGGTGGCGGTTGCGTGAAGCCGGGAGCACGAACCTCGGTGCCCGCCAACTATAGCAAGTTGCAATTGCATGTCGCACCTAAAAGAGCGGCATCGCCTGGGAGCGCGAGCGTCCCGCTCGCATTGAGCGTTCGGAGAACGCGAACCATTGAACGTGCTCCGAGCACGCTGGCCAGCGGGACGCTGGCGCTCCCGGCACTCACCCAATTGCAAACCGCTATAA
>JBGTHJ010000188.1:0-10416 GCA_041746175.1 Pyrinomonadaceae bacterium
GACCGCTCCCGGCACCGCGACGACCGGCGCGCCCGCCACTTCATCCGTATCGTCGTCCGCGCGAAACTACTGGACGAGCTTTCGCGGCCCGGCGCGCGACGGTCGCTCCGACGAGCGCGCGGTGAAAACCAACTGGTCGCCGCAAGGCTTGCCGCTCGTCTGGCGTCAGCCGGTCGGCGGCGGTTACGCCTCGTTCGTCGTCGCCGACGGACTGGCCTACACCATCGAACAGCGTCGCAATCAGGAAGTGGTCGCGGCCTACAACATCGAAACGGGGCGCGAGATGTGGACGAACGGATGGAACGCCGAGTTCGTCGAATCGATGGGCGGCGACGGGCCGCGCGCCACCCCGACGTGGGACGCCGGACGGCTCTACGCGCTCGGCGCGGCGGGCGAGTTTCGCTGCCTCGATGCGAAGACCGGCAAGCTCATCTGGAACAAAAACATCCTCACCGACAACCGCGCGTCGAACATTCAATGGGGGATGTCCGCCGCGCCGCTCGTAGTTGACGATAAGGTGATCGTCCATCCCGGCGGCGGCTCGGGCAAATCGTTTGTCGCTTACAACAAACAGACGGGCGCGCGCATCTGGTCGTCGCAGAACGACGAAGCCTCGTACACGTCGCCGATGCTCGTCACGCTCAACGGACGGCGGCAGATTCTCGGCGTGTCCGCGAGCCGGATGGTCGGACTGACGCCCGAAGACGGCGCGCTCATCTGGGAAACGCCGTGGCAAAACAGCGCGAGCATCAACGTCTCGCAGCCCATCGTGATTGACGACACACGCGTCTTCATCTCGGCGGGTTACGGCAAGGGCGCGGCGCTCGTCGAAGTGGTGGCGGGCGGCGGCGGCGGCAAGAATTTTACCGCGCGGAAGGTTTGGGAAAACAACTCGATGAAGAATAAGTTCAACAGCTCGGTCTTCCACAACGGCCACGTCTACGGACTCGACGAAGGCATCCTCACCGCGGTCGATGTCGCGACGGGCGAACGCAAGTGGAAGGGCGGTCGCTACGGCTACGGGCAGTTGCTGCTCGCGGGCAATCATCTGATCGTGACGACCGACGGCGGCGAAGTCGTGCTCGTCCGCGCGACCCCCGAAGCCCACACCGAAGTCGCCCGCTTCACTGCTCTCGAAGGACGAACATGGAACGTCCCGGCCATCTCCGGCGGTCGCCTCCTCGTCCGCAATGCGACGCAAATGGCCTGCTACAAATTGACCGACTGATCGAGGCGAAGCCGCCTACGACGGAGAGACGCCGACGAATTCAAGCTTTCAATGAGCGGCTCGCTTCTTCGTGAGCGACCGGTTCAGCGACTTGTCGGGCTGCGATCCTCGCATCTCATGCCACTCGCGGCAAAGGTCTTGTGCCGCCTCTGACCAGTTTGGAAATCGAAACGTAAATCCGCTCTCCAACAGCCGGCGCGGAATCACCCGTCGGCTCTTCAGGATCAGTTCTGTCTCTGTTCTCAGAAATACCGCTCCGACCTCTAACATCCATTCCATCGCCGGAAGGCCAAATCCTACGCCCCACGCCTCCCGCAAAACGCGCATGAACGCGGTATTCGGCAGCGGGTTCGGGGCGGCGAGGTTAACCGCACCTTCGAGGCCGTCATGCTCGATAAGCCAATAGACGGCGCGCACGAAATCATCGTGATGAATCCAAGACACGTACTGACGTCCATTTCCAGCGCGCCCGCCGAGTCCGTATCGGACAAGCCGCGACAGCACATCGAGCACTCCCCCAACATCCGGACTCATCACCATTGCAGAGCGCATCTTCACCTTGCGCGTTTGTGGCACAAGGGCTTCGTCGACAACTCGTTCCCAGGCTGTCGCGACATCGATGCTGAATCGCCACGTATCAGGCACATCCGGCTCCGACCCGCCTAAGATGCCTGACTCCTCGTCGTTGGGAGCACTGTAGCGGTGCGCATAAATCGTCGCCGTGCTCATCTGGAGCCAAACCTGCGGCGGGCAGTCCGCCCGTGCGATAGCATCACCAACCACCCGTGTTGATTGAACGCGCGACTCTGTAATCATTCGGCGGTTCTCCGGACTATAGCGACAGTTGACGCTACGACCAGCGAGATTGATGATGGCGTTTGCCCCCTCGAACTCCGCCGCCCAATCGCCTATCGTCTGCGCGTCCCAGACCACCACACGCCAGGGCGCGGCTCCGGGTTCGCGGCTGAGCACCACCACCTCATGCCCGTCTTTGTGAAAGCCGCGCGCCAAAATAGTTCCGACTTGTCCTGTACCGCCGGGGATAACAATCTTCATGATCGCCCCTCTCGTCTTGTCAAAGTTTGAACCACCCAAACTCAGACATCAAGCCGTGTGCCGCGAAATGAAGAGGGACGCCATATAGTTTTATCAGATTGGTCGCTTTGTTCTGATTCGTATGATGCAAATAAATGAACTTGTTGTTGGCACAGTGCCAAGACGCAGCAGCAGCAGAACGGTCTAACGCAGAATTAACCGGGCGCCAACGTAAAAGGCGGCCTCAGGACTAAACGACCGGCGATGGGGAAGGTTTACCGTAAACCCTACATTATCAGGAAAGGCATAGCCATTTTTTGTACGACGTTCGTATTCACGCAAGCTGACATAAATTTCGCCGCGCGCCCTTCCCGGCACACCTCCAGCAGGAGACGTTAGCACCAGTTCTCCATTCACAATTTCAGCTTTACCGTGTTCAGGCACGCGGTATAAGTCTTCAATAAGAGCTTCTGTTCTTGTGCTCATATACTTCTCCATCGTTGATAAGACATCCTGCGCTTCATCAGAGAATTTGTCTGCATTCACCACACACACGCACCGAACGCCGGTTATCCATCGTCAGGCTGTTAGAACAGCAGCTTCGCGCCGAATTGGATGTGGCGCGGTTCGCGTGCCGAGAGGATGCGCCCGAAGGTCGGCGAGCCGAGGAAGTTGTCGGGCAGGTTGAAGTTTGGATGATTGAAGAGGTTGAAGAATTCGGCGCGCAGTTGGAGGTTGAGACGCTCGGTGAGCGCGGTGTTTTTGACGAGCGAGGCGTTGACGTTCTGATAACCGGGGCCGTCGAGGATGTTGCGTCCGGCGTTGCCGAACGTGCCGCGCGGCGAGAAGTTGAACGCGCCGGTGTTGAACCATCGTTCGGGCGTGGGGTTCGACAAAACGGGGTCGCCAAAGACGTTGGGTCGGTCGTTGGCTCCGAAGCCGAGCGCGGAACGCCCCGTGTTGCTGTTGTCGATTTCGGGGAGCAGCGCGACGGTGAACGGGCGTCCCGATTGCAACGTCACGATGCCGAAGGTTTGCCAGCCGGAGAGGATGCCGGAGAGCAGACCTCCCCCGGCGAGATACGCGCGGCCTTTGCCGAAGGGGAAATCGTAGGCGTAGCTGACCGCGAGACGATGCCGCACGTCGAAGTTTGACCGACCGCGTTCGGCGCGCGTGTCGTAGCTGTTCTGCGGGAAGTTGGGGTCGCCCGCGCTGGTGAAAAAGTTCGAGGCGTCGTCGATCGACTTCGACCATGTGTAGGATGAGAGCAGAGCTAACCCGAAGTCGAGTCGTTGCTGGAAGCGGGCTTGCAGGCTGTGGTAGTTGGAGTTGGCGCGCGATTCGAGGAGGTTGATGTCGTCGAACTGCGGGACGGGTCGCGGGACGAAAGGCAGACCGGGGGGCAAGACGCCGGGGGGCGGCTGGTTGATGTCGCGCGCGGTCAGCAGCTTCGTCCCCTTCGAGCCGACGTAGGCCAGTTCGAGCACGCGACGGCGTCCGAGTTCCTGCTGGACGTTGAAGTTCCAGTGCTGCATGTAGGCGGTTCGCAGGTCGCGTTGAATCGCGAGCGCGGTGTCGGGCAGCGGGAACGGGAAGAAGCGCGGAAACGGATCGTCGAGCGTCAGGGGCAGTCCGGGCAGCGAGAAGAAAAGGTTGTTGTCGAAGAAGGGCGCGTTGAAATAGAGAGCCTCGCCGGGGGCGAGCGCGGACTGGTCGTAATAGACGCCGTAACCCGCGCGCACGACCGTGCGGCCTTCGTCGCCGAGCGTCCACGCGATGCCGAGTCGCGGCGCGAAGTTGTTTGTGTCGGCTTCGACGCCGCTGCGCGGAACGCCGTTGGCGCCGACGCGCGTGAGCGTGCGGGTCGCGATGTCGTAGACGTTCGCGCGGTCTTCCGCATCGACCGAAGGCGAGTTGTACTCGTAGCGCAAACCGGCGGAGAGCGTCAGACGCGGCGTCAGTCTGATCTGGTCGTTGAGATAAAAGTTGTAGCTCTCGGTGCGCAGGTGTTGCGCGTTATCGACGCGCGCCGCGCCCGTCACGAGCGGGAAGCCGAGCAGCAAATCGCCGAGCGCGTTGCCGCTGATTTGCGCGAACGGCGAGAAGTTGAGGAAGCCGCGCGCCTGCACGTCGCGGAAGGCGTTCTGTTGGAGCGCGCGGATGTCGAAGCCGAACTTGAAGAGGTGCCGCCCGCGCGCGTAAGTCGCGTTGTCGAGAATTTGAAACGTGTTGCTGACGCTGTGCTGCGGGTTGTTGAACTCGTCGCCGAGCGGCGAGAATCCCGCGACCGTGATGAAACTCAAACCCGTGTCGCGCGGGTCGGTGAAAAGTTCGGGCAGACCGACGGTGCGATTCAGAGCCGTCGTGCGCGTCTGTTGAAACACGCCGAGCGCGACGCGGTTGAAGGCGAAGCGCGCTTCATTGACGAACGCGGGCGAGAAGATGTGCGTCTCGCCGAGCATCAAATTCTGACCCCGGCGCGGGATGTCGACGCCGAAGCCGGGGACGGCGGCGAAGGTCTGGCCGGAGAAAGGCTCGAACAGTTCGCGCTCGCCGAAGCTGTAGCGGAAAACGAAGTCGGAGCGGTCGTTGAACGAATGATCGAAGCGCACGTCGAAGGTGTCCTGGCGGTCGCGCTGCGTCGGAGAAGAGACGAAGTTTTGAAACCGCACGGCGCGGTTCGGCGCGGGATACAGCGCGGCGATGGCGCGCCCGACGGCGTTGATGCGCGCTGCCGGAATCACGCCGCCGGGAAACGCTTGCCCCGTGAACGGATCGACGGGCACGCCGAAAAGACTCTGCGAAAAGTCGCCCGCGCGTTCTTGCAGCGTCGGGACGTTGGCGGTGCGCGTGATGCCTTCGCGCGAGCGCGTGCCCTCGTAATCGACGAAGAAAAACGTCCGGTCGCGGACGACGGGGCCGCCGAGCGAGAAGCCGAACTGGTTGCGCTGATACTTCGGCGCGGGCTGGTCGGCGGGCGCGAAGTAGTTGCGCGCATCGAGCGCGCCGTTGCGGAAGAACTCGAAGACCGAGCCGTGCAAGCCGTTCGTCCCCGACTTGAGCACGACGTTGACCTGCGCGCCCGGGTTGCGTCCGAACGACGCATCGTAAGTGCTCGTCAAAGTTTCAAACTCGCGGATGGCATCGACCGACGGGCGGACGCCGAACGTGTTCAGCTTCGGGTCGATGTTGTAAACGCCGTCGAGCAAAAAGTTATTGCTGTCTTCACGCGCGCCGTTGACGCTGAAGGCGAAATCGCCGCGCACCGAGCCAGCCGACCCCGGCGCGGCGGGCGCGGCACCGGGAACGAGCAGGGCGAGTTCGTAAAAGTTGCGCCCGTCGAGCGGCAGGTTCGCGACCTGTCGATTTTCGATCACCGTGCCGAGCGCCGCCGAATCTTTCTTGAGCGGCGCGAGATTCTCGACGACGACGACCTCTTCGGCCAGCGTGCCGACCTCTAAACCGATGTCCGCGCGGAGTTCCTGATTGACCTCTAGCTCGACGCGCTGGATGTGCTTTTTGTAGCCCGTCGATTGGGCTTCCACACGATACGTTCCCGGCGCGAGCAGCGCGATTGAGAAAGCTCCGTCGGCGTCGCTCGTTGCGGTACGCGTCTCGTTGGTGCTCTCGCGGGTCAGCAGCACTTCGACTCCGGCGAGCGGGCTGCCCGTCGCGTTGATGACCGTGCCGCGAATCGAGCCGCGATGAGTTTGCGCGGCGGCGGCGGCGACGCCAACGACGGACGAGCACGCGAGCAGTGCGAACAAGACGAGTGCGCTAGGGGATGACGATTTCAAGATGATTTCTCCTCAACAGACTCGAAAGACTGGCAGGCGGCTTTCTGCCTACCGCTTTCTGTCTGCCTCATTTAGACCGCTTGCACAAGTATGTTGCCCCGGAGCCGCGACGGAAATTTGCCGGTGGTTGCAGCAACGGCTAATTTCCTCAGTCCGTGCCGAAACTTTCGCGAGCAGTATATTATGACCCGATCACGGAAAAATGTTGTAAAGAAGGTGTAAAAGTACGCCGGTGGCTGTAAACAGTTTGTAAAAGCGTCGCCCGATATTTATGAATATCTGAAACCGCTTGCTAGTATACAAAGTATTGACGTAGGGCTTCCGCAGTGGAACCAATTTGCAGAAAGTAAGGGCGTCACTGGTGGTCGCGATTGCGCCTTTACTTCGTGCGGGCTTCTGCACCAAGCACATCTGCATCAGTCCTGAAAGTCTGGAATCAACAGTCACATCGCAAGGAATAAAACCAGCCATGCATCACCCCCATTTGACGATCCGGCAGCCGTGCCGCCGCGCGACACTGGCCGCGTGTATTCTTCTCACGTTGGTCTCGGTCGCTGCGGGGCAAACCAGCAGCACCATCACGGGCGACATCACGGACACCGCCGGGGCGACGCTGGCGGGCGTGCGCGTGACGGCGGTGCACGTCGAGACGGGATTGGTGCGGACAAGCACGAGTCTTGAAGACGGCAGGTTTACTTTTCCGGGGATGCCCGTCGGGCGTTACGAAATCCGCGCCGAGTCGGCGGGCTTCGCGCCGCTCGTCTTCCGCGACGTTGTGCTGACGGTCAACGAGACGGCGGTCGTCTCGCTCGTCATGCAGGTCAGCGGCATCGCCGACATCGTCAACGTGACGGGCGAACTGCCGGTCAACACGCAGACTTCCGAATTGAGCTATCTCGTCGGCCAACGCGCCATCGAGACGCTTCCCCTGAACGGCAGAAACTACACCGACCTCGCGCTGTTGCAGCCCGGCGTGCTCGCCTACCCGCACCGCGACGGCGGCTCGGTGGTGGCGCACGGCCTCGGCATGAGCATCAACGGGCAAGACCCACGCTCGAACGTCTACCTGCTCGACGGCACGACGCAAAACGATTTCACCAACGGCCCGGCGGGAAGCGCGGCGGGCACGACGCTCGGCGTCGAAACGATTCGCGAATTTCGCGTCGAAGCCAACGCCTACGGCGCGGAGTTCGGGCGCAACTCCGGCGGGCAGATCAACGTCGTCAGCAAGAGCGGGACGAACGATTTTCACGGCTCGCTCTACGAGTTTCACCGCAACGACAACTTCGACGCGCGCAACTTCTTCGACCCTGCGGAAAAGCCCGAATTCAAACGCAACCAGTACGGCGCGAGTCTCGGCGGCCCCGTCCGCAAAGACAAACTCTTTTTCTTTTTCGGCTACGAAGCCCTGCGCGAACAGTTGGGGCGCACCATCTCGACCGTCGTCCCCGACCTCGACGCGCGGCGCGGCATCTTGCCGTCTGGAGCGGTCGCCGTCAGCCCCGTTACGCGTCCGTACCTCGACGAGTTTCCGTTGCCGAACGGCGCGAATCTCGGCGACGGTCTGGCCGCCTACAACTTCGGATTCAATCAGCAGGTGACGCAGCATTTCGCGCAGGGGCGCATCGACTACAACCGCAGCGACCGCGACCAGTTCTTCGCACGCTACACCTTTGACGACGCCGACCAGCGACTCCCGACCGACTTCCCGCAGTTCCCGCGCGCCTTTTTGTCGCGCAACCAGTTCTTCACCGCCGAGCACCGCCGGACGCTTTCCGCGAACACCTTCAACACGCTCCGCTTCGGCTTCAGCCGCACGCGCATCGGGCAGAACGTCGAGGCCAACGTCACCAACACCGGGTTGCAGCCGTTCGTACCCGGACGTGATTTGATCGGCAACATCGACATCGCCGGTCTGCCGCGTTTCGGCCCGCAAACATCCTCTAATCTGCGTCTGACGCAGAACGTCTTCGCCTTCGAGCAGGGCTTGGTTCATAGTCGCGGGCGGCATCTCGTCAAGACGGGCGCGCTCGTCGAGCGTTATCAAGACAACATGGTCAACCCGACATTTAGTCTCGGCATCTTTACCTTCGCCAGTCTCCGCGACTTTCTCTCCAACCGCGCGCAGCGTTTCGTCGGCCTCAATCCCGACGGCGCGCTCGACCGCTACTGGCGTTTCACGCTCTTCGGACTCTACGTCCACGACACCTTTCGCGCGACCCCGCGCCTGACCTTGAACGGCGGCGTGCGCTACGAGTTTGCGACGATGCCGGTCGATCTCTACGGGCGCGATTCGGCGCTCATCAACCTGAGCGACCGCGCCCCCACCGTCGGCCCGCTCTACCAAAACCCGACGCACAAAAACTTTTCGCCGCGCGTCGGCTTCGCGTGGGACATCTTTGGCGACGGCACAACGTCGGCGCGCGGCGGCTACGGGATTTACTTCAACACGAACAACCAGCAGAACCTGATCGTCACCGTCACGAACCCGCCCGCAACGCCGCGCATCATCATCAACAACCCGACGTTTCCCACGCCGCCCTTCGAGCGCGGCATCGGCAACAGCATCCGTCCCGTGCAGTTCGATCTCGATAATCCGTACGTGCAGGTATGGAACCTGAACCTCCAGCGAGAACTGTGGTTCGACACTGTAGTCACGCTCGGCTACGCGGGTTCGCGCGGCGTTCATCTGCTCCGCAGCGGCGACGCCAACATCCCCGTCCCGCAGACGCTCGCCGACGGCACACTCTTTTTCCCGCCCGGACAGCCGCGCCCCAACACCGCTTTCTCGACCATCGAACTCAAAAGCAGCGACGGCAATTCGTGGTACAACGCGCTCGTCTTCGAGGCGCGCAAGCGTTTCACGCGCGGCTTCAGCGCGCAGGCTTCCTACACCTTCTCGCGCAACATCGACACCACGCAGGCTTCAACCTTCTTCTCCGACGCGACCAACGGCACGACCTCGGCGCTTCCCGAATTTCCCGGCCTCGACTACAACAAAGGTCTCGCCGACTATCACGCCAAGCACAACCTCGTCGTCAATTTTACGTGGGACGTTCCGTTCGCGCGTGGTCTTGAGGGCGCGGCGGGCGCGCTGCTCGACGGCTGGCAACTCTCCGGCATCGGGCAGGCGCGCAGCGGAAACCCTCTGACGCTCTTTGTCCAGCGCAACCGCTCGCGTTCGCAGTGGAGTCCGTCAATCGGCCCCGGTCTCGGACTCGACCGTCCGAGCTTCGCGCCCGGTCGCACCGCCGCCGACGCCGTGACCGGCAACCCCGACGCCTACTTCGACCCGAACGCCTTCGTCCTCCAACCCGCCGGGACGCTCGGCAATCTCGGACGCGGCGCGCTCATCGGACCCAACCTTCGCATCTTCGACATGTCGGCGGTCAAGAACACGCGCTGGTCGCGGCTCGGCGAAAACACCAACATCCAATTTCGCGTCGAAGCGTTCAATCTTTTCAACCGCGCGAACTTCGCCCCGCCGGGTTTGCTCGCCTTCTCCGGCGCGGCGGACAACGAACGCCCGCTCTCGACCCTCGGTCGCATCCGCTCGACCGTCACATCGTCAAGGCAGATTCAACTCGGAATACGAATCGCTTTTTAGTGCGGATGACAGGATGAGCGTCGAGCGGCGACAAGAGAAACGCTTTCGGTCTTTATCGTGTCACCCGGTCAATCATCACCCGTCACGTTTTGAGGAGGACTCAGATGGTCTGGATTATTTTTGCGGTCGGGGCGGCGATTTCGTGGGGACTCTACGGACCGTCGCTGCATCGCGGGCAGGTCGCGCTGGGCAATCCGCTACGGGCGTTGCTGTGCGTCGGCGTCGCGTACTTTCTCGTCGGCGTGCTGGTTCCGTTGGTGTGGCTCGGCGCGCAGGGCGAGTTGAACGGCTTTACGATGAAGGGTTCGACGTTCGCCACGCTCGGCGGCGCGCTCGGCGCAATCGGCGCGGTCTGTATCATCCTCGCCTTCAAATCGGGGGGCTTGCCGACCTACGTGATGCCGCTCGTCTTCGCGGGCGCGCCCATCGTCAACGCGCTCTTCTCGATGTGGCTGCATCCACCCAAAGCCGCGCCCAACCCGCTGCTCTACGTCGGCATCGTGCTCGCCTCGCTCGGCGCGGGACTCGTCCTCTACTTCAAGCCGCAATCCTAGAATGGCGACGGTTGACCCACCACAAGCGAGCGATTGAAGCGGATGGAACTGCCGCACATGAAAGATTGCGCGAGGCGGTTTGGTAGGTTTATCGAGGTGGTGCGTCTGTTCTATAGCGGTTTGCAATTGGGTGAGTGCCGGGAGCGCGAGCGTCCCGCTGGCAAGCGTGCTCGGAGCACGTTCAATGGTTCGCGT
>JBGTHJ010000189.1:0-16304 GCA_041746175.1 Pyrinomonadaceae bacterium
GCGCCCGCCGCGAGCGCCGCATAGAGCAACGAAGCATTGCCCGTCAGCACAGCGAATTCAGACGGCACGAGGCGCAACGTCTCGGCGAGATTCAGGAAGTCGCCAGAGCTGTCTTTGACGCCGATGACATTTTCGTGTTCGGCGAGACGCGCGATTGTTTCGGGCGCGAGCGCGAGGCCGGTGTTCTGCGGAATATTGTAGAGCACGACGGGTGCGTGCGAAGCATCGGCGACCGCCGTGAAATGTTCGACGAGCGCGCCGTGCGTCATCGCCCCGCGATAAAAATGGGGCGTGATGACGAGCAGCGCATCGGCCCCGGCGCGCGCGGCGCGTTGCGATTCCTTAATCGTGGCGCGCGTGCTCTGTTGCCCCGTCCCCACGATGAACGCGAACCGCTCCGGCACAACGGCGCGCGCCGTCTCGATTACCTCCAAAGCCTCGCGCTCGTCGAGATGGACGCGCTCGCCGGTCGAGCCGAGCGCGACGTAGCCGTCGATGCCCGTCTCGCTCCAACGCTCGATGTTCGTGCGGAGAGCTTGCGTATCGACGTGGCCGTCAGAGTCGAAGGGGGTCGGAAAAGGTATCAGGATGCCGCGCAGGTTCTGCGGTGCGAACTTGCCGGAAGCCGAAGGCGTGCGGGTTATCTGGTCATCGTGTTTCAAGCCGGGACATTATAACGGTCAATGACGGAAAACATAAGTAGGCGGCAAGAGGTTTTCCTTAACCCTTTCAAATCTGATGCGGCAAGTTCGCCGCCGCTGCTCCGCTATCCGACGTAAATCTTGCGCGTGTACTCTTGCACCATGCGGTCGCTGTTGAAGGCGGGGGCGAGCGTTTCAATCGAACGCTTCATCATGTGCACCCAGCGGCGCGGGATGCCGTGCTCGTCGCGTTCGTAAAAGGTCGGAACGACCTCGTTTTCCAGCACATGATAGAGCGATTCGGCATCGTGCGCGTCCTCATCGTGCGCCGCGCCGTCGGGCGGTTCGCTACCGATAGCCCAACCGTTCGTGCCGTCGTAACCTTCCGGCCACCAACCGTCGAGGATCGAGAGGTTGAGGCCACCGTTGATGGCGACCTTCTCGCCGCTCGTCCCCGAAGCCTCGAGCGGACGACGCGGGACGTTCAGCCACACATCGACTGACTGCACGAGTTGGCGCGCGATCTCCTGATCGTAATCCTGTATGAAGACGGCGCGGTGCATCACGCGCGGGTCGAGCTTCCAGAGCGCGAGTTGTTGGAGAATGATTTTCGCGCCCTGATCCTGCGGGTGCGCCTTGCCCGCAAAGACGAATTGGACGGGACGCTCGGCGTCGTTTATCAAACGCAGCAACCGTTCGGGGTCGGTCAGCATCAGGCTCCAGCGTTTGTAGGCCGCGACGCGACGCGCGAAGCCGATGGTTAGGGCGTCGGGGTCGAACATGACGCGCGCCATCTCGGCATACTCCTTGGTCTCGCCCTGATAAACCCGCGAATGGTAGAGCCGTTCGCGGATGAAGGCGATGAGCCGCCGTTTCAGGAGACGCGAGACGCGCCAGAGTTCTTCGTCGGAAATCGACTCGACGGCCTGCGTCCAGGCTTCTGTGTTGTGGAGCGTGTTTGTCCAATCTTCCCCGGCGTGCCGTTCGTAGAGCGAGCGCAGCAGCGGATTAACCCACGTCGGCGCGTGGACGCCGTTGGTGACGTATGTGATAGGCACTTCGTCAACATGCTTGCCCGGCCATAGCTTGCTCCACAAATCGCGCGAAACCTCGCCGTGCTTGCGGCTGACGCCGTTGGTTGAACGACACATCTTGAGCGCGAGCGGCGTCAAACCGAAAAGCTCGTCGGCGTCGCCGTTGATGCGTCCGAGACTCAGAAACTGGTCGCGCGTGAGTCCGAGTTGTTCCCAGTACGAAGGGCCGAAGCAGTCTTCCACGAGCGGGGCGATGAATTCGTCGTGACCGGCGGCGACCGGCGTGTGCGTCGTAAACACGCAGCGCGAGCGCACCTCTTGCGCGGCTTCGTCAAAGGGCGTGCCCCCGGTCGTTATCTCGCGCGCCAGTTCGAGCGTGAGGAAAGCGGAGTGGCCTTCGTTCAAATGAAAAACGTGCGGCTCGATCTCCAGACGCCTCAGCAGTCGGATGCCCCCGATGCCGAGCACCATTTCCTGCACACACCGCGTCTCGCGGTCGCCGCCGTAGAGATGCCACGTAATCATGCGGTCGGTCGGATCGTTTTCGATGATGTTGGTGTCGAGCAGATAGAGCGGCACGCGCCCGACGTTGACGCGCCACGCCTGCGCGCGCACGGTGCGACCACGCACTTCCAACTCGATGACGACGCGACTGCCGTCCGCGCCGCGCACGAGTTCGAGCGGCAACTCATCGGTGTCGATTTCGCCGTAGTGCTCCTCCTGCCACCCGTCGCGGCGCAGGCGTTGGCGAAAGTATCCGTGATGATAAATCAGCCCGATGGCGACGAGCGGCAAGCCCAAATCGCTGGCCGACTTCAGATGGTCGCCGGCCAACATCCCCAACCCGCCCGAATAGAGCGGTAGCGAATTATGTATCCCGAACTCGGCGCAAAAGTATGCGACCGGGTTGGCGTGCGTAATCTCGCGCGCGTGCTCTTGCGCCCACGTCGGCGTCGCGGCATCCACGTAGCGGTCGAACTTCTCGCCGAGCCGACGGACGCGCTCGATGTAGCCGGGGTCGGTCGCCATCTCGGCCATGCGAAACTCGCTGACCTCCGTCAGCAACCGACGCGGGTTGTGCTCGCACTCTTCCCAACCTTCCGGATCAAGGTCGCGGAAGACCTCCTTGCCGTCCGCCGCCCAACTCCACCAGTAGTTTCCCGAAAGTCTGCCTAGCGCGTTCAGCGGCTCAGGCAATTCCCGCGCGGTTTGAATCATGGTTTCTTCTATCTCTCTGGTCGCTTCAATCATCAATAACTCTCAGCTTTCAGCAGTCGATTTAAACTCGTGATTTCGCAAAAACACATCCGCCGCATCCGGCGAAAAAAAGACCAAACGCACTTCGCGCAGCGTCACATCGGCGGCAAGGAAATCGGTGACCGCTTGCGAAGCGACGCCCGCTGCCGCGTCTGGCGGGTAGCCGTAAGCCCCGGTTGAGATGGCTGGAAAAGCCACCGACGCGAGCGCGTGCCCGACAGCCAGCGCCAGCGAATTTCGATAGCACGCCGCGAGCAGTTCCGCTTCGCGTCCGCCGTGCCTTCCCCACACCGGCCCGACCGTGTGAATCACGTGGCTCGCCGCGAGACTTCCGCCCGTCGTGTTGACGGCTTCGCCCGTCGGCAACCCGTCGGGAAACCGCGCGCGCCGAATCTCGCGACAGGCCGCCAGAATCGCCGCACCGCCGACGCGATGAATCGCACCATCGACGCCCTCACCGCCCAACAGAGACGAGTTCGCGGCGTTGACCACGGCTCCGACCTCCTGCCGAGTGATGTCGCCGACCACGACGCGGACGCGCCCGGCTAGCAGACTGATGTTTGTTTGTTCGTAAAACAAATTTACTTCCACGCGCTTTTGGGTCGAATCAGTTTGGTCGCCCAAGGGTACGCGACACGGGTGGCGACCATAACAAGGCATCTCCGGGGCGGGTCATGCGCGCGCCCGCTTGAACAGGAGATATGGGTGAACCCGTCGGCGAAAAATGTGTGAATAAGTTCGGGCTGATTTTACGATGTTCGCGATGCGTTCAGCAAGCTTTGAGGACTCTGCCGGCGTCCGGCGGAATCAGGCCGGTTCGTCCGCCGGAGCCTCGTTGTCAGCTTCTTGGAGAACATCGTCGGACAGACTCTCTCCGCGCGGTTCGACGTTGATTTCGTCGAACATGCCTTGTCGCAGGAGGGCTTGCGCGACGCCGTTGGCTTTGTGTTCGGTGAGCGGGTGTTCGGGGTCGGCGCTGGCGATCTCGAAAAGTTCGTCGTCGAGCATCACGACACCGAGCGCGCCGAGAACGACGCCCGGCACAATCTCCATTTCATTGAGATTGTGGATGCGGAAGCGACCCGTCTGCTCAACCCAGTCTTCGATAAACGGATCACGCAGCGCGTGCTCGGCTTCCGATTCCGTGAAGTATGAACCCTCGACGATCAGACAATATTCTTTAGTGCGACTTTTCTCCATCACGCGAGCCGGAAGGGGTCTGCTCAATCTTAAAAAGGTATGCCCGTGCACGGGCCGAGTGCGCGTTAAATTTACCACCGGCGACGGGCGCGCGACAACAAAAAAAAGCTGAACGTAGAGTTCATCATCGGCTTGCGATAAACCGGTTGCCGCTGTGCGGGCAGCCTCCTGTTTTCCTTGCTGTGCTTGCGACAAAAAAAGCCGCCGGGAGTGCTGGCTCCCGACGGCATCCGACGAAACTGGCGGCGAACTTATTCAGCCGCCGGTTGGTTACGGTTGAGTTCGCGGCTCAGATTTCTGAAGTAGGCGTCAAAGGTGACGAAGCTTGTTCCCTGAAAGAAGGCTTCGCCGCCTGTCTCTTCCGCGAGACGATTGAGCGCACCCTGACCATAGTTGACCGCCGTGCGGTTCCAACTCGTCAGCCCGACCGACGGCGCGTAGAACGTGTAGACCGCAACATTTCGCTGTTTCGCTTCACGCACCGCGCGCTGTAAATCAATCGAGTTAAGAGTTGAGGATGAATCGAAACCGCGCGAAACATCCAGCCCGTCGGAGATGAGCAACAGCGCGTTGCGATTCAAGCCGTTCGCCTCAAAACGCCGGAGCGCGTCCCTGACTTCGACGTACGGATTGTACGGCGAAGCCGCGGTCGTGCCGCGCGGGAGGCGCAACGACTTGGCGGCGCGCTCAAGGTCGTTCGTGAACGGCTGGCGCACCTGCAACGCGCCCGCCGTGACATAGCCAACCATCACGCGCGAACCGGCGGGCAGCTCGCGGATGAAGTCGCGCGTCACTTTGAGTTCGTTGCCGACGCGCGAAACGAGGTCGTCCTGCACGAGAATCGCCAGATTCAACGGTTCGCGAACGCGAACACCCGCCGCGCGTGATTCGCGCTTCTGCGTACTGCCCGTCGCCGTCGCCGGGATGCTGAACGCCACACCGATGGCGAGAATGATGGCGACCAACGCCGAGAATATTTTTGTTCTGTTCATCTGCTATCTTCCTCCAAGTTGCCACCGCGTCGGAAGGCGAAAACAAAGCAGGTTCAGCCGTCGCCAGCGACGCACAACTACATATTATTGCGCGCCGCTTCTGCCTCTCTACACGGTCGAATTTATTTGTTAATAAGATGCGGATAAGCTTCTGCGAGTGGCCTGTGCGATGCGTCCTGCCGGTCGTTTGAAGTCGTTTGAGGTCATTCCCCGGCGGGAGAAAATCACGTGCATCTCCGGCGCGCTTTTCGGCCTCGAAAGATTCGAGAAGGCGGGCAAGAGATCGACACCCATACTTCGCGCGGAATAAAATACGCGGTCAGATACATTGTTAAGAATGACGCGGCACTGCCCGACATACAAAAGGTAATTTCGCATATTTTTTTGACACGTTTTGGCGTTACTCTTTGACAGAGAAAACTTCTATAGCAAGTTGCAATTGCATGTAGCATATGAAAGAGCGGCGGCGCCTGGGAGCGCGAGCGTCCCGCTCGCATTGAGCGTTCGGAGAACGCGAACCATTGAACGTGCTCCGAGCACGCTGGCCAGCGGGAGGCTGGCGCTCCCAGCACTCACCCAATTGCAAACCGCTATAATAGATGCGTCGAGGCACGCGCGGTGGTTGCCGCCACCACTTGCGAATGCGCGCGGCGGCGGGTGGTTGAAAGAGCATGGTGATTAAGAAGTCTGACGACATCAAAAGCAGCGAGATTACGGACAAGAAGTTGTACGTCAACCGTCGGCTGTTCATGCGCGGGGCGACGCTCGCCGCCTCAGCCGCGGCGACCGGTTTTCTCTATCGCAAGTTGCTCGCGCCCGAACCGCAGCAACGCCGCGAAGACGGCAAGGCCGTCGCGGGGACGCAGTCTGCGCCGCGCGATTGGGGGCTGCCCGGCGAAGAGGCGACGACCTACGAGGACATCACCAACTACAATAATTTTTACGAATTTTCGACGAGCAAGACCGCGGTTGCGAGCGCGGCGAAGGGATTCGTGACGCGCCCGTGGACGGTGGCGGTCGAAGGTCTCGTCAACAATCCGCGTATTTTCGCGCTCGAAGATATTCTAAAGGCCAACGCGCAGGAAGACCGTATCTACCGGATGCGTTGCGTCGAAGGTTGGTCGATGGTGATTCCGTGGTCGGGTTTTCCGTTGGCGAGTTTGCTCAAAGAAGTCGAGCCGCTATCGCAGGCGCGCTACGTCGCCTTCGAGACGCTCAACGACCCGGAGCGGATGCCGAATCTCGATTCCGGTGTGCTCGATTGGCCCTACGTCGAGGGCTTGCGGCTCGACGAGGCGATGAACCCGCTGACGATTCTGGCGAGCGGGTTGTACGGCGACCCGCTGCCGCCGCAAAACGGCGCGCCGCTGCGTCTCGTCGTGCCGTGGAAGTACGGATTCAAGGGCATCAAGTCGATTGTCAAAATCAAGCTCGTCGAACAGATGCCGCCGACGACATGGAACTTGTCCGCGCCGGACGAGTACGGGTTTTATTCAAACGTCAACCCGAACGTCAGTCATCCGCGCTGGAGTCAGGCGCGCGAGCGGCGCATCGGCGAACTTGGTTTGCGCGAGACGCTGATGTTCAATGGCTACGCCGACCAGGTGGCGCAACTCTATGCGGGCATGGATTTGAAGTATTTCTTCTAAACGAAGCGGAACACGATGGACGACATCAAGTTCAAAAAAATTCTGGTCTTCATCAACTGCCTCGTGCCGCTCGCGTTGCTCGGTTGGGATGCTTACCGCGACCAACTCGGCGCGAACCCGCTTGAATTCCTCACGCGCACGACCGGCACGCTGACGCTTCTGTTCCTCGTCCTGTCGCTCGCCGTCACGCCCGCGCGCAAGGTTACGGGCATCCAGTGGCTTGTTCGCTTCCGCCGCATGATTGGCCTATATGCCTTCTTCTATGGCGGGTTGCACTGGATGCTTTATGTTTGGTCGGACAAGTTTTTCAACCTCCGCGCCATCATCGGCGACATCCGGCAACGACCGTTCATCGCCGTCGGGTTGGTGAGCTTTACGCTGATGGTTCCGCTCGCCGTGACCTCGACCAACAAGATGCTCAAGCGACTCGGCGGCAAACGCTGGATGCGGCTGCACAAACTGGCTTACGTCGCCGCCGCCGGAGGCGTGCTGCACTACTGGCTGCTCGTCAAAGCCGACACCACCAAGCCGCTCGTCTTCGCTGCCGTGCTCGCGCTGCTGTTGGGCTACAGATTCTGGCGCTCCTACACGGGCGACGCGAAGCGCAAGCCCATCTCCATCACGCAGCCCGCGCCGCCGCGCTAGCCCGGCCTTTAAGAGTTGCGCGAGAACAAATAAATCGCGGCTGGTTCTGTTCTTCTGGTATCGGCGGTGTCGCGCTATTCTTCGGTGACCGAGCGGGGCGGACGAAGCGCGAAGCGGTCTTCGTCCAGACGACGTTGGAGGTTGCGGTAGCCGATGACCAGCCCTCCGATAATGGCGACTTGCAAAATCTCGACGGCGACCCACACCAAAACAAGAAATCTCATCTCGCATCTACCTCCCACCCGGCAATTGAAGTTGGACGCCCTGCTGTCCGTACAGGATGGTCAGCGCGCCCTGATGGTTTTTGATGCCGTCGGCGCGGGCGCGTTCGATCTCTAGTTGGAGTTCGAGTTTCTTGATTTCGAGCAGTGCGGGATTGGCGAACGTCGCAGCTTCAATCTGCTTGGTCTGGGCGGAAATCTTGGCAGCTTCGAGCCGCGCTTCCTCGGCCTGTTTCTGCTTCTCGTTGGCGACCACGCCCGAAGCGGCGGCTTCGATGCGGTCGTCGAGGAAATCCGGATTGCCGATTTGCACCGACTCGGTGATGAGCAACAGTTGATTTTGCAGCAACGGTTGGAGCGAATCGAAGATGCGTTTCTGGATCAATTCCTGATTGGCGTAAATCTCGTATGCGCCGTAATCGGCGAAGGCGTTGCGCGCCTCGGTCTGCACCAGTCCCTTCAAGATTTCGTTGCGCCGGACGTGCCGGTCTTGCTCTGAGAAACCGTACTTGCGGACGTATTCCGTGATCTTCTCGACGTCGGTAAAAGCCGTCACCGAAATCTCGACCTGCAAGGCCGCGTTGTCTTTACTGGTGACGCGGACGGGCGCGGTTTCGGTAAACGACTTGAGATTGACCTCGTAGGCTTGACGACCGGGCGCGAGCGTCGTGAACCAGCCGTCGTCCGGACGGTAGATGCGCTCGATTCGCCCGAACGACGTGACGATTTTGACCGTGCCCTCCTGCGTGTAATTGATATTCGCGTAGGCCGCGCCCACGCCGATTAGAGCGAGCGCCGTAACTAACACAATTCCTGCAACAAAATACTTGCTGCTCGACATAGAGTCTCCTTTGCTGGGGTTGACGATATCGGGCCATTTATCTTTTTTCATCGACACATAATACGTCTAAAGTGGTCGCGAGTTTTAGCGAATCGAGAACTTTCCGGCGACGCGACCGACGAAGCGAGGGGACACGCGACGAGGAAGCGTACCGCGCCGCACAGCATTCATATTTTTTGAGCGCGACAGTGCATCGTACCGTCGCGCCGTCGCGCCCGCTTGATTTTCCGCCGCTCGCTCGGATAAATTAACTTCTCGACCCGAAGTTCGATCCCGCAAATCCAGTTTGGAACGCTGGCGACGCCCGTGCAGCACCGCTGTCAGGGGCGTCGGCAAACCTCTTGAAAGGATGCCTCTACAGCACTCAAACCTATGAAAGTTTACCCGACCAGTCAGATTCGCAACCTCGCCGTCATCGGTCACGGCGACGCCGGCAAGACGCAACTCGTCAGTTCCCTACTCCACGTCGCCGGAGCGACGCCGCGCTGGGGCAAAGTCGAAGAGGGCACAACCGTCACCGACTACGACGAAGATTCGATAGCCCGCCAGATAACTTTGAACAGCGCGCTCGCGCATCTCGAATGGAAGGAACACAAGGTCAACTTCATCGACACGCCGGGCTATGCAGCCTTCGTCGCGCACGCGCGTCCCGCCCTGCGCGTCGCCGACTGCGCGCTGGTCGTGGTTGACGGCGTCAACGGTGTCGAAGTCCAGACCGAGAAGACGTGGGGCTACGCCAACGAGTTCATGGTTCCGCGTGTCATGGTCATCAACAAGCTCGACAAAGAGCGCGCCGATTACGGAGCCGCGCTCGATAGCGCGCGTTCCACCTTCAGCCGCGCCATCGTTCCCTTCACGCTCCCCATCGGTCAGGAGAAGAACTTTCGCGGCGTGGTCGACATAGTCCACATGAAGGCTTACGAGTTCGACGAGAACGGCAAGTCGAAGGAGATCGAGATTCCGTCGGAGGGGCGCGACATCGTCGATAAAGAGCGCGAGCGGTTGATCGAGGTCATCGCCGAATCCGACGATGCGCTGATGGAAAAGTATTTTGAGCAGGGCACGCTCGACGAAGCCGACATCGTCCCGAACATCGGGCGCGCGATTGCGTCGAGCCGGCTGTGCCCGGTGTTCGCCGCATCATCGACGACGCTCGTAGGGTTGGCCGCCGTGCTCGACGGCATCATCGACTATGCGCCCGCGCCCGACACGCACGAGGCCGAGCACGGCAAAACGGCGGCGGACGGCGGCGAAGCCCTGACGCGCCGCTACAGCCCCGAAGAACCTTTTTCGGCCTACGTCTTCCGCACCATCGCCGACCCGTTCGCCGGGCGCATCAACGTGATGAAGGTCATTAGCGGCCACGTCAAGGCTGACGCCAACGTGACGAACACGACGCGCGGCACGTCCGAACGACTCGGCGCGCTCCATTCGATGCAGGGCAAGCAACTCGACAAGATCGACGAAGCCAGCGCGGGCGACATCATCGCGTGCGTCAAGCTCAGGGAGACGCAGACCGGCGACACGCTCGCCGACCGCGCCGCGCCCATCGTCTACGCCCCGCTCGAATACCCGGAGGCGGCCATCGCCTTCGCCATCGAACCCAAGTCGCGGCAGGACGAAGAGAAGATTTCGGTCGCGCTCCACAAGATTCTCGAAGAAGACCCCGCGCTCCACTTCACGCGCGACGCGCAAACCAAAGAGTTCATCCTGTCGGGTTCGGGACAACTCCACGTCGAGACGGTGGTCGATAAGTTGAAGAACCGCTATCACGTCGAAGTCGCGCTCCATCCGCCGAAAGTTCCTTACAAGGAGACCATCACCGGACGCGCAGAGGTGCAGGGACGCCACAAGAAACAGACGGGCGGACGCGGGCAGTTCGGCGACTGCAAAGTTATTTTCGAGCCGCTGGAGCGCGGCGGCGGCTTCGAGTTCGTCGATAAGATTTTTGGCGGCAGCGTACCGCAGCAGTTTCGTCCGGCCATCGAGAAAGGCATCGTCGAGGCCGCTTCGGGCGGGGCGATTGCGGGCTATCCGCTCGTTGATTTCAAAGTGACGCTCATCGACGGTTCATATCACAACGTCGATTCCGACGAACACAGTTTTCGCGCGGCGGGTCGCAAAGCGTTTCGCAACGCCATCGACAAGGTGAAGCCGACCTTGCTCGAACCCGTCATGGATGTCGAGGTGGTCGCGCCCGTCGAAGCCAGCGGCGACATCATGGGCGACCTCAATTCGCGGCGTGGTCGCGTGCAGGGGATGGAGATGCGCGGCAAGAATCAGGTCATCAAGGCGCAGGTTCCGATGGCCGAGATGCTCGACTATCAATCCAAGCTCAACTCCGTCACGCAGGCGCGCGGCTCGTTCCACATGGAATTTTCGCACTACGACCCCGTCCCCGGTCAAATCTCCCAGAAGATCGTCGAACAAGCACGCGCCGAGGGTCGCATCCGTGCGGAAGAGGAAGAATAAAACTCATGTCACGCCGGTTAGCAAAGCGTTGGATTAGCGCGGAAGAGTACGAACACATGGGCGAGGCGGGCATCTTCGGCATGGATGCTCGCCTCGAACTCATCGAAGGAGAAATCTACGAGAAGTCGCCTATCGGCAGTCCTCACGCCGCGTGCGTCGCTTTCCTGAGCATGTTTATCACACAGCTTTTCGGGAATAAGTTGATCGTCTGGACGCAGAATCCGATTCGGCTCAACGACTTTTCCGAACCGCAACCCGACGTGGCTGTGATTCGCTGGCGAGACGACTTTTACCGTCACGCGCACCCGCAACCTGCCGATGTCTTACTGCTCATCGAGGTCGCCGACACGACGGCGCACACCGACCGGACGGTGAAAATCCCGCTCTACGCGAAAGCTGGAATCGGCGAGGCGTGGCTGGTTGATATCGCGTCCGGGCTGATTGAGGTTTACGCCGATCCGTCGGCGGACGGCGCGTATCAGACCGTCAACCGCTTCAAACGTGGTGACGCGGCGCGGTCGCGGGCGCTCACCGATCTCACCGTCAGCGTCGCGGACGTACTCGGATAACGTCAAAAGTCAGTCTCGCCGCATCGTTATCTTCGGCGTGTTCGAGAGCCTACACTCGCCCATCCATGAAAGAAGCCGTTTGACTTGCGCTGCCGCTTTATTGCGGGGCGACGGCGCGCATCAACAACCCACTGAGCCATGCGCCGTATGTGCCGAGCGCGTAACCCAGCACGGCCAGCAGGACGCCGACCGGCGCGAGCGAAGGATGAAAGGCCGAGGCGACGATGGGCGCAGACGCCGCCCCGCCGACGTTGGCCTGACTCCCAACCGCCAGAAAGAACGTCGGGGCTTTGATCAACCACGCGAGCAGCAGCATGGTCGTGGCGTGAAACAGCATCCAGATCGAACCGACGAGAAAAAGTCCGGGCTGGTCGAACACAGCCATAATGTTCATCTTCATCCCGATCGTCGCGATGAGCACATAGAGCAGCACGGAACCCAAGCGCGAGGCTCCGACGCCTTCGAGCGCGCGGACGCGTGGCGACATCGAGAGCAGCAACCCGCCCGTCGTCGCGATCACGACGATCCAGAAGAACTTACTGGTGAGGCTTAGTTGAGCGAGACCCGGCGCGTGTCGCTGTATCTGCGGCGCGATGATGTCGGCGCCGAGATGCGCGAGCGCGGTCACGCCGAAGCCGACGGCCAGCGTCACGATGGTATCGGTCAGCGTCGGCATCCGGACGACGCCCGCGCGAAACTCCTCGACCTTTCGCTTGACCTCTTCAATCGCCGACGTGTCCGCGCCGATGCGCGCGTCGATCTGTTTCGCGCGTCCGGCCATAAAGAGCAGGCAGGCCATCCAGACGTTCGCCACCAGCACGTCCACCGCGATCATCACCGAGAAGATGTTGTCGCCGACCTCGTAGACCTCTTTCATCGCGGTCTGGTTCGCGCTCCCGCCGATCCAGCTTCCGGCAATCGTCGTCATCCCGCGCCACACCGCCTCCGGGCCTTGCCCGCCGACCAGTTCAGGGCTGAACAGAGAGACGATCAGAATGGCGAGCGGCCCGCCCAGGATGATGCCGACGGTGCCGCCCAAAAACATAATCACGGCCTTCGGACCGAGCCGCGCAATCGCCTTCAGGTCGATGCTGATGGTCAGCAGCACGAGGCTCGTCGGCAGCAGATACTGCGACGCGACCGTGTAGAGCTTCGAGACATCGCCGGAGTACAGACCGAGCGTGCCGAAGATAGACGGGATGAAGTAGCAGAGCAGCAGCGGGGGGACGAAAGTATAAAACTTCTTCCAGAAGGGCACCGCGCTGCCCGAACTGATAAAGACGAAAGCCAGAATACCCATCAGTATTCCGAGCACAACCGCATCGTTAGTAATCAAGGGTGTCATCGTCGGCTCGCTTTATTCAGTATTCCGGACTTGCCCGGTTAGTCTTGCTTACAATTTGGAGGAATGCAAACTCATCCGTCATCGACGCCGCGACCGGCGCGACGCGCACTACCACCACCACCACCACCACCATCCGACAACCAAGCCGTCCGCCTTCACCCTTCACCCTTCACCCTCCGGCGCGGGGAATTTTTCGCGGAAGTCCGGCGAGCGTTGGCGGAGGGCGAGCCAGTCTTCAAAGATTTCGGGTTGGCGCAACCAGACGGCGAACCACTCGGCGATTTCGGATTTCTCGGCGCGCTTGCGTTCGTTGACCGATGCGTTGCGCGCGATCATCTCGGCGCGGCGCTTGCCTTTAAGGACGGTGTCGCGGACGCGGCGCAAACCTTCGCGGTCGCTCTTGCGCTCGAACTGCTTGCGCAGGTTGTCGAGCCGCTTGATGGAAGCCGCCGCTTGCGAGAAATCGGAAAACTTCAAGACGTTGCGGAACATCGGCTCGTAGGGGTCGGCGGCACGCCAGCGCGCGTCCATTTCCAACACCTCCGCGTGACGCAATTCCGCGCCCTCGTCGGCCAGCAGACGCGCCATCGACGCCGGACTCTCCAACGCCCCCTCGCCAAAACGCTCGCGCACCTCGGCCCGTATCTCTTCCAACTCGCGCGTTCCCACCGATTCGCAATCGAGTTGCTCCCACACCTCGATCATCAAATCGCGCTTCGTCCGCGACTTCCACACATTCTTCATAGAATTGATTCACCGGCGCATCGACGCGGCGGCTCGTTGAAGAAATGAATCAGGGCCTTCTCATTCATTAAAACAACGATGCGCCGGTGCGTCGATGCGTCAACTTCTGTTCACGGCAGATTCACGAGCAACACGCGCGCGACGTTCTCGCCCATGATCTTTCTGATGTCGGGTTCGCTGAAGCCTTCGGCGATGAGCGCGTCGGTGATTTCGATGAGACGGCTGGTGTCGAACGGGACGGTGACCGCGCCGTCGTAGTCCGAGCCGAGCGCGACGTGCTCCGCGCCGACGACGCCGGAAGTATAACGGATGGCGCGGGCGATGGCCGCCGCGTCAGTGCCGCACGTCGCGGTGTCCCAGTACCCGATGCCGACGACGCCGCCCGTGCGCGCGACGGCGCGGAGTTGTTCATCGCTCAGGTTGCGCCGGTTGTCACACGTGCCTCTGACGCCGGTGTGCGAGACGACGACCGGGCGCGTCGCCAACTTCAACACGTCTGCCATCGTCGCGGGCGAAGCGTGCGCGAGGTCAATCGTCATCCGCCGCGCCTCCATCCGCTTGACCCACTCCCTGCCGAGTGCGCTCAACCCGCCCTTCTCCGTGCCGTGCGCCGAGCCGCCGATTTCGGTGTCGAAAAAATGCGTCGGAGCCATCATGCGAAAGCCCGCGTCGAACATCGCGTCGAGGTTGGCGAGGTCGCCTTCCAAAACCTGCGCGCCTTCGACGCCGAGCCAACCCGCCGTCAACGTCTGCCCCGCGCGCCGCCGTGCGCGATAGCCTGACAAGTCGGCGGCGGTTTTAATCAGCGTCAGTCGCCCGCCGGAACGCGCGGCGTGGTCGTGTAATTTCGCGGCTTGATATAACGCGCGCTCTTTCAAACTCCCCCACGTCCGGGGCGGCCAGCGTCCCGCGAGGGCGAGCAGCGTAATGTTGTCCGTGTCGTCGCGGTTGCTCTCGATGTTCAACCCGCGCGGCGTCTTCGAGACGATGGTGAAGGCTTGCAACCCGACGTTGCCCTCGATCAGTCGCGGCACATCGACGTGCCCGCGCGTCCCACGTTCGAGCAAGTCTCTGTCCCACAGCAGCGAATCGGCGTGGAGGTCTGCGACGAACAGCGTCCGGTGTAGTTCCCGCGCCCGCTCCGACACCGCGCGCGGCTCGTTCGTCAACACCCGGTTGAAACGCCGCTCGACCTCGCCCGACACGACGAAAAAGAACAGCCCCGCGCCAACCAACACCAGCAACGCGAACACGATCAGGATTTTTTTAATCACAACGGTGGCATCTCGACGAACGAAATCACGACGCGGCTTCTCCCGCGCTTAATTTAGTCGAAGACCGAAAGCGTGGCAACGCCGCCCGTGCGAGACGTGGGCGGGCGCGGTTTGACACTTCGGGCTTCGGCTGCGTTACAATTCAATCTCAATGACTCCCGCACGCTCACGCCAGAAGAGGCTACACGGATGACCGCACACATCGAAGCGGCGCTGTCCGCGCTTCGCAAACATTTCGGTTTCGAGGATTTTCGCGAGACGCAGCGCGAAGTCATCGAAGCGATTCTCGACGGCCACGACACCGTCGTCGTGATGCCGACGGGCGGCGGCAAGTCGCTCTGCTATCAACTCCCCGCGTTGATGCGCGAGGGCGCGACGCTCGTCGTCTCGCCGCTCATCGCGCTGATGAAAGATCAGGTCGATGCGCTCGAGGCACGCCATCTGCCCGCCACCTTTATCAACAGCTCGCTCGATTTCGAGGAACAAAAGGCGCGCGTGCGCGGCATCCGTCAGGGTCGCTACAAACTCGTCTACGTCGCGCCCGAGCGCTTCCGCAGCGCGCACTTCGTCGAAGCCTTGCAGAGCGCGCCGCTCTCGATGTTCGCGATTGACGAGGCCCATTGCATCTCGCAGTGGGGACACGATTTTCGCCCCGACTTCTTGCGGCTGAAAGACGCCATCGACGCGCTCGGGCGACCGCAGACCGTCGCGCTCACGGCGACCGCCACGCCTTACGTCCGCGCCGACATCATCGAGCAGTTACAGTTGCGCGACCCGCGTGCCTTCGTCAGCGGCTTCGACCGTCCGAACCTCTCGATCAACGTCCGGCACACGCAGAAAGAGCGCGAGAAGATCGCGCACGTCAAGGCTCTGACGCGCGTGTGGCCGGGCGGGTCGGGCATCATCTACACTTCGACGCGCAAGTCGGTCGAGCAGGTCGCGCAACGTCTGATCGAGGCGGGTCTGCGCGTCGTCGCCTATCACGCCGGTCTCACCGACGACGAGCGCGTCCGCGCGCAGGAAGCCTTTATGACCGGGCGCGTGCAGATGATCGTCGCGACCAACGCCTTCGGCATGGGCATCGACAAAGCCGACATCCGCTTCGTCGCGCACTATCACCTGCCCGGCTCGATCGAAGCTTACTATCAGGAGATCGGGCGCGCGGGGCGCGACGGGCAACCTTCGACGTGCGTGCTGCTGTTCAACTACGCCGACAAGAGGACGCAGGACTACTTCATCGAAGGCTCGTACCCGCCGCCCGAGATCATCGCCAAAGTTTACGAGTCGCTCGTCGCCATTCGACAGCCGCGCATCGAACTCTCGACGCGCGAGATCGCCGCCCGCGCCGGAGTGCGCAACGAGATGGCCGTCCAATCGTCGCTCATCATTCTGGAAAAGGCCGGGCACATCGAACGCGGCG
>JBGTHJ010000190.1:0-4307 GCA_041746175.1 Pyrinomonadaceae bacterium
TAATTCATTTGGTCAAAAACCTCAGCTTTTCGGGGCTTTCGCCCCCCACTAAGCTGAGACTAAAAGGGAATTTTTCAAGCACTCGGCAGAATTAGCTAAAACGCTGAGAAAAAGCGACTTAGAATTACGCGCACTCTTCATCTAATTAACGGGCGACTGTTCGAGGCGCATCCAACCGGCTCGATGATTTATGACCGCAAAGAGCACAACCTTGAGGCCTCGGACGCTGCGCCCCGACACTTTTAGGTTCCGGGCATTTTACACTTAAAGCGAACGGGCGCATCCGGAGAAGTTATCGATGGCTTATACAGCCGAAATCAGCAGGGCCAATCCGTCTTGTTTTCTGTATCTGATCGACCAGTCGGGTTCGATGGTCGATCCCATCAGGACGGGGCGCGCGGCGAAGAACAACAAGGCGCGCGGCGTATCGGACACGATCAATACTTTTTTGAAAGACCTCGTCATCATGTGCTCGAAGTCCGAGGGCGTGCGCGACTATTATTACGTCGGCGTCGTCGGCTATTCGGGCGCGGGCGTCGGCGCGGCTTTCGGCGGCGCGCTCGCAGGCAAGGAACTCGTCGCCGTGAGCGAGGTGGCGAACAACCCGGCGCGCGTCGAGGAACGGTTGCAGAAGAAGATTGAAGACGGCGCGGTCAGCTATCTCTCCGACCTGCCGGTAAAATTTCCGATCTGGTTCGATCCCGTCGCGACCGGCGGCACGCCGATGTGTCAGGCTCTGGACACGGCGCACCGGATACTTTCAAACTGGCTGTTGCAACATCCGATGTGTTTTCCGCCCGTCGTGATCCACATCACCGACGGCGAATCGACCGACGGCGACCCCGCCGCGTCGATGCACAACATCAACGAACTGGCGTCGAACGACGGCGGCGTGTTGCTCTTCAACGTCCATCTATCGAGCAATCCCGATGCCGAGTCGGTTTCGTTCCCGGATTCGCCCGACCGCCTCCCAGACCGGTACGCGCGGATGCTCTTTGAAGGTTCGAGCCAACTCACTCCCCACATGATTTCGGTCGCGCGCGACTACGGACTGTTTCTCAACCCCGGCGCGCGTGGCTTCGTCCTCAACGCCGATCTGGAACTCGTCATTCAAACGCTCGACATCGGCACGCGTCCGAGCAACCTACGTTGAATCAACTCGCTTGAAATGCGTCCCAAGACAATCCATGTTTGAACTTTGTGTTTCGGAGCACGACTCGTAAATAACGGGGATGACGGCTGCCATGAAAGTGCATCCAAAAGTTTACGCGCTGCACAAGTCCGGCAATGCGGTCGAGGAGTACGAAGACGCGCACGGTTGGTCGGCGGAGCGCGACGCGCCGCGCTTTCGCTGCGCGGTGGCCGACGGCGCGACCGAAGCCTCCTTCTCGAAACTCTGGGCTGACAAACTTGTCCGCGCCTACTGCGCGGGCGACTTCGACGCGACCGTGTTCGCGGCACGACTCGAAGGATTGCAGCAGGAGTGGCTGCGCGAGGTGAGCGCGGCGGCTGCCGGGATGCCTCAACAACAGTGGTACGTCGAAGAGAAACTGCGGCAAGGAGCTTTCTCCGCGCTCGTCGGGCTAACCCTGCAACCCGTCGCCGACGTTCGGGCGGAGGGCATCTGGAATGCGTTTGCGATTGGCGACTGCTGTTTGTTTCAAGTGCGCCGCGATGCGCTCGTGGTTCGTTTTCCGATCGGGCGCGCGGAGGATTTCAACAACCGCCCGTTTCTCGTTTCGAGCAATCCGGCGGGCAACCACTCTCTCGTCGAACACATGCACCCGTTCACCGGCACATGGGAGACGGGCGATTGTTTTTATCTCGTGAGCGATGCGCTGGCGCAATGGTTTCTGCAAACTCACGAGCGCGGCGGGCGTCCGTGGCACACGCTCGGCGCGTTGCGCAACGACACGGACGAAGCTTTTGCGTCGCTCGTCGCACGGCTCCGCGCGTCGCACGAGTTGCGCAACGACGACGTGACGGCGCTTGAATTTTTGGTTGATTGAGAACTTGTTCGAGAATTGGCGAGTCGCATGGCGTGGCCTTCTCCATCAGAATATCAGGATGCGATACAGCATCCGCGCAGGTGTTTTTCCGACCCGGAATTGCAGACGGGCACGCCGGCACTGACCGGTATGGGAGTGCCGCGCCCGTACTCCGGCGGCCATGCCAGCGTCTATCGCATCAGCAGCAACGGGCGGACGTGGGCGGTGCGCTGCTTCATCCGCAACCTGCCCGGCCAGCAGCGACGCTACGAAGCGATTGATCGTTATCTGCGCTCGACCGCGCTTTCGTGCAAGGTGAATTTTGCGTATCAACCCGAAGGCATCCGCATCGGGAGCGCGTCCTACCCTGTCGTAAAGATGGAATGGGTTGAGGGCGCGCCGCTGAACCATCACGTCGAGTCGCTGCTCGGCAACGCGCAGGCTCTGCGACGACTCGCCGGAGACTGGCGCACGCTGATTGAAACGCTCCGCGCCGCGTCGGTCGCGCACGGCGACTTGTACCACGAGAACGTATTGGTGGCGGGCGGCGGGGCGTTCCGGATCATCGACTACGACGGGATGTTTGTGCCCGCGCTCGCCGGGCAGACCGGACACGAAATCGGCCATCCCGCTTATCAACATCCGCGCCGCGCCGCGAACGATTTCGGCCCTGATATGGATCGCTTCTCGGCCTACGCGATACACCTCGCGATTCTCGCCCTGAGCCGCGAACCAGACCTCTGGACGCAGTTCAACAACGACGACAACCTGCTGTTTCGCCGCGACGATTTTCTCGACCCCACGCGGTCGCGTCTCTTCGACGCGCTACTCCGTCTCCGCGACGATGCAGTCACCGAACGCGCGCGAACTTTGCAGGCGGCGTGTCTGGGAGCGGCCAATAGCGCGCCCGGCATCGACGACGGCCATACCGCCGACGCCGACGCTGACATCGACGCCGTTCTCGACTTGGAGAAGCCGCCCGCGCGTCCCACCATCGTGCCCGTCAACTTGCCGACGTGGGTGCTCGACCACATCAAAGCCGACGCGCCGCCGTCAGATGTCGCGCGCACGCCGCGCGAAACCCGTCGGAGTGCGACCCGCGCCGATGCCGCTCCCCCGCCGTTCGTCTTTTCTTTCAGACGCTCGTGGCAAAGACCGGGCGAGACGACGGTCAAACTGGTGCGGCAGCAACCCGTCTTCGAGGACGCCACGCGCGTCGTGTTGCGACCCATCACCGAAGATAACGCCGCGCTCGGCTGGTCGGTCTATCTCATCATCCAAACGCTCGTGCTGTTGACCATCCCCGGATTGATCGTCGTCACGTTGCTGGTCGGACTGTTCGTCTTCCAACTGGTGAAGAAGACGCGCGAGGTCGAAACTTACGAGACCTACCCGAAGATGATCGGCACGCGCGAGGTCGAAGAGTTGACGCCGCGCAAAATCGTCGGTCACACCGCCGCCGTCTCGTCGGTCGCATTTACGCACGACGGTCATCATCTCGTATCGGCGGGCGACGACCGTTATGCGTTCGTCTGGCGTTGCGAGACGGGCGACCGGCTCGTCGGTTTCGGGCCGCACGAACAAAAGGTGACGGGCGCGATTCCGGTCGGTTCAGCCCATTACGCCACCGCGTCGTGGGATCAAACTGTGCGACTCTGGCATCAGACGGGGCGGCAGGAAAAATCTTTCCAACTCCCGGACGTGCAGTCGAGATTCTACGCGGTGGCGGCGAGCGCGGACGGCGCGTTGCTGGCCGGAGCCGTCGGCCAGCGACAAGTGCGGGTGTGGGAGGTGCGCACGGGCGCGGAGGTGGCGACGCTCAAAGGACATTCGCGCAAGGTTCTGTCAATCGTCTTCACGCCCGACGCCAAGCAACTCATCTCCGCTTCGTCTGACATGAGCCTGCGCATCTGGAATGTTGAAAACGGGCGTTGCGAAAAGGTTCTCTACGGGCATACCGACGGGGTCAACGCCGTCGCGGTTTCGCACGACGGCGAGCGTATCGCTTCGGGCGGCAACGACGGGCAGGTCTTCATCTGGAACGCGCGCAACGGCAAACAGGTGCAACGCATCAACGCCCGCGCGGCGGAAGTTTATGCGCTGGCGTTTGCCCCCGGCACACGCAACTTGCTCATCTCCGGCGGCTCGGATCAGATGATTCGCTGCTGGGATATATCGACGGGGCAGGAGGTCGGATTCCTCATCGGCCACAGCAGCCCCGTCCGCAGCGTCGCCGTCTCGCCCGACGGCAGCCGCATCGCCTCCGCCGACGACGACGGCATCGTCATCCTCTGGACGCGCGACCCGCGACCCGCCCTC
>JBGTHJ010000191.1:0-6576 GCA_041746175.1 Pyrinomonadaceae bacterium
GAAGCCCCCGAAGACACGGCGGCGGGTGTCGAACGTCTCGCCGACGAACGGCGTCGGCAACGCGAACCCGCGCGCGACGCGCTCGTCGCCGCCATCTCTGAAGACCACATCGCGACGCTGCGGCGAGACGGGCTGGTCGCGCTCGAAGAAGCCGCAGCGCACGCCGCCGCCGTGCGCGCCGCCGACGAAGAGACTTTTCGCGAGGCCGGTCGCCACATCATCGAACGCCACTGGCGTCGCCTTCGCAAAGCAAGCGACAGCCTCCAACGCCCCCTCAAGTCGAAACCGCTCCACCGGATGCGCATCGACGCCAAGAAGTTTCGTTACGCGCTCGAACTGTTCGCGCCCGGTTGGGGCGATGCGCTCGCGCCATTCGCCAAAGAGGTCGCCGGGCTACAATCATCGCTCGGCGATTTGCACGACTGTGACGAATGGATCGTGATGCTCGGCGGGCGTCTCCGCACGCTCGAACGCGAGCGCAACTCCACCGAAGCCCCGCCGATGTCGACCACCGTGCGCGCCGAAGACCGCCGCGCCGCCGTCTGGTTGATGAGCCATTTCGTCAAATCGCGCGCCAAGCACTATCGCGACGCGCTCGAATGCTGGCACGCGTGGGATGAAGCCCATTTCGCAACCGACCTCGCGACGCTCCTCGACACGCCGCCCGCCGACGCGCAAACCGCATCCTGAGCGCGCGTCCGTCGCGTCTCGAATTTTGCCCGCTCGCCGGATTGTCTCTATAATGGAGCATCAATTTTTCGTCGTCATAATTTAAGCGCCGGGCGTCGGCTCGCGTGTCGCCGGACGGCAACCGGGAGTCGCCGCCTACTGCGTACGGCGCGGGGCGTCCAACACCAATGACAAGGAAGGGAAGAGTGCCAATCAATTTCGACTCATCGTTTTGGGAATCTAGCTGGAGCGCCAAACGCGGCGTGCGACGAGACATCAAGGCCACGATTCTAGCGGCGGGACTTGGCCGCCGGATGGAGCCGCTGACCGCACATCTCCCGAAGCCTCTGTTTCCGTTGGGCGGAAAAGTGCCGATGCTCGAAGTGTGGGTCAGGCGTCTGGTCGAGTCGGGCATCACCGACATTTCGATGAACCTCTGCGTGCTCAGCGACACCATCAAGCGACACTTTCAAGACGGGGCGAAGTTCGGCGCGGAAATTTCTTACATCGACGAAGCGACTCCGAGCGGGACGCTCGGCGGCGTGTGCAAACAAGCCTTCGGGGTCGAAGCGAAACGGCTCGCCACCGAACAAGACCATCCGGCGCGCGGGGCGTTCAAAGGCTCGACGCTGATCGCTCCGGGCGGTGACATCGTGACCGATTTCGGCGCGGAACATCTGGAAGAGATGTACGACGTGCACAAGCGCGTCGGCGCGGCACTGACGATGGCGCTGGTCCCCGTGCCGTGGGAACGTCGCAAGGATTTCGGGACGGTCGTGCTCGACAATCCGCAAGACCGCGCGGGCGCAATCTCCAAATCGGGGCGCATCATCGAGTTCGTCGAGAAAGACCCGAACTCGCCGAGCAACCTCAACAACGCCTCGATCTACATGATGGAAACCGAGCTACTCAAAACCCTCGACGAACTGCGCACGGAAGCCCGACCCGATGCACCGCACCCGTTTTATGATTTCGGCAAACACGTTTTCCCCGCGCTGCTCGGTCGTCTGCCCGGCACATCCATCAGCGGAAAATTCCCTCTCTGGGGCATCCAGTACGATGGCAACTGGTTCGATGTCGGTCAAAAGCGCGACTATCTGAAGGTCAATGAATATTTGCTCGACAACAAAATCGATGTCCCGCTCCCTTACGAGAATCTGGCGTGGGGGTATCTGGGGACGGGCGTCGAAATTGATTTCTCGAAAGTGACCGTCGTGCCGCCCGTCGTCATCGGCAATAACTGCATCGTCGCGGACGGCGCAACGCTCGGCCCCTACGCGGTGATCGGCGACGGCTGGAGAATCGGTCGGGATGTCCGCCTTCATCATTCAGTTTTGTGGGGACGCGATTCCGGTGCGGCGGTTGAAGCAACCGGAGCGGGCGGCTACGAAATTCGGGGCGGCGTCACCATTGAACACAGCATCGTCGCCGGGGGCGACGTGCTCGGCGATTTGCGCGAGCAAACCTCGGACGTTGATGCTGACGGACAGACGCGTGTGCTTCCGATTGACTACGTGCCGGAAGGCCCGCGCGCTTGAACCGGCGACGGCATTGCTTGATTTGGTTTCGGCGCACCAACGGCGCGGAGCTTTTTCGAGTTCACAATGTTTCAATCAACATGGAAGGCGCGGGGTGAGACACAATTATGCGCGCGATGATACTTGCCGCCGGATACGGGACGCGTCTCTGGCCTTTGACGATTGACCGCGCGAAGCCCGCGATACCTTTTATGGGGCGACCGCTCGTCGGTTACGTCGCCGAATATCTCGCGCGCTTCGGCTGCCGCGAAGTGGTCGTCAATCTACATCATCGCGCCGAATCGGTGCGCGCCGCGCTCGGCGATGGCAGCGACTACGGCGTCAATCTTCGGTACGTCGAAGAGTCGGATATTCTCGGCACCAGCGGCGCGCTCGACAACGCACGCGAACTGCTCGAAGGCGGAACCTTCATCGTCATCAACGGCAAACTCGCCACCGACATCGACCTCCACGCCGCGCTCCAAACGCATCGACAGAGCGACGCGCTCGCCACACTCGTGCTGCGACCCAATCCGGCGCGCGAACGCTACAGCATGGTCGAAACCCGTGATGGATTTGTGCGCGGCTTCGGGGGGATGCCCGCGCCCTTCGACGACGACGGCGGCCTATCGCACGCCATAACTCAACGAGAGCCGGGCGAAGCGCCCCCGCAGAATGAACCGGGAGCGTCGCCCCTGATGTTTACGGGCATTCAGATTCTAGAGTCGCGGATATTTTCGTACATCCCGCGCGGCATCTTTTCGCATTCGACGACCGACGTTTACCCGCAGGCCATCGCGCGCGGTGAACGCATCGCGGCGCACGTCGCAAACGGCATGTGGCACGAGCTTTCGACCATCGAACGCTATCTCGAAACGAGCATCGAGTTGATGCGGAACGAAGGGCGTGATGTCGAATCAGGGAGCGGTTCGACGGTCGATGCGGGGGCGGATGTTGGGGAGGCGGTGTTGTGGGAGAACGTCCACGTCGAGGCGGGAGCGCGTCTCCGGCGTGTGGTGCTCGGGGCGGGCGTGCGCGTCGCGCGGGGCGCGTCGCTGGAGAATGCGGCGGTTGTGCGCGCCGAATTGGTGAGGGTGGGCGAGCGTCCCGCGAAGGCTCTGCCGGGCGAGGTGCGCGGGGCGAATTTTGTCGTGCCCTTGCCGCAATGATACAATCCGGCGCGCTCTCCGAAAATACCAGACGGCAACGCGCGGCACGGGCTGCGCAATTCACCGCTGCCGTCAAACCATGCCGGAGTCGAAGCCGAGAAAGCAGCCCGCGCAAACCGTCACATGGGTCATCCATCGCGAATCACTGACAGCGCCTTCGCCACCTCCGCGCGCGAGCGACTGCGCGAATATCTGGCGCGCACCGGACAGAACGCGGCGGACGACATTGCCGCGCTGACGCCGGACGCCTCGACCCGCGAGTATTTTCGCGTGCCCTATAATCGACTGACGGCCATCGCGGCGGTTTACCCCGAACCCTTCGACCCCGAAATCCATCCTTATCTGGACATCACGCGTTTATTCGCCGAAGCCGATTTGCCCGTCCCCGAACTGCTCGACGTGGACGCCGCCAACGGCATCATCCTTCAGGAAGATTTGGGCGACCGCCAGTTGCGACACGTTTTCGAGACGGCATCCGAAGACCACCGCGAGATGCTGATCGAACAGGCCATCGCGCTCATCGCCGACGTTCAGGCAGCGACACCGAAAGCGTTTGCACGCGATTCTATCGCCAGCCGTTTGGCCTTCGACGAAGCCAAGCTTTTCTGGGAACTGAACTTTTTTCGCGAACACTATTTTCAGAGTCTCTGCCGGACGGGGTTGAAGCGCGCCGAAGAAGCCGAACTCCGCACCGAGTTCAACGACATCGCGGTCGAACTCGCCGCGCGTCCACGCGTCTTGTGCCATCGCGATTTTCACAGCTCGAACCTGATGGTTGACCCGCGTGGGCGTCTGCGCATCATCGACCATCAGGATGCGCGGATGGGGCCGGCGAGCTATGATCTCGTTTCACTGCTGCTCGACCGCCAGAGTGCGCCGCCCTCGCTCGCCGAGATTCGCGAGCGGCGGCTCTACTTTCTGGAAGAACGACGCGTGCGCGGCATCGACACGATTGACCCGGATGATTTCGCGCGCGAGTTTCGTTTGATGACCGTGCAACGATGTCTCAAAGCGGCGGGGACTTTCTCGTATCAAACCGCCGTCGCCGGACGCGGCGAATTTTACGCACACTTCATCAAGCCGATGTTCGAGATTGTGTTGCAGGCGGCGGATTGGCTCGACCGCTTTCCGGCGCTTCGTGCGCTCCTTCGCGCGCGGGTGGATCAAAATGAGTGGGAGATAAAATAACGATTGATGAATGACCCTCGAAGGCAAACGGTTCTTAAAGATGCGGCCTCGCCGTCTCAACCGTCTCCGGTCAATCGCACATCATCAGTCGGCAGGTAATCATGCACGTCTATATCAATCAACTGTCGAAACACGTCGGCGAAGAGGTCACGCTTCGCGGCTGGCTTTATAATTTACGTTCGAGCGGAAAACTGCTCTTCGTGCAGTTGCGCGACGGGACGGGCGTCGTGCAGTGCGTGGTCTTCAAGAAGGCGGTGTCCGAGGAACTGTGGGACGCGCTCAAGGGGTTGGGGCAGGAGTCTGCGCTGACGGTGCGCGGCAACGTCCGTGCGGACGAACGTGCGCAGGGCGGTTTCGAGTTGGATGTGGTTGACGCCGAAGTTGTCGCCGCCGCTGAAGGCTACCCGATTACGCCAAAGGAACACGGGACGGAATTCCTCATGGATCACCGTCACTTGTGGCTGCGCTCGCGTCGCCAGCACGCGATACTCAAAGTGCGCCACACGGTCGTGCGCGCCGTCCGCGACTTTCTCGACGACGACGGCTTCACGCTCTGCGACACGCCGATTCTGACCCCCGCCGCGTGCGAAGGCACTTCTACGCTGTTCGAGGTCGATTACTTCGACGATGATAAGGCGTATCTCTCGCAGTCGGGGCAACTCTACAACGAAGCGACCGCCGCCGCCTTCGGCAAAGTCTATTGCTTCGGGCCGACCTTTCGCGCCGAACGCTCGAAGACGCGTCGTCATCTGACCGAGTTCTGGATGGTCGAGCCGGAGATGGCCTACGCGACGCTCGACGACGTGCTGGACTTGAGCGAGCGTTTTCTCTCATCCATCGCCGCGCGCGTGCTCGACGAGCGGAAGGAAGAGTTGAAGGTTTTAGAGCGCGACACGTCGAAGCTCGAAAACATCGTTCCGCCGTTTCCGCGTCTGCACTACGACGAGGCGGTCAAGATTTTGCACGAGGGACATGAACGCGGCGAACTCGAAAACCGTTTCGTGTGGGGCGGCGACTTCGGCGCGCCCGACGAGACGTATCTGTCGAGTCGCTTCGACCGTCCCGTGATGGTGCATCGCTACCCGGCGGCGATCAAAGCCTTCTACATGGCGCGCGACCCCGCCCGCGACGAACTCGCGCTGGGCGTCGATGTGCTGGCCTCGGAAGGGTACGGCGAAGTCATCGGCGGCGGCGAGCGTGCGACCTCGCTCCAATTTCTCGAAGAACAAATCGCGCTCCACCAACTGCCGCGCGAATCCTTCGAGTGGTATCTGGACTTGCGACGCTACGGCAGCGTCCCGCACGCCGGGTTCGGCATGGGCATCGAACGCTGCACGGCCTGGATGTGCGGCATCGAACATGTGCGCGAGGCGATTCCGTTCCCGCGCATGTTGTACCGGCTGCGACCTTAACGAAGTGGATCAAACCATGAGCGACACACAGGAACGCATCGTCACAATTTTCGGCGGGTCGAAGTGCGGCGAGGATTGCGAAGAGTATGCGCAGGCGCGCCGTCTCGGACAACTCCTCGCGGAGTCGGGTTACACGATTTGCACCGGTGGTTATCTGGGCGTGATGGAAGCGGCGAGTCGCGGCGCGCACGAACGCGGCGGGCGCGTCCTCGGCATCGTGATGAACCAGTTCAAGGCCGAACCGAACCGCTACCTGACCGACAAGGTGGCGACCTCGCACTTCTACGAGCGGCTGCAAAATCTGATTACGCGGTCGGTCGGTTTCATCGCGTTGCGCGGCGGCATGGGGACGGTGACGGAGATGTCGCTGGTCTGGAACAAAGTCCAGACGCGCGTGATTGAACCGCGCCCGCTGGTGCTGCTCGGCGACTGCTGGCCGCCGGTCGTCGCGGCGTGGCGCGAGCATCTGGTCGTTAGCGACGCCGATGTCGCGCTGCTCGATTTTGCGCAGACCGCCGAAGACGCCGTCCGCATCATCATCGATAAATCCAAAGGAGTGAAGGCATGAAGTGTGCGATATGCGGTGCGCAGTTGTTGTCGAACGCGAAGTTCTGCGGCGCG
>JBGTHJ010000192.1:0-4249 GCA_041746175.1 Pyrinomonadaceae bacterium
GTTCCCCCGCTTCGTTCGGCGCGGGCGGTTTCGGCGTAGAACTCGCCGAGCGTGGCGCGCACCTGCTGCTCGCGCCCGTCGCGCTGAATCGTCAACGTCACTTCGCTGCCGGGAGCGGTGGCGGCGATGTTGTTGCGGAGCGCGTTGCTGTCGGCGACGGGGGTACCGTTGAAGGCCATCAGCACGTCGCCCCGGCGGAGCCCGGCGCGTTCCGCCGCGCTGCCCGCGCTGATCGAGTTGACGATTACGCCGCGCACGTCCTTGAGTTCGAGGCTGGCGGCGAGATCGGTGTCGATGTTCTGGACGACCACGCCGAGTTGACCGCGACGCACCTTGCCGGTCTTGATGAGTTGATCCATCACGGTGCGCGCCATGCTGGTCGGGATGGCGAAGCCGATGCCGATGTTGCCGCCCGACGGCGAAAGAATCTGCGAGTTGATGCCGATCAGTTCGCCGTTGGTGTTGATGAGCGCGCCGCCGGAATTGCCGGTGTTGATGGCGGCGTCGGTTTGGATGAAGTCTTCAAAACTGCCGTCGCTGACGCCCGGCGTCGAACGACTCTTCGCGCTGATGATGCCGGAGGTGACCGTCTGCCCGACGCCGAGCGGATTGCCGATGGCAAGCGCGACATCGCCGACACGCACCGCGTTCGAGTCGCCGAGCGGCAACACGGGCAAACCCGTCGCGTTGATTTTCAAGACGGCGAGATCGCTCGGCTGGTCTGATCCGACAACTTTGGCCTCGAACGTGCGGCGGTCGGTCGTCTCGACCGTGATTCGCTCTGCGCCGTCAACGACGTGATGATTCGTCAGAATGTAGCCGTCCGCCGTGACGATGACGCCCGAACCGAGCGAACTCTGGCGACGCGCTTGCGGTGGTTGCTGCGGCAGGCGGTCGCCGAAGAACTCGCGGAAGGCCGGGTCGTCGAGAAAAGGGTGCTGCTGCGGCGCGCGTGCGCGACTCGCCGAACGCACCGTGACCACCGCCGGCGAGACGCGCTCGACGATGTTCGCGTAAGAATTCTGCGCCGGAATGGTGTTGCTCGCGGCGGCAGCGGCGGGCGCGCTCGAAGCCGTCTCGGACGGCATGAACGAAACCTGCGAGGCGTTTGATCGGTCGTTGCACGCGGCGAGCACGAAGACCGCAGTGAAGAGCATCAGCACGCCCTTCGCCCCCGCCGTCCGCCGGGCGTTGTTTGAAACCTGTTCGATTCTCATTTTTCAATCCTCTTGACCAAAAATTGGTTGCCGTTTGAGTGAACTAGGATGCAGAACAGACCCGGAAAGATTACGGAACGTGAACTCAAACAGAACAAAAAGCCTCTTCATCCCCCAACCGGCAATCCTAAGCGAAGTAATTCTCAGAAAAATGTTTAACTTCTCAAGAATTTCTCAAGCGTGGCGGTCTAAATTATGCGGGAAGTCTGGCGCACATGCAGAACGTGCTGGCGAGACGGGAGCGAAATTGGCGACGGAAACAGTGACCTCTGCATATCAACACGACCAAAATGGCAAATCAGAGACTCAAAAGCGGAGCTGGAGCGGCGACAATGCACTTCATCCCCCAAAAACTAACCATTCCCACCCAATCAACCCACGTCACGCGCGAGCGGCTGCTCGGAAGCCTGGAGGAAAGTTTGGAGTGCTGTTCCGCGACCATCGTGAGCGGGCGCGCGGGGTCGGGGAAAACCATGTTGACGGCGGAGTTTGCGCGGCTGTGCGGGCGGCGCGTGGCGTGGTACAAGGTTGACGCCTACGATAGCGAGTTGCAAATCTTTCTCCAGTATCTCTGCGCGAGCGTGAGCGCGCACCGACCCGGTTTTGGACAAAAGACACTCGCGCGGCTCGGCGAACCCGTCCGGCTCGAAGACGTGCCGCTGCTCGTCGAATATTTTATTTACGAATTGCTCGAAGAGACCGAGCCGCTGCTCATCGTCATCGACGACCTCCATCTGGTTTACGATGCGGAGTGGATCGTGCCTTTTTTCCGTCGCCTCCTGTCGCTCTTGCCGCCGGAGGTGCACATCCTGCTGGTCGGGCGAAGTTTGCCGCCCGCACCGCTGTGGCGTCTGCGCTCGAAACAGACATTGCGCGTTATCGACGAGCCGTCGCTGGCCTTCACGCGCGAGGAAGCGCGGAAACTTTTTACCCTCTACGGGCTTGAGCCTGAGCGGGCCGAAGAAGCCCGCCAACGCACGCGCGGGCGCGCCGCCAACCTGCACGAACTGGCGTCCGCGACCGGACTCGACACCGTTGGCGTCGAGCCGGACGACAACGGCGTCGAGCAACGACATGGTCACTCGCTGCGACTGATCAAAGGGTTTACCCCTAAAGCTTCAATGGAGACGGCCTGAGTCGTTCCGTCGTTTTTAACCGACTGACCCCGCGCCGCACTCGCACCACGACGCTCGACGCACCCTGAGAGATGGATTGACAACCATCGAGCAGCGCCGCGCTCAACCGATACGAACAACGGAGGCGGCGCGAGAAACGCCACGCGGAACAAAAGTCGCCCGTCGATCTGCCGCCAAATCGGTAGTGGGTCAGTTAGAAATCACGTTGATGTGCGTAATGGCGGAAGCCCGCACTTCGTCAAGGGCGCAATCGCCACCACCATTGACACCCTTGACGAAGTACGGGTTTCCGCAAAGTCGTTGAAGTCCCGCAGCTTGCACCTGCCTCGGATTTTCAAATTGACCCACTGCTCCAAATCGCTTGGCTTTACGGTCGTTTAGTTTTAATTTAGCAGTCGCCGCAACGAGATTTCAAAACCCCCAACCGCGCATCGACGTGCGCGCCGGAACGAGAGGCCCGACCGACGATGAGACAGAGGCCGCGTCGTCAAGAAGAAACGCCGCCTGCGCCGCGCGCGCGCGCGGTGCCGTCTGCCGGAGTTGTGCCGCCTGCCGAAGCCGTGCCGTCGAAAGAATTGATGCCCCCGACGTTCTTTCTCCGCACCAAACTCTTGCCGCCCCGCCCCGCCCCGGCGCTTTTGCCGCGCCCGCGTCTGACCGACCGCCTGCAAAACAATCTGACGCATCCCGTCACGCTCGTCACGGCCAACGCCGGTTCGGGCAAGACGACGCTGGTCGCCGATTTCGTCCGCACACATGCGCAGAAGTACGTCTGGTATCAGCTTGACCACACCGACGCCGACCCGTTCGTCTTCCTCGGCTACGTCACGCACGGTATCGGTCGCGCCGTCCCCGGCTTCGGCAAAGCGACTTTCTCGTATCTCGAACAGGCCGCCAACGAACTCGCGCAGCAACCCGAACGCGCCGTCGATGTGCTGCTGAACGAGGTGCTCGACACCGTCGAACAGCAATTCATCCTCGTCCTCGACGACTATCATCACCTCGGCGCGGAGACGGCGGTGCATCGCGTGGTCGACCGCTTGCTCGCCTACCTGCCCGACGTGATGCACGTCATCATCATCTCGCGCGACCTGCCGCCGCTCGCGCTCGCACGCCTGCGCACGCAATCATCGCTGGCGATTATCGACCGCGCCGAACTGCTCTTTACCGACGACGAGACACAGCAACTCTTCCGTCAGGTTTTCGACCTCGAACTGACCGCCGAACAACTGGCGGAATACCGCGAGCGGACGCACGGCTGGATCACCGCGCTGCAACTCGTCAGACAGGTGGCGCAACGTCAGGCGCTGGCGGGCGGCGCGCCGTCGGCGAGTCAAACCACGAGCGCGTCAGCCGGGGGCGACGTTGCCACTTCGCCCGACCTCGTCGAAATCCTCCGTCAATCCGAGCGCGACATCTTCGACTATTTCGCCGAAGAGGTGTTTGCCGACGAACCGGCGGACGTGCAACGTCTGCTCCTGCGTCTTTCGCTGCTCGATCGCGTCGAGCCGGAGACGTGCTCGTGTCTCTATCCGGAATTTGGCTGCACGCCGATGCTACAGTCGCTTGTGCGGCGCAACGTCTTCATCACGGTGGCGAGCGACGGGCGCGGCGAAGAGTATCGTCTTCATCCGCTCTTTCGCGGGTTCCTCCGCCGCCGCT
This sequence comes from Pyrinomonadaceae bacterium, assembly GCA_041746175.1. Classification (GTDB taxonomy): domain Bacteria; phylum Acidobacteriota; class Blastocatellia; order Pyrinomonadales; family Pyrinomonadaceae; genus JBGTHJ01. The sequence goes on from JBGTHJ010000192.1 coordinate 4,016, forward strand.
TGCGGACGGAAATCGGTGGCGCGGGGGTGGCCGCCGAGCACGCGCGCTACGCCGATTATTTTCTCGAACGCGGGCAGTGGGAACAGGTCATGCGCCACCTCATCGCGGCGGAGGATTTCGACCGCGCGGCGGCGACCATCGCCGAACGCGGCGGCGCGTGGATTGCGGCTGGCGCGTTCGCTTCGCTCGTCTCGTTTACCGACGCGCTGCCTCCCGCCGCGCTCGAAGCCCACC
>JBGTHJ010000193.1:0-21526 GCA_041746175.1 Pyrinomonadaceae bacterium
CGGCAAACAACTTTGCCGCCGCCGCCGTTCACGCCGGTCATCGCGGGCGTCCCGCTCGACCCGCTGTCGCAGGGACGCGCGCTGCTCGCGGGCGGTCATCTCAACGAAGCCATCGCGCAACTCTCGATTGCCGCATCGGTCAGCCCCGATCTCATCGAAGCCAACAACCTGCTCGGCCAAACTTATGATCGTCTCGGCTCGCACGCGCTCGCGCAGGAGTGCTACGAACGCGCGCTCAAAGCCGCGCCGAAAGACCCACGCACGCACGCCAATCTCGGCTACTCGCTTTATCTCGCCGACAAGTACGCGCCCGCGCTCAAGCGTCTGAAACAGGCCGCACGCCTCGCGCCCTTCGACGCGCGCATCACCGCCAATATCGCGCAAGTCTATTTCCGTCTCGGCAACTACGACGAAGCTTTCAAAAATTTCGCAAACATCTCGAACGCCTTCGCGGCGCGCGTTAAACTCGCGGGCTTGTTTGAAGGCACGTCGCGCCCCGGTGAAGCCATCAGGCAATATGAACGCGCGCTCAAACTCCAACCGAACGCGCCCGCCGTGCTCGAAAGCCTCGCCGCGCTCTACGAACAGACCGGACGCGCCCGCGAAGCCGAAGCCACGCGCCGCACGCTTCGCAATCCGCCCAATAAACAAAAAAGCACGACAGGTGGCTAAAGCGAAGAACGAGATTTGAAAGGCTGAGGGGTGTAGTGAAGGCTATTGTCTTTACTCCACCCCTCATCTCTTGACCAATGCATCGCTCGAAACCGTCAAACCGCGTGCATCCAAAAGAACCGTCGCGGATGTCTTGCTTTGACGTTTCGCTGCGGTGTGTTGTAGCCTTTCGCGCGCCGGAGCCGAAAGAGAGTAGAGACGAAAACGCGCGTGTCCGGGTCGAAGCAGAGTCGCTGGAGCAGCGCTGCATCGGAATCGGCGGGACGGTCGAGGGTCGAAGGAAATCTCCGTGAAAATTGCTATCGGTTCGGCGCGTGCGGCGAAGATTATGGCTGTTCGTGGAGCGTGCGCGCGGATCGCGTCGGTTGATGCGATGTGGAGCAGAGCGGAGATTGTGGCGCGTGCCGTCGAGACGAGCGCGCCCGCGATGCCGCTGACGGACGCGCAACTGCTGCGCGGGGCGCGTGAGCGTGCTGCGGCGGTGCGCGAGTTGCTGACCCACGAAGAAGGTCAGGAAGCCGATTTGTTCGTCGGGTTGGAGGGTGGGTTTCATTCCATCATCATCGACGGGCAGCGGCACACATTCTTGCGCGGATGGGCTTACGCCACCGACGGCGTGCGCGGGAGTTTCGGGGCGGCTCCGTCGGTGGCCGTGCCGGAGAGTATCGTTAATCGGGTCGAACGGACGCGGCGCGAGTTGGGCGAAGTGATCGACGAGGTGGCGGGCGAGTCGGACGTGCGCAGCCGGCAGGGCGCGTGGGGCGTGCTCTCGCGCGACCTGCTGACACGCTCGATGAGCTTTGAATTCGCGCTCATCGCCGCCTTTGCGCCGTTCTACAACGCGCGGTTATATTCCTCGCGAACGAACGGATGATGAGCGCGCTCGTTCGGGCGGCGTCTTTATATCGTGGACGGTGTTGTCGGCAATTTCTAACAGAGAAGGTTTTTTTGTTAAATGGATGAACTCACCGCACAGGGCAACGATGAGCACATCGCGCACCTGCGCACGACGCCGGGGTGGATCGAAGTTATCGCGGGTTCGATGTTTTCGGGTAAGTCTGAAGAGTTGATACGTCGGCTGCGTCGCGCGCGAATCGCACGCCAGAAGGTGCAGGTCTTCAAGCCCCGCATCGACGTACGCTATTCGACCGAACACATCGTCTCGCATTCGGAGATGCGGCACGAATCGACCGCGGTCGAGACGGCAGAAGATATTCTCTCGCGCGTCAAGGCGGGGACGGACGTGGTCGGCATCGACGAAGGACAGTTCTTCGACAGCCAACTCGTCGAGGTGGCGAACACGCTGGCCGGGCGCGGCGTCCGCGTCATCATCGCCGGACTCGATCAAGACTACACCGGGCGACCGTTCGAGCCGATGCCGCAACTGCTCGCCATCGCCGAGTACATCACCAAGACGCACGCCATCTGCGTCCGCTGCGGCCAGCCCGCCAATTACTCGCAACGCATCGTCGAGGTCGAAGGCCGCGTCGTCGTCGGAGCCGCCGACACCTACGAAGCACGCTGCCGCCGCTGCTTCGTCCCACACGCCGACGCGCCAACCTCCTACGTCGTCGAAGTCGCCGACTGATTCGATGGAACACTTATCGAGCGCCACGGCAGAGTCGGAAGTCCCGTCCATCTCCCGAAAAATCTATTGCATTATACTTTGCAAGGCGTTACTCTTGCACCGCGAGCGGCATCTGCCTGCACTATCGATCTTTCGACGCTCGCAAAACAAACGCGCATCCACCGTGCCGCCGATAATGAATGTTACGGCAGCCGGGATTTATCCGATTTAGCTGCTGTCTAGAACAGAGCGAGTAGGCTTTGCAGCAGACTTAGAATCAACTGCTCGTGCGGGATGTCGCCATCCAGCCCGATGCCGCTCTGAGCCGCGCTAGGTGCCGGCGTCCCCGCGCTGACGTTCGGGGTTGACCCATCCGTTGTGCCCGTGCTCTGAGCGACGGGAGGCGGAGGCGGGTTGGTAACGCCGTTTTGTATTTCGCCCGCATAGCTCGGATAGGTTAATAGAATCAAGAGGGCGGTAACTCTGATAATTTGTCGCATTGTCTTCCCTTCGTTTTATGGAAACTTACCCGAATCGCCGCCACCTCTCTGAGGTGCGGCGGTTTTGACGTGTGAGCAAATAAATTGCTACCCGAGGGAGGCTGCCTTCACGTGAATATGACAGACCAAGCACTGAAACAGTTTGAAGACCCGACCCAAACGCCCGACCAGCGCGTTTTACTTCGCTGCCGCCGTGCGGCTGAGTTCATTCACACGGGACGGTATGAATCAGCACGTGAGGTGTTGGGGGATTTATGGCATGACATCGGGATGCGCCCCGTCGTGCCGGGGCTGGCGATTCTAACCGTCGCCGAAGTATTCCTGCAATGCGGGACGCTATCGGGATGGCTCGGCAATGTCCATCAAATCTCCGGCGCACAGGAGAAGGCCAAAGAGTTGCTCGGCGAATCGCTCCGTTTGTTCGAGTCTCAAGGCCACGATTCAAAAGTGTCCGAAGCGCTGTACGAACTCGGCATCTGCTATTGGCGGGCGGGGGGCTTTGACGAGGCGCGTGTGGTTTTGGGTGAAGCCCTCACGGGACTCGGCGAGCAGGACGGCGAACTGAAGGCGAAAATCTTGATCCGCCGCACGCTGGTTGAAATCAGCGAAAACAGGTATCACGACGCATGGGACGTACTGAAGGAAGCGCAACCGCTCTTTGAAAGTTGCAGTGATGCACTCAAGGGCCGGTGGCATGGTCAGTTGGCATTAGTCCTCAGGAGACTATCAACGGCGGAAGAGCGCGCCGATTATGCCGACCGCGCGATCATGGAGTACACCGCCGCCATTTATCATTTTGAACAGGCCGGTCACGAAAGATATTGCGCTACTAATCTGAACAATCTCGCATTCCTCCTCTACAAGTTAGGGCGCTATGAACAAGCACATGAGCATCTCGACCGTGTCATCAGCTTGTTGATGAGGTTGCGTGACGATGGCCTCATGGCGCAGGTCAACGAGACGCGGGCGCGGGTCTATGTTGCGCAGCAACGCTACGCGGAAGCCGACCGCACCATCACTCGCGTCATTCAGACGCTGGAACACGGCGGCGAGTCCGCCCTGCTCGCCGATGCGCTATCGATTCAGGGCGCGGTCTGGGCGGGGCTCGGCATCTACGACAAGTCCATCGACATTCTGCTCCGTGCGGTTGATGTCGCTCAGGATGCGGGCGCGTTCTCCAACGCGGGGCTGGCGGCCTTGACGCTCATCGAAGAACACGGCGCGAAGCGTCTTTCAGACAGCGAACTCTATGGACTTTATCTTCGCGCGGACCAACTGCTCAAAGGCACACAGGATGCCGATGACATCGCGAGGCTCAGAGCGTGCGCCCGCATAGTGGCACAAAGGTCAAGCGGCACGATGTTGCTCAGCGATGGGTTTTCGCTGCCGCGGGCGATGCATGATTATGAAGCGAGGTTTATCAAGCAAGCCTTGGAGATGGAGAAGGGCAGCGTCACGCGCGCGGCGCGAAGGCTCGGTCTCAAACACCAGTCGCTCGCCTTGATGCTCGGCACGCGACACCAGCAGTTTCTCAGTTTGAGAACCCCGGTCGTGCCGCGCCGACGCAGTATCATCACCATCCCCAAAGAAACGCGACGATAGAAAAGATTTCGCCCGCTAGCATTGATCTCGCGGGCGGATTCTTCCAGAGACGTTGACGCACCCGGGGTCGGTTGCAATCTCATCAAGATGAGGAATCGAGAAGAAACGTATTCCCCCGCCCAACGTCCGCGCCGCGCGTGCCGCGCCGCGTGTGCCTTGTCGCGCAAGTTGAACTGATCGCCGTGCTCATTCGTGCGCTTCGACGCTCTGTCATCCGACTCAAACGCTATAGCGGTTTGCAATTGGGTGAGTGCTGGGAGCGCCAGCGTCCCGCTGGCAAGCGTGCTCGGAGCACGTTCAATGGTTCGCGTTCTCCGAACGCTCAATGCGAGCGGGACGCTCGCGCTCCCAGTCGATGCCGCTCTTTCATGTGCTACATGCAATTGCAACTTGCTATAAGACATCACAGCCCCCCGGTGTAGACGATTCATTCGGCCCGGAGCCGCTGTTGTGATTGGAGTCCTGCCAGAGACGAAGCGACTGGAAGATGGCATCATTCTCAACGATTACCCGGTTGCCGTGCCGCCGTCCACCGACATGCGTAACTTTACGGCGTAATCCCCGGAATAATATGATTAGCCTCTCGCACTGATTTCATTTGCAAACTTCAAGGAGAACATTGCCATGCGTGCTATGAATTTGAACAAAGGTTTCTTGAGCGTCGGGGTGCTCGCGGTCGTGCTCGGCGGCGCGGGTTGTCAGACGCCACCCGCGACGAACAACGCCAACACGAACACGTCGAACGCAAACGCGACGCCCGCGAACGTCAACGCCGCTTCGACCCCGACGCCGGGCGGCACGAGCGTTATCGACGCGCGCGAGCCTGAAACGTATCGCGCGACGCTCGAATTCAGCGTCGAGGTCGCGGGGCAAAACAAAGGCATCAAGCTGCCGATTGAAGTGGCGCGCCGGGGCACGGATCGCCGCTACGCCTTCAACCTTCCGGCCATCGGGCAGGTCATCTTTTTGGACAAGGCCGACCAGCGTTATCTGATCGTGCCATCGCGCAAGCAGTATGCCGAGTTGGGGCCGGAGATGACCGGCTTCGACGTGCGGTCGATGACTCCGGCGCAGATGGTCGAGCAGTTAAAGAATCAGCAGGGCGTCGAGCGCGTCGGCGAGGAACTTTACAAGGGACGGACGGTGATCAAGTATCGCCACGCGGCGACGGCTCGCACCGGCTCGCAGGCGGGCGACGTGACGACCGAGAGCTTCATCTACGTCGATAAAGAGACGGGGCTACCGCTCTATTCCGAACTGCGCGGCCAGTCGAGCGGCAACGTGCAGGGCGTCAGCAGCGGCAGACTCGCCGCCGAGATGCGCGACATTCAGACGCAAGCCGACGAGTCTCTGTTCAACTTGCCGGAAGGTTACGCCAAACTGACCCCGGAGCAAGTCAAACAACAGTTGAGCGCGCTGGCCGGACTCGCGCAGATCATCCTTCAGGGCATCAACGCGCAGGGCGGCACGAGCAGCAGCAGCAGCGGCACGACGACGACAACAACCGCGTCGCCCACGCCCGCCGCGAGTGCATCGCCCGCGACGCGCTGACGGGAGAATCTCAAGATGAAATACATACTCGTGCTTCTCGTCGGGGTAGCGCTCGGCGGCGTGCTCGTCTTCTATTTTCTGGTCGGCGCGCCGCGCACGCAACCGATGGCGGGCGCGCCCGTGCGCGCCCCGGAAGCGGGCGGCAACCCGCCGGGCACGGCGGTGCTGATGCTCGACGAAAAGTTCTTCAACACACTGCTCGGCACGGTCTTTAACGAACTCGGCGCGCCGACCTTCAAACTCGCGGCGCGCGATGTTGATGGGCGCGGCGCTGACGGAAATGAGGGTTCGGCGACGGGCGTCCGGTTCGTCGATGCGCAGTGCATCAGCGAGGTCGTCGTGCTGCCCGAAGGCAGCGGCGTCAACACGGGCGTCCGTCTCGCCGACGGCAAGATCACGCTCCCGCTCGCCTTCAATGGCTCGTACAACCTGCTCGGCAACTGCACGAACTTTCGCGGATGGGCGCAGGCCAACGTCGAACTCTGGTTCGTCGCGCCGGAGCAAAAGCTCAACGGCAGAATCAACGTCGAGGGCGTCAATCTCGACGGCGTCTCGCCGATCTTCGCGGGCGTCGTGACGCAGTTCGTGCAGAACTCTATCAACCAGCGCGTCAACCCGCTCGTCATCATGCAGGGCGCGCAACTCGCGCTCGACGTGCCCGTGCAGGCGACCGGCGGCACGCTCAAAGCGCAGGCGCAGGACATCCGCTCCGAAGTCAAAGACGGCGCGCTTCGCCTCCATGTGACCTACGACTTCAGCGGCGAACGCGCCGCGCCGCCGCCGTCGCCGCCGCCGCCGACAAGCTGAACGCTCCGATGTGACTTCGTTACACGAGACAAAACGACGCGGGCGCGTAGTTGCATTTCAATTGGCAACCACGCGCCCGCGTCCATCGTCTGTGGCGGCGACCGGACGGCTGTTGGAGTGGATTTTATGTTGGGTTCTATCGTGCTTTGCAATTGGGTGAATTCTGGGAGCGCAAGCGTCCCGCTTGCCAGCGCGCCCCAAGCACGCTGCAATGATTCGCGTTCGGCGAACGCTCAAGGCGCGCCGGAAGCTCGCGCTCACAGGCAAGGCAGCGACTCTCTCTTCGGCGCTACGTTCTATTGCAACTCGTTCTATTTTGACTGTCGCGGGAACAGGTGTTTGAGCATCGCTCCGGCGCGAGCCGCCCACGCCTTATCGTCGTGCCGCGCGCCTTTGGCCTCGAAATAGGCGAGGTCTGCATTCAAGACCCAACCCTGCGCCGTCATCGCGTCGCGCAACTCTTTGACGCCCGCGACCGACCGGTCGCCTTCGCCCGTCCCGATGTCGAGCCAGACGCGCAACGCCGGTTTCGACTTGAGCGATTTTACGTCACGCACGATTAGCTTGTTGTCCCACCAGACCGACGGCGACATGACGGCCAACTTCCCGAACGTCTCCGGGTACTTCAAGCCGAAGTGGAGCGACACCAGCCCGCCGAGCGATGAGCCGCCGAGCGCCGTGTGCGCCGCACCCGGCAGCGTGCGGTATTCCGAATCGATAAACGGCTTGAGTTCCTCGACCAGCATCCGCCCGTAGAGGTCGGCCTTGCCGCTCGTCCCGCGATAACGTGCGTCGCGCGTCGGCGTGTAATCCACGAAACGCGATTCTTCATCCCCGCCGTTGAACACGCCGACGATGATCAGCGGTTCGATCTCGCCGGAAGCGATAAGGGCTTTGGCCGTCTCGTCGATGCGCCAATCGAGAAAGACGTTGGCGCCGTCGTGCATGTAGAACACGGGGTAACGCCGGGTCGTCTCCGTCCGGTAGCCGGGGGGCAGAAACACCAGCGCCTCCCGCTCCTTTTTCAAAAACTTCGAGCGGAAATTTTCGTGGTGACCAAACTCATCCACCGAAAAGGTGCGCTGGTTGAGCGCCCGCGCCGGAGACTCCGACGCGCTGCACAGCATCGACATCGCGACCACCGCTGCCATCGCAAATTTTGTCAAGGCGCGTCGCATTTGTTGTTCCTTCCCCGCGTTGGAATATTGCCCGCCGCCGCCGCCGCACGACGCCCGCGCGCCTGATGTTCCGCGGGACGCCGTGTGCGCCGCGCGCACCGCAAACGCTCGTCGCGATGTTGAATCGGTTGTTCGCGAGCTGCAACAGTTCCCGCCCTCCGACGTTCTTTGAACAGCGCGCTTCGTCGCTTGACTCGTCGACACGAGCGGCGTAAGAGAAGCGTGAGACAGGATTTCTCCCCTTACCGTCGAGTTGTTCCGGGAGAGTTGAATCATGAAGCGAATCTTTTTGCTCGTCGTTCCGGCGCTTGCTTTGTTCACGGTCGCCACAGGCCAGATGAAAGTCAACCAGACGAAACAGGCGGGCGACTCGGAACAGGATTTGATGCGCGTCGAGCGCGAATGGGTTGACGCCTACGTGCGGGGCGATGCGTCCGCGCTCAAACAATATCTCGCCGGAGACTTTCGCCTCACGACCGGCGACGGGGTATCCGACCGCGCACACTTGATCGAAGCCGCGAGGAACAATGCCGCCGGTTTCGCGTCCGTCGAGTTGAGCGCGCGGCGCGTCAGCATCTACGGCGACACCGCCGTCTCGACCGGACTCGCGACCCTCCGCAAGCCACGCGATTCGGGCGACGCGCCGCCGACGGAAATCAGAGGCGAGGCGGCGACGGCGACCGTCACGGCGGAAGTCAACGTCGCGGAGTTGGCGCGCAGGGAAGCGGAGAATCCGCCCGCGCAACGACAGCGGGCGATCCATCCACCGATGTCCGCGCCCGATGACGATCTCCCGCCGCGCGACGAATCTCTCGCACCCGCCGCCACAACTGGCGGCGGAGAATATCGCTATACCGCCGTCTATGTCCGGCGCGGGCGTCGCTGGCAAGCCGTCGCGCTCCAACTCACACGCGTCGCGCAGCCGTAAAACCGAACCACTTCATAAGTCAGTCCATCCGCATCGTATGAGCCAACAACCTCTGCCAACAATTCGTCGCGCGGTCACCGGAGGAGATGCCGTCCTGCTGGCCGACCTCGCCGCGCAGACGTTCCTTGAAGCCTTTGGCGACGACCCGCGCAACCGCCCAGAAGACATGGCTGCATACATGTCCCGGTCTTTCACGCGCGAGCAGCAGGCGGCGGAATTGGCCGACCCGCTTGCGACATTTTTTATCGCCGAGATCGACGGCGTCGCGGTCGGCTACGCAAAACTACGCGCGGGCGAGCCGCCGCACGGCGTCAAGGGCGAGCGACCCATCGAATTGGCTCGCTTGTACTCGTCGCGTGCGTGGCTCGGTCGCCGCGTCGGCGCAGCGCTGATGCGCGCCTGTCTCGAAGAGGCGCGACGCGGCGACTATCGTACGCTCTGGCTCGGCGTCTGGGAGCACAACGCGCGCGCGCGCGCCTTCTATCTGAAGTGGAACTTCCGCGAAGTGGGGAGTCACATTTTCCATCTCGGCTCCGACGCGCAGACCGACGTTCTGATGCAACATGAAATTGCGGATTGAGGGTGGCGGACGGCGGATTGATAAGAGCGACGCTCCCATCTTTCAGCAATCCGCCATCCGCCATTCGCCATTCCCTATCGTTCTTCGACGGGCGCAAGCTCGCTGTTGGCCGGGCCGTTGAGGACTTGGCCGTCGGTGGAGAAGCGCGAGCCGTGACAGGGACAGTCCCAGGAATTTTCCGCGCCGTTCCACGAGACGACGCAGCCGAGATGCGGGCAGATCGCGGTGCGCTCATGGAGCGTGCCCTGCTCGTCGCGGTAGGCGGCAACCTTCGATAGTCCGTGACGCAGCACCGCGCCCGTGCCCGACGCGATGTCGTCAGCCGACGCGACATCGCCGCCCGTCAAAAGCTCCGTGTACTGCGCCGCAACATTGAGGTTCTCTTTGGCGAAATCCACCCCGGCGCGCAGCGAGACGCGCGAGGGGTTGTAGAGCGTCTCCCATTCGTTTGGCCGATCCTGAATCAAATCGGTGATGAGCATTCCGGCGATTGTGCCGTGCGTCATGCCGTTGCCGGAGTCGCCCGTCGCGATAAAGACGTTGTCGCTGTCGAGCGGATTGCGACCGATGAAGCCGATGCCGTCAACCGGTTCCATGACCTGTCCCGACCAGCGAAACTCAAAGCCCTCGACCATCGGAAAACGCTCGCGCGTCCACTCTTCCAGACGACGGAAACGCTCCTCGAAATTTTCGGCCTGCCCCGTCTTGTGATCCTCGCCGCCGACGATCAAAACATCGTACGCGTCAACGTCGCCTCCATCAACATCGCCGCCGACCGCTTGCAGGCGAACGTAGTGATATGGGTCGGGCGTGTCCCAGAGCAGCATCTTCGGCACCGCGCCGCGCGCGATGCGTGCGCCGACGACGTAGGTGCGATAGGGCGCTTGCTTGGTGTGGATGGCGACCAAATCATTGACCGGCGTGTTGGTCGCGACGACGATTGCACCCGCGCGGACGACCGCGCCGCCCATCGTCTCAACGCGCGCGTCCGTGCCGCCCACGATTTTGTCGGCGTGCGTCTTGGTGTAGACGCGCCCGCCGCGCCGCTTGAAGGCTTCGGTCAGCCCCGCGATGTATTTGAGAATGTGGAACTGCGCCTGTCGCGGAAAACGGAGCGCCGCGCCGAAGTCGTAAGCCTCGAAGGGCACGCGCTCAACGTATTCGACTCCGGTGAGTCCGGCGCGGTGCGCGGCGCGCAACTCGTGTCCGAGTTGTTCGGTCGATTCGCCGGGCGGGACGAACAGATAGCCGTCGAGCCGCTCGAAATCGCAGTCGATCTCTTCGTCGCGGATGATCTGCTCGATTCTGTCAATCGCCGCCGTGTGGCTCGCGGCGACGAGCAGCGCGCCGCGCTCGCCGTGCAGACGCTCAAGCTCGTAATACCGTTCGTCGAGCGCGTTGACGAGATGCGCGGTCGTGCGCGAGGTCTCGCCCCCGGCGATGGGGCCGTCGTCGATGACGACCACCGACCGGCCTTCACACGCCAGAATGTACGCCGTCGTTATCCCCGCGATGCCCGCGCCGACGACGCACACGTCCGCCCGCGTGTCTTCGCCGAGCGCGCTTTGCTCAGGCACTTCCGCCGTCACCATCCAAACCGAAGTCGTCTGTCCTCCATCACTCATCATCATCGCCCCCCCCTTTGAAAATGTTCGTGGTGCTGTTGCTGTTTCGCTCCGCGCGGTTCGCCGCGTCGTGATGCAATCTAAAACCGACCGATGGCGTTTGTATGGCTGTTTGAACAAAAAACCACCGCGCGTCCCGCGTCGTGAGCAAGAATCGATGCTTTACGTTTCGGCTTCATCCGAAAGCTTCTCGCGCTTGACGCCGTGCGGGTTGGTCGAACGCTCGCCGGGCTTGCGCGTCCGTTTGCGCGGACGCCGGACTTCGCCCGCATGATCGACGGAGCGAATCGGTTGGAGGTCGGCGGCGTCGCCTTCGGGGTCGTCGAGCCGCGTCTCGATATGTTCGTCGCCGATGTCTTCGACGTGGCGCACGATTAACGCCGCGCCCGCCTCCGGCGTCCCGACGCCCGCGTCTGCTGCTGCCGCCGCCGTCGTCAGAGCATCCGGCTCTGGTGTCTTTTCTGCCGCCGCGCCGCCGCCTTCGGCGAGCGCGCGTTGGCGCGTGAAATGTTCGTGAATTTCCTCCGCCGTCTTGCGTCCGACGAAGGGCGCGAGTTCGGCGACGCTCGCGTTCGACACGCGTTGAATCGAGCCGAGGTTTCGGAGCAGACGGTTCTTCCGCTTCTCGCCGACGCCGGGAATCGCGGTCAACTCCGACGTGAAATCGCGCAACTCGCGACGCTTGCGATGATAGGCGACCGCCGTACGGTGCGTCTCGTCGCGAATCAGTTGGATAAGCCGCAACGCCGTCGAATGCGAATCGAGAAAGACGGGTTCGTGCTCGCGACCTTTGACGAGCAGGTGCGAGATGTCGTTGTGACGGCGTGGCGGTTTGACGACGCCGATCACGGAGACGGCTTCGAGTCCGAGTTCGCGCATCGCCGCGCCCGCTGCGCCGAGTTGACCTTTGCCGCCGTCGATCATCACGAGGTCGGGGAGCGGCTTCCCCTCGTCCAACTGGCGACGGTAACGCCGGAACACTGCTTCGTGCATCGACGCCACGTCGTTCGAGCCTTCAACCGTCTTGATGCGAAACTTGCGATACTCCGCGCGGTTCATCTTGCCGTTTTCGCAGACGACCATCCCGGCGACGTTCTCCGCGCCGGAGATGTTCGAGATGTCGAACGATTCGATGCGCGCCGGGAAACGCGGCAACTCCAGCACCTCCTGCAACTCTTCGAGCACGCGCTCCATGTCGGGCTTGAGGATGCGGAAGCGTTGCTCGAAGGCGATCTGCGCGTTCTTCTCGACGAGGTCGATCAAGTCGCGCTTCTCGCCGCGTTGCGGGTCGAGGATGCGGACGCGCCTGCCGCGACGCTCCGTCAGAGCCTTCTCCAACAACTCCCGGTCTTCAAAATCGACGGGCACGTGAACCTCACGCGGTACATAATCGGACGAGTAATACTGCGTCAGCACCTCGCTCAAAAACAGCGACGGGTCGAAGTCGTCCTCCGCCAAATCTTCCCAGAAGAACTCGCGCCGCCCGACGATCTTCCCCTCGCGCATCGTAAACAGTTGGAGTGCGAGCCGCGCGCCTTCGCGGTAATAGCCGAAGATGTCGACATCACGGTCGGGCGAGGTCGCCATCTTCTGCTGCTCCGAGACGGCGAGCACCGTCCGCCGCAGGTCGCGATACTTCGCCGCCATCTCGTAGCGCATCTCCTCCGAGGCGCGCGTCATCCGCCCCTCATACTCGTCGGCCAACTCTTTGTTTTTGCCTTCGAGAAACATCCGCACGTCGCGCACCGACTCGGTATATTCCTCCGGCGTGCACAAACCCTTGACGCACGGGCCGAGGCATCGCTTGATGTGATATTCGAGACACGGACGCGGCAGTTTGCCGTCGATGTCGATGTCGCAGGTGCGGAGTTGAAACGTGCGGTTGATTAGATCAATCGTCCGGCGGGCGAGCGAGGCCGGAAGAAACGGGCCGAAGTAGAGCGCGCCGTCGCGTTGGACGCGCCGCGTAATCATCACGCGCGGGAACGGCTCGTTGATTGTCAGTTTGAGGTGCGGATACTGTTTGTCGTCCTTCAGCAGCACGTTGAAGCGCGGCTTGTACTGCTTGATCAGGTTCGACTCCAGAACCAGCGCCTCGACCTCGGTGTCCGTGACGATGAACTCAAGGTCGGCGATGCGCCGGACAAGCTCGCGCGTCTTGCGGTCGTGCCCGCGCCCCGACTGAAAATAAGAGCGCACGCGGTTGCGCAGGTTCTTCGCCTTCCCGACGTAGATAATCTTCCCCGCCTCGTCCTTGTGCAGGTAGACGCCGGGCGCGACCGGAAGGTTCTTTAGTTTCTCTTCGAGAATCACGCTTGTCTCGCTGTCCGCCGTTTGGAGATCGCTAACGATTGTTCTATTGGGAGTCCCTATTTTAGCTTATCGTCAAACGGAGAGCGACCCGCCGGATTATCCGTGCACACGGACAAGGACGAAGCGCCGCGTCTGAATGCCGCGCCCGGCTTGCTTTTGCCGCGAGTTTTGCACTACACAACCTCTGTGAAATTTCCTTTCGAGTTGCCTCCTGAGAGAGAGTTCGACGCGGTCGGCTTCGGCTTGAATGCGGTTGACCATCTCGTCGTCGTGCCCGCTTACCCGGCCTTCGATACGAAGACGCGGCTCGTCGAACACGTCCAATCGGCGGGCGGGCAGACCGCATCGGCGATGGTCGCGCTCCGTCGGCTCGGTTTGCGGACGGCCTACGCGGGGCGTTTCGGTGCGGACGAGGAAGGCCGTTTCGGATTGGCGACGCTCGCGGACGAAGGCATCGATGTCGCTTTCGCCGAGACGGTCGAAGGCGCGCGGACGCAGGTCGCCTTCATCATCATCGACGCGCGCTCCGGCGAACGCACGATCATCTGGGACAGAGACGAACGGCTGGCTTACCGCGCGGAAGATGCGCCCGCCGGGTTCGCGGCGCGCGGTCGCGTGCTCCACCTCGACGCGCACGACCCCCCGGCCTGCGCGCGTCTCGCCGGCGAAGCGCGGCAGACGGGCACGATTGTTTCCGCCGACATCGACAACATCTACGACGGTCTGCCTGAACTGTTGCCGCTCGTCGATATTTTGATTTCGTCGAAGGAGTTTCCGCGTCGTCTGACCGGCATCGCGGACGAGCGCGCCGCGCTTATCGAAGTGAAGTCGCGCTACGGCTGCGCGTTGACGGGGATGACGCTCGGCGAGCGCGGGGCGTTGCTCTATCACGAAGGCGCGTTCGTCGAGACGGCGGCGTTTCAGGTTCCCGGCGGTTGCCGCGACACGACCGGCGCGGGCGACGCCTTTCACGCCGGTTTCCTCTACGGCATGTTGCAGGGCGAAGAAGTCGAAGCGTGTCTGACGCTCGGCTGCGCCACCGCCGCGCTCAAGTGCCGCGCCCTCGGCGCACGCACCGCGCTCCCCGTCGCGGCTGAACTCAACCAGTTTCTCGCGCAGGAAGGCGAAACCTCCTGATGAAATCGCTTGTTGAGATATGCCCTTCTTCCTTGTCGCGTTTACTGTTTCTTGCGGCGTGCCGGGCGTCGGATGGTGATGATGCTTCGCTTGCGGAGCACAACGGGCGTTCTCCGTTCCATCAAGTCCTTGTGACGGCTGTTTATGATGGTCGTCAATGTGCCGTGATGAGTAAAGCCAAGCAGCCTTGATGCATAGCGTCGGAAACGTAGAGGAGACGCACAACGGACGGGGGGATTAACGCGGAGTCGGATGGGTTGCAATAGATTTTGTAGGGGCTGTGTTGTTGTGGGTTATGTCGGGCGCTAACCCGGATGATTTTAGTGTCTCATCGAGCAAGCGAGCCGACGGGCAAATGAGTCGTTTCCTACCTGACGCGGCTTTTTTGGCGTTTGAGGAAATCAATCAGGACGAACTGCGTGAGGTTGCCGGGGGTGGCGAAATAGGCCTTGCCGTTGGTCATCGCGGTCATCTCTTTGACGAACTCGACGAGATAGTAGTCGCTCGCCAGCATGAAGGTGTTAATCATCACGCCCGCCTTGCGGCACGCCTGTACCTCGCGGAACGTGGCTTCCAGGACGAGCGGGTCGTGTCCCATCGAATTTTTGTAGAGCCGCCTGCCGCCCGTCGAGACGCCCGCGCCGGGCAACGATGTGGCGGGGTCGATAAAGCAGGCGGTCGGTTTGCCGTCGGTGACCATCACAATCTGCTTCATCTCCTTGCGCTGCGCCTGTAGCAGACGCCGCGCGAGCTTCAAGCCTTCGGCGGTATTGGTGTGATGGGGGCCGACCTGCGTGGTTGCGAGCCGCGCGAGCGGCAACTCTTCGGCGTCGTCGTGGAAGAGCACGATCTTGAGCGAGTCGCCGGGATACTGCGTGCGGATCAGATGCGCGAGCGCGAGCGCGACCTTCTTGGCGGGCGTGAAACGGTCTTCGCCGTAGAGAATCATCGAGTGCGAGCAATCGAGCATGACGACCGTCGCGCACGACGATTGATAGTCGCACTGTTGGACGTGCAGGTCGCGGTATTCGAGATTGAGCGGGAGCGTCAAGCCTTCGCGTTTGATGGCGGAAAGCAGCGTCGTGTTGACATCGAGGTTGATGGTGTCGCCGAACTCGTAGAGCTTCGACGCCTGCGCCGCTTCGACGCCGGTTGCAAGCTGCGCGGTATCGTGCCGCCCGATTGAACTCTTGCCGAGGCTGCCGAGCAAGTTTCGCAGCGTCTTGTAGCCGAGAAAGTCGAGTCCCTTTTCGGTCACTTCAAACTTTACGTCGCGCGGTTGTGGCTCGCCGGTTTCGCCCGCTCCCTGTCGCCCTTTGCGGCGGCGTGGCGGCGTGGGTTGTTCCTCGCGCAGATTCAAGTAGCCTTCTTCGACCAGCCGCTCGATCAGTTGGTTGATCAACTCTTCCAACTGCGAGCCGCGAAACTCACCGTTGTTGTCGGCCAGCATCTCCCCGATCTGCTGCTCATCCAGTTCGCCCATCTCGACGAGCGCTTGAACCAGCGCGCGTCTGAGCGCATCGAGCGACGTGTCCTGTTGTTTGCGTTGCCGCGTCCAGTAGTAATCGTCGTCGTAACCCGACTGGAGCAGCGAGTCCTGCAAACCGTTCATCAAGTCGCCGAGATTGACGCCCGACACGTCGAAGCCTTTAAACTTTGAATAGCGTATGAACTTCATGGCTAAGTGTCTCTCTGCAAACTTTAGCTGTAACGCCCGGTCTCGGTGAGGTCGTCGTAGATCATGCCGCGCCGGTCTTTCTTGGCTTTGGTGGCGGCGGTGTAGCCGCCCTCTTCGTTGCGGCTGATTTTGTTTTGCGCGTAGAGACCTTCGAGCGCGAACTCGCAGGCGGCGACCGTCAGGGCTTCGTTCGACGCATCGAAGTCGAAGGGGACGAGCACGGTGTCGATCAATTCGGGCACGGCCTGGAGCAGCGTCATGCATTCTCCGGCGGCGGCGGTATCGGCGAGACGCAGGTTGTGGCCTTCGTCGAACCAGCGGACGGCGTTCGAGAAGTCGATGCCGACGAAGTAGCCCTCGAAGATTTCTCCGGCGGCGCGCTTGATTAAATCTTTAGCGATGCGTCCCGCGCCGAGTTGTTCGCCCTCGTATTCGAGTTCCATTTTGCCGGTGATCGAAGGCAGCGCGGCGTAGATGTCCGAGATGCGCGGGACGATTTCATCCTCGCCCGTCAGCAACGCGCGGCGTTCGGCGTTGGAGACGACGGTTTCGGTGACGGTGATGGGCAGACGCTGCGAGACGCCGGAACGCTTGTCGATGCGTTGATCGTCGCGGGCTTCAAACGCGATTTGTTCGATGGTCTCGCGGATGAAGTCGGGGACGTGTGGCGGCGGCGCGCCGTCGAAGCCGTCGCGGGTCGTCCACGCTTCCTGTCGCGTGATTTCGACGCCGAGTTGAACATCTGTGGGGTAGTGCGTCGAAATCTCTGCGCCGATGCGGTCTTTGAGCGGCGTAATGATCTTGCCGCGCGCGGTGTAGTCCTCCGGGTTCGCGCTGAAGACGAGCATCACGTCCAGAGGCAGACGCACCGGATAGCCCTTAATCTGCACGTCGCCCTCCTGCATGATGTTGAAGAGGCCGACCTGAATTTTTCCGGCGAGGTCGGGGAGTTCGTTGATGGCGAAGATGCCCCGGTTGGCGCGGGGCAACAGCCCGTAGTGAATCGTCAACTCGTCGCTCAGGAGATGCCCGCCGCGAACGGCTTTGATGGGATCAACGTCGCCGATGATGTCGGCGACGGTGACATCGGGCGTCGCGAGTTTTTCGACGAAACGCGCGTCGCGCTCGACCCAGATGATGGGCGTCGCGTCGCCGTCCGACTCAATCGCCTGCCGCCCGTAGGCCGAGATCGGCTGGAACGGATTGTCGTTGACTTCCGAACCGGCGATGACGGGAATCGTCGCGTCGAGCAGGTTGGTCAGTTGACGGATGATGCGGCTCTTGGCCTGTCCGCGCAGACCGAGCAGGATGAGATTGTGGCGCGCGAGAATCGCATTGACGATTTGCGGGACGACGCTGTCGTCGTAACCGACGATGCCGGGAAAAATGCGCTCGCCCGCGCGCAGTTTGCGCAGAAGGTTGGCGCGCAGTTCGTCTTTGACGGAAGCGGCGCGATAGCCGGTCGCTTTGAGTTCGCCGAGGGTGTTCGCCGGTTTCATGATGACTACCTTGTGATTCTTTCTTTCGTTTGTGATGACGGTTGACCGAGGCGCGAGATGGGCGCATCGGACGCCCGCGCATTACACTTCAAAAGTTAAACCATAAACGTCACGGATGGTTTCTTTTCAAGCTTCATTTTTGCTGCCGCGTCACCTGCCGGACGGGAAGTGATTGGGGGGCGCGGCTGACGGGCTATGGGTGGTCGTTGCGCGGCGGCGCACCTTTCGCGCTTCGCGTTTTGATGATGGTGGCGAGAGCCTGCGCGAGCGTCCGATGCGTGCGCATACCTTTGAGGTCGAGTCCGAGACCGACGAGCGATTGCGCGGCGTGCGCGCTGACGCCGGTGACGATGGCTTCGGCGCCGATCAGTTGGAGCGCGGAGACGAGATTGCTGAGCCGCGCGACGGCGTGCGAGTCGATGATGCGCGCCCCCGTGATGTCGATGATGCAGGCGCGTGCGCCCGTCCGCGAAACTTCGTGGAGCGCGGCGTCGGTCGCGCGTTCCATCCGCACCGTGTCGAGCGAGCCGATGATGGGCAGCGCCAAAACGTCGTCCCACACGGGGACGAGCGGCGTCGAAACTTCTTCGAGCATCTGCTCGCGTTCGCGGCTGAGTCGCGCGAGCGTTTCTTCGACGCGTTTGCGCTCGACGCCCTGCGCGATGGTATTGGCGACGGTGGCGAGCGATTCGAGGATGTCGGCGGCCAGCGTTTGCCGCGCGAACATCGCCATCACGCCGAGCAACCGGTCGCCGACGATCAGCGGGTAACCCGCAAACGCGACCATCCCTTCGCGCTTCGCCCATTCCTGATCGCCGACTTCGCGGTCGCCGATCACCGCGTTGGTCAGGTGCGAGCGACGTGAAGCCGCGATGCGCCCGATTTTGAACTCGCCGACGGGGACGCTGCCGTGCTCACCGTCGAGATGCGTGTACATCCCCGCGCTGGCTTGGAGGTTGAGCACGTCGCCCGCTTCATCAAGCGTCCAGATGCGCGCGAACGCCGCGTCGAGTTGTTCGACCATCGCTTCGGCGCAGTGTTGAAGGGCGTGACGCAGAGCGTCGGTTCCGGCGAGCGCGACGCCGACTTTCGCACCGAGCGCCGATTGACGGGAACGTCGCAGCAGTTCGCCTTCCGACTGTTTGCGTTCGGTGATGTCGGTGTTGGTGCCGAACCAGCGGGCGATTTTTCCGTCGTCGTCGCGCAGCGGTAACGCGCGTCCGAGATGCCAGCGATAAACCCCGTCGGCGCGCTTGAGACGAAACTCGACCTCGTAGGTCTCGCCGGTTTCGAGCGAACGCTGCCAGCGTTCGAGACACGCCGTCAGGTCTTCTTCGTGAATCACGCCCTGCCAGCCCGAGCCGATCATCTCTTCCATCGTCCGCCCGAAATAGTCGAGCACGCGCTGGTTGAAATAATCGAGCGCGCCGTCGGGCTGCGCCGTCCACACCTGTTGCGGGATGGCTTCGGTCATGAAGCGGTAATGCTGGCGGCTCGCTTCGGCCAGCGCGCGTTCGCGTTGCGCGGTTTCGTAGAGCCGCGCGTTGTCGATGGCGATGGCGGCTTGCGCGGCGAGACCGACGACGATGCGCTCGTGCCGCGCGGTGAAAATCCCCTCGTCGGGATGACCGAAGAACAGCCCGCCGAGAACCTCGTCGGTGCGCGAGACGACCGGCACGGACAGGTAGCTCGTCACGGGCAGGTGACCTTCCGGCATCCCGTAGTAAGGAGAGTTTTTGCCGTAGCGCGGGTCTTGTGTGACATCGGCGAGGCGGATCGTGCCTTCGCCGCGAAAGGTCGGGCCAAAGAGGTCTGTCGCGCGCGGCATCGGGAAATGCGAGAAGGCTTCGAGCGGCACGCCCGAAAGCGTGTAGAGCATGTAAGATGCGCCGTGTTCGTCGAGCACGTTGTAGAAGAAAGAGCCGAAGCGTGCGCCCGTCAGTTCGGTCGCGGCGTCGGTCACGGCCTGAACGATCTTCTGCGTGTCCAACTCGGCGGCCAGCATCCGCCCGATGCCGTTGACCGTTTCGACCGCATCCTTTTGCTCGCGCAATTCGGTTTCCGCGTGCCTGATGTCGGTGATATCGCGGAAGGCGACCACCGTCCCCGTCACTTCACCCTCCGTCACAATCGGCGACGAGGTGCACGCGACCGAGATCATCACGCCGTCTTTGCGCGTGTACGTCTCGTTGTCGTTGCGGTAGGTATTTTGGGCGCCGGCTACTTGTTGCAGCGCGCATTCGCTCTTGGACAGGGGCGTGCCGTCGGCGAGTTGAAAATGGATCGTCTCGTGAATGTCGCGTCCGAGCAGTTCGCGCTCCGTCCAACCGAGCGCCCGCTCCGCCGCCGGATTCATAAACGTGAGGCGGCCTTCGCGGTCGAGCGCATACACGCCTTCGCCCAAACTGTCGGTGATGGCGCGCGTGAAACCCAGTTGACGGAGAAGCTGTTCCCTGGCGTCGTCGTGTCCGGCCTGCGGTTGTTTTGCCTTAGCCATACTGTTTACGGATACCCCTTTGTTACCTTCGACTGCCGGGAGAGCGGTTGGATTTCACAAGACGACTGAGACATAGCGACCGGCGCCGTCGCGCGCGAGCAGACGGTCGTCTTCGAGCTTGGCGAGATGCGCGAGCACCGCGCGCTCGGCCATCGCGTGCGCCTTGGGCGACACGTCGGTGTAGACGTGCGCGACGATTTCGGGCGGCGTGCCCGCCCCCGCGCGCACCGCCGCCAGAATGTTCCGCTCGCGCTCTAAACGGTGCGCGATGTATTCGTCAACTTTCTCGCGCGCATTCGCGACCGCCGGGCCGTGACCGCCGTAGAGCACCGTCAGTTTCGGCAACTGCCGGAAGCGTTCGAGCGTCGCGAGATAGTCGCGGACGTTGCCTTCGGGCGGGTCGATGAGCACCGAACCGAGTCCGACGATGTTGTCGCCCGTGATGAGCGCGCCCGTCCGCTCGTCGTAAAAAGAGAGGTGGCCGCGCGTGTGTCCCGGCGTGTGCAGGGCGCGCAGGGAAATCGACGGGTCGCCGTCGAGCGTAACGAGGTCGCCGTCTTCGATGAGCCGGTCGACCGTGATTTCGCCGCGCAGCGGCTCCGCCGTCAAACGATGCGCCGCAACCGGGACGCGCCCGCCGAGATGCGCGCGCAACGCATTGACGCCGCCGATGTGATCCGGGTGCAGGTGGGTCAGGATAATCTCGCGGACGGTGCGGCCTTCGGCGACGAGTTCGTCGAGGCACGCGGCGAGCGCGGCTTGCTCGTCGGCGTCCGCCGAAGCGGGGTCGAAGACGACGAGTTCGCGGTGTCCGACGATGTAACAGTTGGTGTGCGTGGCGGGCGGGCGCGTCGGCGTGCGGACGGGGAAGCAGATAAAGCCGGGCGTGAACTCGATGCGACGCACGGCTTGGCGGTGCGCCTGCGGCACGCTCAAAAACCTTTCGACCACATCATCGCCCATCCCGCCCGCGAGCGTCTTGAGCGCGTGAATCACGGGCGGCACGCCGGGCATCTCCGAACGCTGCCAACGCGCGTAGGCTTCGCGCGCGTTCGTCCATTCGCCCGCGTCGAACTCGCCCGTCATCACGCGCGGCTGTTGCTTGCGCGGGCACTCGACGAGAAAGAAGAGCGTATCGAAGCGGCGCGGGCTAAAGGGCGGGGTCACCCACCGCCCGACGAAGCGAAAATCGCGCGCGTCGAGCCGCAGCCCGTAATGCTTCAAGAGTTCGGCGAACGCCATCCGCCCCGACATCAGGTCGTCGCGGACGGATTCGAGTTGCCCCTTCGTCAGCATCTCCGCGCCGCGCGCGACGAGCACGCCGAGTTCTTCAAACAACTCGCGCGCCGCGCACGCGATCATCGCGGCAAGTTCCGCCTCGTCCGCGCCGCA
>JBGTHJ010000194.1:0-18273 GCA_041746175.1 Pyrinomonadaceae bacterium
GGCGAGACCGCCGGTGGCTCCGGTCGTCGTGCCGGCGGCAATGGCCGGACGGCCTGACGGCGCGCCGAAGATGGTGGCGCCGTTTTTGTTCACGTCCACCGTGAACGCGCCGGCGGCGTTGGGCGCGCCGATGAAGCAATCAATCCGGGTGATCCGCCCCGCGACAATCGGTACGCGCAGGTCTGTGATGTTGGCCTGCACGCTGGCAATCAAGCCGTTGAGTCCGCGCAGGGCGAGATGTTCGGCCATTGCTAAGTCTCCGTGAATTGTAGCTGCCCGATAGCAAAGCTGAAGGTGTCGCCGTTGTTGATCGTGCGTGGCGAGGTGAGAGGTGCAAAGTCGAGCATGTTGCCGCCTGACAGCGCGTCGAAACTCGCCATTGCCACGACCGCACCCCATAAGGCTGTGGCCTGCGGAAAGGTGACGGCGACGGCGTTGGATTTCACACCGGCAACGGCGTCCGCAAAGTGGGCGAGGTCATTCGTGACGGCCACGCGCGCGTAGCTGCCGCCCGACACTTCCGTGCCGCCGCCTGAGACGGTCGGTGCGGCAGTGAACAAGGCGATGTACACGGTGGCAGGCTTCGAGTAGGTCCCGTCACCATAACGCAGGTCGATCATGCGGTTGCGTTCGTAGTTGCTTTTCATTTACCCGGCTGCTCCTATCGAAATAAAGCGGAAAGTAATGTCCCGGACGTAGTGGCCTGAAAACTGCCCGCGCGTGTAAGGCTTGCCGTTTTGATACTCCACCGTGGCACGCACCGCCACATCGTCGATGCCCTCGGCGTCAGAGCCGGTGACCGGAATGCTTTCGCCGTTTTTAACGGCGGACTCCAATGCCGCGACAATCGCGTCCAGCAGGCTGACGTGTAGTTGCGCAACCTGCACGCCGAAGCGCACGCCCGCCGCGCCCCGCTCCGTCCATTGCGTATGGACCGTGGCATCCAGCGCCACGACGCTTGAGGCCACGACCGTGCCTTTCAGGGCTTCAGCATCAAGAAATTCGGCTCGACACCAGCGTCCCGAGAGGTCTTGCAGGGCGATGCTCCCGATTGTGATGTGCGCCCACCTGCTGCTCATCCGAAACCCGCCCCCAGAGTTGAGACTTTCGCTTGATCGGTCCGGTCAAGAACTTCTACGATGACCGTCTCCTGACGCGCCCGTACGGCGTGCAACAACGCTCCGATAGCGCCACCCGTGCCGTTCTCGCCGATCAAAGCCTTCTGGAATTTAGCGGTCTCTTCAATCGCCTTTTTTGCCCGCGCCTCGTTGTCGCGCTGGTGCGCAGCTTCTTCGAGTAGCGCCGCGCGACGTCCGCGCGCCAGATCGCCGGTCAACTCCTCGCGCGGAAGAGACCCGGTCACCTCCAAAAATTGCTTGCGGAGGAGGGTTTTGTCAGCGTTCGGCTGCCCGGCCAGCCGGTTGAATTCTCCAAGTTGCCGTTCGGCTAAGCGGACGGCGCTCTGCTGGTCTTCGGCTCGCTCGGCGGCGCGCCCGACCTGCCGCTCCAGAAACTGCGCCTGTCCCCGAAACGCGCTCGCAAATACGTCGCGCAATTCCGGTCTGCCCAACACGTCGCGCCGGGCATCCGGCGCGAGAGACTTGAAGAGTTCGCCCAGTTCTTTATCCAGCCGGTGGCGGATTTGCTCACCCGCCAAGCCTTCGACGTTGCCGTACTTCGTACGCAGCCCTTGCAGCCGGGTGAACTCCTGCCCTTGGACATAGGCTTGATTGACGACGGGCTGGCCGGTAGACCCGTGTCCACCGGGCAGGCCGGAACGGTCTATCAGGTCGGCCTGCGCCAGCAATCCCGGCACGGAACGCGCCGCCGCTACCTCCTCCTCGAAGACCTGTAATGTCCGCTTCATCTCACCGGTCAGTTCCCTGAACGGGCGGGCGAGTTCTGCGGCTTCGTGTTCGAGCCGCACGGCGCTCATCGCGTCCTTGACCTGAAGTTCAAAGCGCGCGGCGTCGCGGGCGGCGGCTTGCGCCTTCACGAAAGACTGGACGGCTGCCTCGCCGAGCAGCCCGAAGCGCTCCCGCGCCCGCTCGGTGGCATACTCTGCTTCGCTAAAAAACTGCACGTAAGGATTATTGCGGTCTGCCGGCAAGCGCAACGCGGCGAACTCTGCCGTCGAGTCACGCACGTCTTTGCGGAGCGCGAGCAGCTTGCCTTGGGCTTCTGCGACCATCGTGTCGAGCGCGCCGCGTATCTGGTCGCTGAGCGTCTGGATTTGGTCGCGAAACTGAGTGTCGAAGCGCGTGGCGTCGTCATTGCTGAACTGGTCGCGCACCTGTTGGAAGGCTTCGTATTCGCGCTGAAGCGCGACGCGCCGCTCGCGCACTCGTTGCAGGTCGGCCTGCCCCCGCTCCGTCTGCGTCAGTCCCGCGCCGTAACTCTCCGGCAGGGCACGCCCGCTCCGCTCAAACCTGTCAAAGAATTGCTCCTCCTCGGAGCGACGAGCCTGCTGCCGCGCCACCAGAGCTTCTTCTTCGCGACGACGCGCCGCGGCTGCCTCTTCGGCGCGCCGTTCGGCAACCGACGGCTCGTTTTCTCGCTGCTTGCGCGCCAGCGTGGCCTCAGAGTTTTCGAGCAGGGCAAAGCGCGAGACAAGCGCCTCGCCGAAGTCACCAGCAAAATCGGAAACCGTGTTTTTCACCGAAGCCCAACGGCTTTCAAAACTGGCGGCTCGCCGTTCGGCAAGGTCGGTAAAGTCGGCGGAACGTGCGAGGGCGGCGTTGGTCAGGGCCTGTGCCCGCTGCATATCGGTCAGCCGTGCGGTGGTCGTGCCGATTGACTTGGCGTAACGGTCGAGCGCCACGTCGGCGCGCGTTCCCGTCAACTGCTCGAAAGCTTCTTTACTGCCGCGCGCGAGTCCCTGTATGGACTGCGCGGTCTGCTCGGCGGTGAAGCCGCGCGCGGTGGCGATGGTTGAAAGTTGGCTCGACGCGCCCCCGCGAAGCGTCTCGCCGGTGCGCAACTGGAGTTCGCCATACGCGGCGGCCACCTTCAGTGACTCTTCGCGGTTGGCGATGAGCGAGGCGCGGAACGTGTCGGCATGGCCTACGGCTTCCGTCCAACTGCGCCCGGTGTCGCGTGACGAGACGGCGAGGTCAAGTTGGGCGCGTTCGAGATCGCGCGCTGCCCGGAGGGCGGCGACCAGCCCTGTGACGGCGAGTCCCCCTACCGCCAGCCCTGCAAATCCTGCCCCGTAGCGCGCTATCGAGAGCGTCGAGGCGATGTCGCCCGCGCCGCTGACCCGCCCGACGAGTCCCGAAATGCGCTCGATGCCTTCGCGCTGTTGTCCTGATAAGCCGAGGTCGTTGGTGCCGCTGAGCGAGCGCGGGCGAGCGGGCGCGGCATCACTGCCGCGCCCGCCTCCACGCTTCTGTTCTTCTTTCTCTAAGGTTTGGAGTTCAGCGATCAGCCGGGCGACGCGCCGCTCGGCGACCGCCGCTTTGTTGGCGATGTCGGTGATGGTGCGCTCTTCGGAAGGTCGCTCAAGCTCGCGGAGCAGTTCTTGCGCGCGGGCGCGGGCTTGACCGAGCCGCACTTCAGCCCGCTGAATCTTGTCGGCCAACTGCTGACCGGCGGGCGTGCCTGAGAGCCGGTGGAAGGACGTAGTGAGTTCACCGGCCTTGTCGTTGACTTTGGAGAGCGAAGCGTATAGCGCGTCTTCTCCGCGTTCTAATCGTTTGGCTTCGGCGGTGGCGCGGGCCTCGGACTGCGCCTTTTTCTCGACGGCGGCGGCAGCAGTGGCGCTCGCCGTGACCGCCGCCTCGCCGGCGGCACGCGCCGCCAATTCCTGTTCGCGCAGCGCCTGTGCGGAGGTGCGGCCTGCGCTGGCAACCGTGTCCAGAGATCGTCCGGCGACCTCCGCACTGCGCGAGAATGAACGGTCGATAGTGATTCCGGCTTCGACGGCGGCTTTCGCGGCTTGTTCGATGCCGACCTGCGCTTGCGCAGTTTGTCGCGCGAAATCATCACCGAAAGCGGTTTGCTTCCCGGCTTCGCGCAGCGCACGGTCACTCTCTTCGACTTTGCGTTGAAACAGTTCGAGGCGGGCTTCGGCCTGCGAGGGGTCGGCGACGATCTCGACACCTATCTCATTATCGCGCTCCGACATTAAGTGTTCCCCTGCTGCTGTTTTCTGTTGAAGTCGTCGATGAGCCGCAGCTTGTATCGTTCATGACGAAAGATCGACACCAGCCGCGCCGTCACCAGCGTCCACATCCGGTTCACTCGTCCCCTCTCGACTTCCGCATCGAGATCGACAACCTGCTCGACGGTGCGGAGCAGGGTTTCCAGCGACCATGCCGCCGGGCGACGGTGAAAAACACGCTCCTGTAAAAGTTCCCGGCACTGCGCCTTGAAGGTGCTGGTGGCCTGGGCCACCGGGCATTCATGGCAGGCGGCGACCGGGCGCAAAGTTTTGTCGTCGCAGTACAGCGGGCAATCGGCAAAATCCGGGTTGCCCTCGTAGATCTCTGCGCGGTCACGTTGGTAGTACAGCCATTGCCAGGCGACGACTCTAAAAGCGGCGAAAAAATTCCTCCGGCTGCACAATCAGGTTGTAGCGCCGGAGCGCATCGGCGACCACCCGCTCTTTCATCGGGTTGCCGTCGCCAAAATACGACCGGATATCGCCGGTGAAATTCGGCAGGCCGGTGGGCGGGCGCACCGAGAGCCGGGCCAGCAGTTCCACGTTGTGCGTGGCGCGCTGTTTCTCTTGCTCATCGTCCGTCAAAGCGAAAAACGCTTGTCGCGCATCCTCATCGTCCTTCAAGAGCCACGGACGCAGATAGAAAGTTATCGGGGCGCCGCCGAGGGCGGCATAGGTCAGCGTCACCGGAGTTTCCGTCAGCTGGAAAATGTCAACAACTTCCGGTGTGTTCGCTGTGATGTCTGCTTCCACTGGTGATTGCTCCTTTCACAGCGCCGATCACAGCGCCGGACTATGTGATAGTCATTAAGTCAACAGGTAGGCCGTCGATTGATTGTTCACGGCGGTCGCGCGCAGCGGCTGGTTGGCGCCGTCGATCAAAGGCGTGGCGACGACGGCGATGTTGGTTTCCCCCGCGCGCCCGTCTTTCCGCAGCCCGCCGCCGTCGAGAACGTGATGCGCGCGCGGGGCGTTGAAGATGATGCGCGCCGCGCCGCTTTTGCCAAACGTCAGGGCGACGGCCTTCTCGGCGCCCGTCTCGGCATCCGCATACGCCTGATCGCTGTTGTCACCGAGAATCGCATACGACACACTCCGCTCACGCTGGTTGTCGCGCTCGAGCCGCGTCGCGACCACTCCCTCGTCCGTATGCGCATGATCGTCCGTCAGCAGCTTGTTGTTGTAGGACAGAGCGACCGAGCGCAGCAGCCCCGCCTGCGACACACCCGCCACCGTCAGACCACAATCGCCGAAAAACAACGGCATCTCGTTGACACAGGCGGGGACGACGAACCCGGTCGCCGCCACGCCCTCGGCAAATTTGATATTGGCTTGACCCGTCACCGGCTGGCGCGCGGCAGACGTGGCCGTCAACGAATTGAGCGTGCAGCCGCGTAACAGCAGCGGCGTCGCCCCACCCTTAAAGCCGAAGACCATCGAGAAGGGTGGCGGCTGAAACTCGTCATCCGGCAGTTCGGCGATCTCGTGCGTGTATTCGCCGTCGGCCAGGGTCGGGGCGGCAACCACACCCATGCCGTACGCCGCCAGCAGCGTCAGGAGTTTCGCCGTCGCAAAAAACTGAACCGAGATGTCGCCGACCTCGCCCAGCAGAATGCGCTTGTATAGTTCCTGCCCGGTGCAATCCGGCACATCGAACCGCGTCTGCTCTTTCCGGTAAAAAGTCTTCGCCGTGTCGGGCAACAGCGCGTTGATGGCGACGAGACTCATCGCGGTTTCAAAATCGCTCTGACGCTTGCCCGTGCTTGAAAAGGCGAGAAAGGACGCCGCCGCTCTTTTTACTGTCATGGTCTGTATGTTCCCCCTACTGTTTCTTGATTAGCTTGAAGCGTCCCGGATAGATGCGCACCAACCGTTCCGCCGCTTCGCAGTAAAAGCCGTTGAGTTGTGCCTTCGGCGACGGCAAGACGCAGATGACTCGCGTGCCCACCGTCACCGGCCCGGCTCCGAGCGGTTGCGCGTCGCCGGCCAGCCGCACGTTCGGAGCCGGTTGCTTCTCTTGGCTGCCGCTTTCCGTCTTCTTGATAGTCATCAAAACCCTCGCTTCAATTTGGGAATCAATCGCCCGTCGCCAATTCCACTTTCAACACGAACGGGGCGATGTGGCCGAACGCACCCGTCAGCTCATCCTCGTCGATGCGAATGCGATCCGGCATCAAGAGCGGCGTGTGATACAGATTATCGGGGAAACCCAGGTGACGTGCGGGCAGGAACGCGGCACGCAGGTTCATCACGAACGCGGCGAAATCGTCGCTCGAACAGCTTCCATCCGCGCGCTCATCCTCAAACTCATGGATGGCTCGGAAGCTGTACACAAGATTGAAGACCGGCGCCTCGTCGCAGCCCTTCGCCGTATCTTCATAACCTACGAACTCGATGAACAGGCAACGCACTTTGATGTCGCCATCCGGCGCGTTCTCGATGCCCAGCTTTTCCACATACTGCTGCTTGCCGACGATGTAAAAACGCTTGGTGAACACATGGCCGACGCCCGCGACGGCGCGACTCTTGTCAGCCAGTAGCTCGCGCACCATCAACTCGATCTCGGCGGCGGTAGTAGGTAAAGTTGGGGGCATCACACGATCTCGAACTCTTTACGCCTATATTCAACGAGCAGCCCCTTGACCGTCGGCGGCATATCGCGCTCGATGACGAATCCGCCGGGCGTCGTCTGCCCGATCACCCCACGATGTTTGGCGAAGTAGTGCGTCGCGAGGTCTTTGCACGCGAGCACGATGTCTGCCGGAGTCGCGGCGTAGCCCCAGCGCGCCCGCACCGTGTATTCGACGCCGCGCACCCACACCCCGCCCAGTTTGCCTAAGCCCCGCGTTTGGTACAGCCAGCCGCTCTGCTCCACCCAGTTCCGCACCGGATGCCCGGCGACCTCGACGCCGGTTTCCAGATCGATGCTGCCGGCAACGTGCACCGGCAAGCGCAGATAGTTGGTGTTCTCGCCGTAAAAGGAGCGCGGGGCGGGCTGCGCCGGCGACGGCGCGAAATATCCGGCAGGACGCTTGCAACCGGCATCAATCGCGCGCGAAGCCGCCGCCAGAAAACGCGCCAGCGCATCACGCTCACCGGCGCTTTTGACTTCCGGCAGACAGTCGCTGATTAGTTCTTCCAAACTGGCGTACGTGATGCTCATGTCAGTTCTTTAACAGCCTGTTTGACCTCGGCAATGAACTGTGGCCGCGCTTGCTCGATCACCGGTCGGAGATACGGACGATTCAGTTTCTTTTCAAGCCGCCGCCCGTACTTTGCGCCGACTCTCACGGCAGCGCGCACGCCGGTCTCATCGACCTGCGCCGGAGTCGCCTGAATCGAGTTGGCGAGAAAGCCCGTATCATCTGCCGGACTCTCTCCCGGCGCGGAGGCCCGGTGAATCTCGTAGCCCGTGACGAACGCGCCCGGCTTGATGCGCGACCGCCGCAGCCCGAGCCGCCCGAACTCAGCCGCTCGCTGCGCGCCGACGGCTTTCTTGATAGACGCGCGCCGGTAGAGGCGTCCGGTCTTAGCCCCCTGCTTGATCCTGAGTTTTACGCCGCCCTCGACGCTTTTCGCCGTCCGGTCGACCACTTCCGTCAGTTTTCGAGTCAACGCCCCTGCTTGAAAGATCGGGCTGTGGAGATTGACCGTCACTTTGATTGCCATCGCTTTGCACCTTGTAGCCGAGCGGCTCATAAATCAGGTTGAAAGCCTTCACGGAGACGGTTTGTGCTGGCCCGCCTGCCGGGTCGGTAATTATCACCTGTGCTGCCATCGCTGCTTGCTCCTTAACACAGTGGCGAATAACAGAGTGTGACTTAATCACATTCTGCTATTCGCCACTGCGGTTTTCGGTCGTCACTTCCGGCTCAGGGTGACGACGACCAGCCCGCCGGGATCGGCCAGCCCCGTGCCCACCGCATCCGACAACCATTCGAGGATGTCACCCTCGGCCAGCGACAGATTGGCGGGCGTCGCGGAGAGCGTGACGCTCTTTTCGTCGAAGGCCGGAGCGTTGACGCCGCTACCAAATTGCAACTCGGCGACGACGGCGTTGCCCGTCCCGCCCTGCCCGCGATTGATGAGCGCCACGCGGCGCGTGTTCGTGTTCGCGCCGGTCAACACCGCGTTCGGCGTGTAGGTGACGCCCGTGACGGCGGCGGCAAAACCTGCCCGCCCGACCGCCACCGACTTATCGCTCCCGGCGGTCGTCTCGCCCGGCACGGTGGCCTGAAGCTGTTCGATGAGCGGGGTTGTAAACACGTTTTCCTCCTGTGGATTGGTCGCGTGCGCCCACGCCGGCGGCGCGTGGCCGCCCAGCAGAACGAACGCGAAAATTATTAAGCTCAGAGCTAAGACTTTGCGCATGGTTGACTCCTTATTGCGTGCTTGCGTGCTTGCGTGATTGCGTGCTTCCTTTCTTCCTTCCTTCAATAGAGCCACGTCCGTGAGAACGTGGAAAGTGGAAACTCGTTACGCGCCGAATCCCGCCGGGCGCAGTATGCTGAACGGGTCGCGCTCGGCGGCGTCGGGGCGCAGGCGCGTCGCCGGGTTGGCCTTCTGCCACGCACAGCGGAAGGTCACCATCAGCGCGATCATGCCCTGCTGCGCGAGGTTGTAGCGGATTTGCCCGGTCATCGGGTCTTGAATGACGGCCTGATCGAGTCGCTTGTAGGTGATGTCCTTGCGGATACCGATGATGCCCTTCGTGAAGTCGCCCGTGATGACATCGGCCTGTTCATCGACCCACCCGCCGCTCTCGCAGTAGTGGATGTGCTGGCCGTAGAGCATGTCGGGCGTGCCGGCTTGCAGCGACGGCTGGAAGAGCAGCGCGCCGTCATTCGTGCGCAGGCCGCGCAGCCCGCCCTTGATCGACTTGCGCGCGACGAACCCGTTGGCATCAAAGCCGTCGTCCTCGACGAGCGTCATCACCGCGTTGATGTCCAGATCAAGCTTTTGGCCGGAGACCGAGCCGCGCACGAACACGTTGCCCGCCGCCACCGCTCCTTCGACCACCGGGGCGGCCCACGACGCGGGACGGTTGATGCCGAAGAACACCGCCCCGTCGAGCGTGCCCCCCATCGCCTCGACGATGCGCGGCCTGGCCTCGCCCCAGATGTCGTACTCGGAATCCTCGAAGACGGCTTCGGGGATCGGCACGATACAGTCGAGTTCCTCCGCCTCCAGATACTTGTTCTCCCACTCCATGCTCGTCGGCTTCGCCATCCCGGTGTCCCCGGTGCGAAAATAGGCGTACGGCAGAGCCGACAAGACGGGCAGCCGCCGCTGCTTGCGGCTCATCGTCATGCGGCGAAACAGCGACAGCGCGGCGGATGCTTTGGGCATCTCCTGAATGATCTCGTTGGCCGTCTCTTCCGGGATCAACGCCCCCGCGTCGGTGCGTGTAATCAGGTCGTCAGGTTCTGTGGACATAAGCTCCTTTCAAGGTCGCAATAAAGTGACAGGCGGTTGGCGGTGGGCATGGTCGCCCGTCCCGCCGGTTCTAGCGCCCGCGCCGGATCAGGTCGTTCATCGTCGTCTTCGCGCCGCCGCCGCCGCGCCCGGCTCCGCCGTCGGCGGAACCGCCGGGACGCTTCGCGCCGAACTCGTCGGGGTAATCGCGCTTGGCCTGCGCGACCAATTCCTTCACGTTGGTCGGCTTGCCGTTGTCGTCGAACGCCAGATCGTCTTTGATCAGCCGGTACAGCTTCGACGGATTGCTGGCTCCCGCCTCGCGCGTGGCGCTCTCCAACTGGTCGCGTGCGTCGCGCGCCCGCAGTTGCGACTCGGCCTGTTCGGCGCGCTGCTTCAGCCGTTCGTCCTCGGAGAGTTTCGAGTCTTTCTCCTTCTGCTTCGCGGCGTCGAGTACGGCCTTGCGCCCGCGCGCTTCGGCGGCATCGATGTCGGCTTGCGTGAAGGTCTTGGCGGTGTCAACCTCCCCGGGCTGGTCTGCTCCGTCAGGCTTCGGCGGTTGCCCGGCTTCTTTGTTGACGGCCTCGTCGTGCGATTTGTTTTGGGTGTCGTCTTTCGGTGTGTTCATCACACAGGCAAGATAGCCTCTCCCGGTAGCCCGGGTTAAGCATGATTTTTAAGGATTTTATGAAGTAGTCAATTAGACAGAGAAAAGCCCGGCCAGTTTGACGCTGTCAAAATTTGGCCGGGCTTCCGTCTGGAAAACGAACGAAAGTTCGCTTTCCGGTGCGCCCCCAGGGGGCTATAATTTTTCCGATTCTGTGTCAGGCGGGCACGCGCTCTACCCGTGAGCGTCCGGTCTCGGTGATTCGATAGCGCGGGCGGGGGTCTTCACCTTCCGGCAGCATGAATCCATCTGCAATCAATTCATCCAGCAACGCTCCCAGCCGGTGCATCTGCGCAAGATTGTCGTCATGCGCGAGCGCACGATCCAGTTGATACCAACTCATCTCGCCGTCATGCGCGGCGACGAGCCGTAGAATCTCATTTTTGATGGCCTCGTCCTTCATCCCCATCACCTCTATCTTTCAATATACTGCGCTGCCTCTGGATGATACAAGGGATTATTTAAGGCGTCGCGGTTCTCACGCAGGCCGTATTCCTCCAGCGTCGCCGTGTGCGCATTGTTCCACAGCACGCGCGCCTCTTCCCGGTTCTTTGGCTCGCCCTGCGGGTGTCCCAACCGTTTGTATCTGACGTTCTCACGCAACTCGTGCGCATAGAAGTTCAAATCCTGACGGGTTGCCGGCATCTCGCCAGCCGCGATGCGTCGCAACCGCTCAACCATGACGGCGTTCGGTTTGTCTGCTCCGAAGCGACTGAGATGCTGCGCCACGTAATCTACGCCGCGCGGTGTGACCTTGATGTTGGCCGTCGATAGTTTCCTGACGGGTGTGCCAATCGACTCCGGGTCGAACGCGCGCCCGCTCGACTCTCCGACCGTTCTCCCTCCGGCGGGACGCGCGAGATTGATCTCCTTCAGGCTCCGGCGGTAACGCGAACGCCCCCACCGCGCACTGTCACGGACGCCGACTAAATCTTCAATCTTGATACGCCCGTCCCGGTATGCCTCGAATGCCGACTCGCCGAGTATCTGCTTCTGATACCCCGCCTCCAACTTCGCAAATTTCTCCGGGCCGGTCTCGAAAGATTCATCCGGGTCAAGCACAGGAACCATCACGCACCGACACGCGATGTGCGATTCGAGCGGCACATCGAGAGGAAACACTTTCCCATGTTGTGCCCAACATAAAGTACATGTTGAGGGGGCGAGGGCTGAAATCCAACGCCACCCCTGCGTTACTTCGCTGGCTTGGTAGGACGCGCGCGTCGCTTCACGCAGCGCGCGATAGCTCTCAGTCCGCACCGTCTGATTGAGCCTCCGCACGACCGAAGCCTGCCGCATGGGGTTATCGCCGGTGGCGTCGGCCTCGCGGCGGACGCGCCGGGCGATCTCGGTCGGATTCAATCCCAATGCCGCCCCCCGCACGAGCGCGGTCTTGACCCGCTCGCCGGTCTCCAGTCCGAGGTCGCGCGCCAGCCGGTCGAATGACTCACGCACCGGCGAGCCGTCTGACGCCGCGCCGACGATGTTGTTAATCACATCCGTCGGCAACCTGTTGAAGTTGGCTGCCACCTCCGCCGCAATTCCGGTATCAAGCTGTGACTCTATCAAACGGGCGGCGTATCTCTCGGCAGCTTGCACGAGCCGTGCCTGCTCGCGCAGCGTGACCTCGGCGGCGACGCGCCCGACCTTGCGAATTTCCTCCACTATCTGCCGCTCCAACTCGCGCAGCCGCAGCTGCTCCGGGGCCAAGGAGGGAGAGGCGTCCCCGTCAGAGGACGCCTCCTGTTGGCTGGTAATTTTGGCGAGTTCTTCGGCAATCGCTTTCCACGCCGCTTCATAGGCCCGCAAAACCTCCGCCTGCGCGCGGGCTTCTCTGTCGGAGAGCCACCGCCTGAATCTGCGAATGATTTGAAAGACGGTCATCAGGCGGCCAACTCTCCGGCGTCAAATTCGCGCTCCGCGTCGGCCTTGCGCTTGGCCTGCGCCGTCATCATGCGCTCGATGTCTTTCAGGCCGTATCCGGCTTCCACCAGCAGCGTCTCGTCGTCAACGCCGAGTTCCTTTTTCACGATCAGCGAATCCAGTCGCTCTCTCTCAGAGGCCGGGGCCGGATCAACCCACTGCGCGAAGAGCCGCACGTCATCCGTGACATCGGAGATGGTTTCATCGCTCATCCGCAGCGCGAGCGCGAGCACGTCTTCCCACACCTGTCCGAAACTTGACTGCCGGTCTTCGACCTTTTTGAGAAACCGTTTCTCGATGGTCTTGAGAGCTTCACCCGAAGGCACGTTGCCTGTTTGCAAAAAGAAGTAGTGGAGCGGCGTGCCGGAGACGCGCGCGATCTCCATGCGGAAGCCGTCCTGCACCTTGAGGAATTGCTCAAGATTGGCTCCCTCGAACTGGCCGAACTTGGCGTTGTCGTTCGCCACCGTGACCCACCGCTCGACGCCCTGAAACGGGTTGATCGGTCTACCCGACACCGGGTCGGTTTCGACCTCCAAGCCGATGGCGTACCGTTGCGGGAAGGCCGTGAACTCCATCGCCACCATCTTGTCGAGCACGGCCTTGTTGAGCGCGTCTTGCAACGGCATCACGTTGTGCAATTCCGAGACGCCCATCTCGCCGATGTCGGCGTTGTTGGCGAAGTGAAAGACCGGCACGACCCCGTAAGGGTTCGCCATCGGCCACGCCTCGCCTTCCATCTCGAAGGCGTCGAAAGCCTTCTCCGACTCCGGCATCCCGTTCGGGTGGCTCTGCCGTGTGACGTACTTCTCGATGCGCTCGGGGAAATAAACATTGAGGCGATACCGCTTGTCCGCCCGCTGCCAGATCTTCACGGCTGACACGACGCGCTCCGGGTGCTCGTCGTCGTAGTTGACCGTGCAGAGGTGCGCCTTGTTCGGGTGGAAGGCGGGACGCCCCTCCTTGTCCGGCCAGACGATCAGGTACGAATCACCGGTGCGCAGGGCTTCTTTGTGCACTTGCCCGGCGCGCCGGCCCATGCGCGCGTTCTGCCAGATTTTCCACGCCTCGTCCGCCAGACCTTCATCGCCCGCCTCGACGTTGAAGCCAATGACTTGGAGATTGTCTTTGACCGCGTCCACGACCGGCGGCATCAGGTTGTCCGCGAACTTCTCGAACAGCCCGCCAAAGGCGTTGCGAAACTTCTCCGTCGCGAAGGCCAGCCGGTGCTTGCCGGCGTAATAGTCTTTCGCCTGACGATACGCGCGGGCGCGTCCCGCCAAGACCTTCAATGCGCTGTCGATGATTTGTTCCGTCGTCATTTGTCACCTCACAGGGGGAATGGCCGTCCCCTCATATAGCCGATAAAGTGCCCCTAGCCCGCCCCAGTGCGTTTTTTCGGTCGCCGTCCGCGCCGCAGCAACTCTCCAATCAACACAGGTCGATTTTGCGCGAAGTCTTAAAAACCGACTCCCTTTTTGCTCTTCCCGCCGGTGAGCACTGCACACCCCTTACTGACCGCGTCAACGATGTCGTCGTGCGCGCCTCCGTCTTCGCCGGTGAATGCTTCCGCTTCATCGAAAAATAGGTTGTGCCACCTGCCGCCTTCCAGCAGGAGCACGTTGCCGTTCGCAGCCGCAGCACTGAGCGGCTTCGCGTAGTCGAGCTTGCTGCCCGTCGAACGCTTGCCGCGCACGGCGTAACCGGCGAGCACGTTGCGAACCAAGTGATCAATCGTGAAGATGCCGGAGCTGCCCGGCTCCTGCTCAATGTAGATTTCGACCGCGCGCCCGTAGCGCAATGCGTCTTCGAGGGCGGTGGCTTTGAGGTATTTCTCCACCTCACTCGGACGCCCCTGCATCCGGCGCACGTCGAAGATGTAGTAACGCCCGGCGTGAAAGCCGACGAGGCCGCTCGCCGTCCAGTCGGGGTCTTTGCCGGGGGCGGGCGCGGTCGCCGCCAAATCGTGCCAACGGATTAGCTTGCGAAATTTCGGCGCGTCGTCCCTCTTAAAGCGTCCGAACGCCGCGCGGTCGAAGTAGCCGCCGCTCGGCCTCACATCCCAGTTACCGCTCTTCAACTGCTGGCGCGTCACGGCGTCAAGCTCGTTAAGGGACTTCTCGTATTCCTCTTGATCGAGGTGCGGATTCTCAGAAGCTAGTGCCGGGATGAAGACGCGCCCGTGCTCCTCGCCCTCGATGATGAACCGTTGCTTGACCCACTCGTGCCCGATGTCGCCCGGATTGGTCACGCCGCGCATCCTGAGCGGCAGGCGTGCCCATGCCTGCTTCATCGCTTCAAAAATTTCTCTCTCGACGCTGGGCTGTAAAAGCGATTTATCTAACTCCTTCTTTTTGCGGAGGCGCGAAAAGAGGTAGCGGTATTCCTTCTCCCGGTAGCGCGTCAGTTCCTCGAAACCGATGAACTGAAACTCCGTTGACTTGTATCGCAGACAGTCTTTGTAATTTTTGATGTAGCCGAAGGTGAGCGTTGCGCCCGAAGGGAACGTCCACGTCTTCGTGTCCTCATCCCACTTCGCGTCGGTGCCGCCGAGCCAGTCATGCGCCCGGTCGATCAAACCACCCGGCAGTGCGAAGTCCGTCAATGCGCGCTGGAAGATAATCGCGGCGTAACCGGGCACGTCTACGTACATCAACGCTGCCATCA
Source organism: Pyrinomonadaceae bacterium (assembly GCA_041746175.1). GTDB lineage: Bacteria > Acidobacteriota > Blastocatellia > Pyrinomonadales > Pyrinomonadaceae > JBGTHJ01. The sequence goes on from JBGTHJ010000194.1 coordinate 14,835, forward strand.
ACAAGGCGTCGGACTTGCCGCCGCCAGCCGCGCCGCCGAACATTGCCTCTTTGCAGATGAGAGCGAGGAACTGCTGTTGCTTTTCGGTAGGCGCGTGCGGAATGTACTTCGACCACGCGGGCACACCTTCCGGCTTCGCCCCGGTCGAAGATGCCTGCGGCGCAACGATTGACAGGGCGCGCTGGCTGGCCGCCCGCGCCCTGTCAATCTGTTGCTCTAAATGTTTGCCGCTTTGCCGCCATTTTATTCCTCGCTGATTAAAATCAACCTGCGCCCCAACATCTCTTAGCCGTCCAGTCGTGTGCCCTTTGAAGAAACTTTGCTTCCCAGGGGAACGCGAGTAGCGGATGAATCAGCGCGTTATGCACGAACTTCCAAAAGTAGTAACTCTTACTCTTCACCTCACTTGACCTCGCTCTTCCATTCGCTTTGCGCCTTGCTCAACACCTCTTCGGACACGGCCAGCAGTTCGCGCGTCGCCGCCGGTGAAATTTCCGGCAGCCACGCGCACAGTCGCTCCCACATCGCCACGAAGCCGTCGAAGTTGTCGCCCGCCGCTTCCAGACGTGTGAGCGCGTCAATCGAGAGCTTGCAATAGTCGCGGTGCTGGTAAACGAGGTCGCGGTCGGCGCTCGCTCCCTGCGCATCGAGCGCGGCCTTGATGCGTTCGCGCGTCGCTTCGATTTCGAGAAACAGTTTTTCGGCGGAGGTGGCGGCGGCCTTGCCCGTCGTCGCGAGCTTCAGCTTGAGCGCGTCCGCCCAACCGTACTTCTCGATCCAGCCCACTTTCAGGTTCGCGCCCGTGCCGCGCGTGTACAGATTCTGCACCGACCAACCCGGATAGACCCGGCGCATCTCGGCCTCTAGCCGCGCGTGCTGCTGGCCGTTGAACCGGAGATACAGGTCGAAGCAGCGGTGCACCGCCTGATCGTCATACTTGCGCGGCATCGTCCGCTCCTTCCTCCCCATCGCGCCTTTTGGCGTCGCGCGCCGCCGCGCGCCGTTCGTCCAGATAGGGCTTGACGAACAGGTCAATCAGTTTGCCCAGCACGAAGAGCGCGACGCTCACCGCCAGCGACTGCGTGAAGCGGTCGGAGACGGCGAATCCGGCGAAAAACGTCAGCGTGGCGAGTGATAGATTCGGATTCATTTCGTTCATGGATGGGTGATTCGTGGGCATGACCGGATATAATTTTACTTACCCAGCACGTCGTTTACGCCTCTCGCGAAAGCGCCGCGACGCGGGATGCCCCGGCGCAGCGCAGACGGTCTGAGCGCGCCTCCGGCAGCCGCCGCCGCGACGCCGATCAGCATGGCGTAGCGCGCGAGGGCAGGGTTGACTGACACCAGATCAGGAGCAATGGCGAAGGCGATTGCCGTGATAACGCCGAGGATGGTGACGAGCGGTGACATGAGCGACTCTCCTTCCAAAAGATGAGGAGAGACGGGCGCGACAGGCGCGGCTGCGGCATTCATTGACCGCCAGCACGGGCGCGCGCGCCCGGTCTCTCGACAGGCGAGAGCATAGGCGAGCGCCGGAGCCGAGCGTGAGCATGGTTTTTACGAGCGTGGCAGGCTTTTACGAGTTTTATAATCTTCGCGGATTTTAAGCATTTAACGGCGCACCCTATTGATTTATTGCAAAATTGTCTTTAGATTCAAAGATGGGAGATGACAGTAGAGTGTGCCGCCGCCGGGCGGGCGTCATCTCCGGCCTGACCTGACCCTCACGAGTCCAAATTGATGTGCTGGTTGCAGAAGGAGTAGTTAATGCGAAAACCTTATGAGTTCGGCTTTGATGTGCGCCCGGCGCTACGCTTACGCGAGATCGAATTGATTCTGCGCCGCACGCGCATCATCACCCCCGTCCCCTCACGCCCGACGTTGATTGCGATGATCGAAGATGGCCGTCTCGCGGGTCGCAAACTCTCTCACGGCTGGATCGTCTATGAGGAGAGCTTCAAAGAGTGGGTGAAATCTTTTCAGCCCGCCGCCTACGAGACGATTCCGCCGCCGCCCTATCATCGCCGCAGCGACGACCAGCCCCTGCCGCTCGCGCAGCAGCGAGCGGCGTAAGGTTCAATCCAAATTGCAAGATTAAAGGCCGTCCGAGCATTGAGCCGGACGGCCTTTAATCTTGCCCCGCAAATTTTCTTCTGACCTATGAACTTGGCTGAATCGGCTTACTACGCGCGGCATCGAAGATGACAATAAGGTGAACGATTATGCCGGGAACGAAGAGCATAAGATAGGAGATAGGCGTGATGATTAAGAGCACCAATCCCATTCCGACCTCTCCCTTATACATCTGCCCTGCACCGGGGATAATTAAACTCAACAAGGCCGCGACGCCCAAATTCAGATGGCGTGGGGCTGCTTGCGGCATGAGAGGCCGCGCGCAACTCGGACAGGCTGCCGCCCAGCGCGAGCACATGTGGCTGCAATCAGGGCACGGTACTAGATTTGATGATTGTTGTACTTCTCTCGCTGGCGTTGTGTGGGGCGGGACGAAATCCTGAACTGTGAGAGTCACATTGCATCGCTTGCACTCTTCTGCCAAAGCGAAATTGACGAGTCCACATTGAGGACATTTCTTAACGCTCATTTAAGGGAAGCCTTTCGTGGGTATTTTGGAGGTAGGCATGTGAGAGTCGCCTTTGCTGCGGTCGTACGCCTCAGTGGCCGCAAATTCAAATTACCAAACCGGCGGGAAGTGCGTCAACGGTTATTTTGACTCGTCCAATAGCCAGCCAAACGGCTCTATTGCAGCAACAAGGTCACTAATTCCCCGATAGCCGGGACTGAGCTTAACGTAATCCTTAAATCGGAATAGTGCCTTTTGTAAATAAGCCTGACCCAAGTTTTCCAGTGCCAGAAGAAAAGGGCGGTTGTCTTCAAAGTGCCATGGAATGATGTCTTGCTCCCAGATGAACTCTTCAGGAATACATGCTAATCCAAGATTAACAGCGTCATCCCACATCGCTATTGCCCAGTCATCATCTCCTTCCTTATGAACCTGACAGCCCAAATCGTTATAGGCAGGAAGATAGTCAGGGCAAAGCTCAATAATTTCCACAAAGATTTCCCGCGCGCGAGCAAAGTCGTCAACTCGTTGCGCGTCCCCAGCGCGCAGCATTTTTGCATCGAAGAACTCCCATTCGCGGGGATGATTGAATGCCCATTCTCGCGGCGCGTGTTCTTCCAGCTTGAGATACTTTGGCTGTGGCGAGGTTGAAGGCATAACGTAAAGCACTTCATTACAGTTTGAATTGTTCGAGAATTTGTAGACGCGCTCTTAATAAACCTGTTGCGTGATAAGGCAGCTTAACGAAAGACAAAGCTGCCGCTCAGTTCACTTGCGTTACAGTTGCAATCCGGTTCTTTGAAAGATACGGTCGTAAGCTCTCAGGTTGACTAAGCCCCCAACGATGGTCATCGT
>JBGTHJ010000195.1:0-2084 GCA_041746175.1 Pyrinomonadaceae bacterium
GTCGACGCGGCGAGCGACAACGCCGCGATGTTTGCCACCCAGCACTCTGCGCAGATTGTCCCGCAGCCGTCGCCCCCACCCCCTGAAGCTGACCTCTTTGCGACGAGTGTTGGTACACGCGTCGCTCCGGAGGATTCCGCTGCGCCCGTCGCCGCACCCTCTCCGCCCGCGTTTGAAGTCGCGCCGCAAGAGTCTTCGCGTACCCTCTTCATCGGCATCGCGGCGGTCGTCCTCGTGTTGCTCGTAGGCGGCGGCGGGCTTGCGCTCTATTTTTTCAATCAGCCCACGCCGGGCGACCAGCCACAGCAGACGAACAATCAAAAGACGAACGCCGGCGGCTCGAACACGAATACGAACGGCGGCGACAAGACGACGCCCGCCGCGTCGCGCCTCGTCCTCATTCCCGGCGGAAGCTTCCAGATGGGGCGCAACGATGTGCCGAAAACCTCGGATGACTACAACCAGTTTCCCGCGCACCCCGTCAGCGTCAAATCTTTCTATCTGGATAAGACCGAGGTGACCAACGCCGAGTACGCCGAGTTTATGCGCGCGACCGGACACCCTGCGCCGAAGGCCGCCGCCGCGCCCTACTGGACGCCGTGGAAAGGTTCGGAGCCGCCCGCCGGACAAGAGCAGTGGCCGGTCCGCAACGTGTCGATGGCGGACGCGCTCGCCTTCGCCGCGTGGCGCTCGAAGCGCGACAACGTGACCTATCGACTGCCGACCGAAGATGAGTGGGAGTATGCGGCGCGCAACGGGGGCGAAAGCTCCCTCTATCCGTGGGGACAAAAATGGGCGGCGCAGAGCGCCAACGTCGATGCGGCGTTACCCGCGCCCGTCGGTTCGTTCGCCAACGGCGCGACGCGTCCGGGCGCGCTCGACATGATCGGCAACGTCTGGGAGTGGACGACATCGGAAGCCTCGATCTACCCCGGCAACGACGAACGCAAGATCGAGCAGGCGAACAAGGGATACGTCATCGTGCGCGGCGGTTCGTACCGGAGCGAAGCGCGCGGTGCTGCGGCTGTCACCGCCGCCACGCGTCAATGGGTGGTGCGCGACACCAAACACCCGACCATCGGCTTTCGTCTCGTCCGCGACAGCCCTTGATGCGTCCGTGGCGTAAATATACTTTGCGCTCGTCGTTTGCGCTGCTCAAATCACAATCGCCGACAAGCCGCGCGGATAGAGTCGCCGTCCGAACCTCTCGCCGAAGTCGCCGCGCCGGATTATTCTTGACACGACACGGCGCGGCGCATATATTCTCCCAGTTTCGTTAAGCCGACTTTGACACCCGCTGATATCCAGCTTGTTTGGTGTGCCGCTGTTTACCGTAGTTCTCACAAACGCGTTCCAGTAAGTCACCACGGATTATCACCAACGGCAATCCGTCTCGACATGAATTTTCCTTTCGCCGAACTTTAGAAACTTACTCTGGTTGATTCTAGAGCCACTTTCACTTTCCACCAGCCCGGTACGAACAGACCGTGGAGGCCACGCCAATGAGTAACCCCAGAACCCGCGTTATGCATTCGTCTCTTCTCACCTTCTCACTATTCTTCTTCGCCCTGCTGCTGACGGCGACTCCGGCGCGTGCCCAGACCGAAACCACCGGCGCCTTCGAGGGGCGCGTCACAAACATCCGAACGGGCGAGCCGTTGGCCGGCGTAGTCATCCAATTCATCAATCAGGAGACGCAGGTTCAATCCGCGACGCGCACCGATTCCGACGGACGCTTCACGCGCTACCAACTCCAGCCCGGCAGTTACACCGTCCGGGTGAGGGCGGCGGGCTTCAAACCATTTGAGAAAACGCAGGGCATCTTTATCACCCAGACCCGCGAGGTCAAACCGCTCCCCGTCGGGCTTGAGCCGGAGGATGCGGCTGCCCAACCGACTCCCATCACCACCACGACGACGCCGACGGAAACTGCCACCACGACGACGACATCCACACCGGAACCCCTACCAACGCCCGACACCGACCCTGAACCCGGCTCCGACATCAACACCACCGACGGGCGACGCGGCGGCAGCTATCCCGAAAAAGAAGTCGCGACGCTCCCGCTCGGCGCGTCCACGCTC
>JBGTHJ010000196.1:0-5901 GCA_041746175.1 Pyrinomonadaceae bacterium
ACGTCTATCGCTCCGCCCGTCGTGAAGACCTTGAGCCGCGCGCGGCGTGGCACGCGCAGATGCACGTTGACGCCCGGCGCGTTCGCCGTCGCCGCACGTGCGATGCCGATGACGAGCAGACGCTCCGACCGCTCGATGCGCAGCGGCGACTTGCGCGGCGGATTCCCGTCCGTCACAGACGCCGCCACCGCCAGATGATCTTCATCCCAAACTTCGATCTCGACCGCGCCGCGCCCGTTATCGATGCGCACGTCGCCGCTCGCGGGGAGGTCGAAGCTGACCGATGCGGTTTCGCCGCCGCCGTCCGTGCCGCTCTGCTGCCGCAGCCTCGTCGCACCGTCCGCAAAACAGGCCAGCAACAAGACGAAAAGCGGCGCGAGTAAACCCGCGCGCCGCTTTCGCCTGACTACTCTGTTTGGCATCATCATCATAATCATTTCACGCGGTTTGATGCCTTTTCGCGCGCCGACGACTATTCGATCATGTCGAGCATCGAGCCGCTGCCCCCGCCGCTGCTGCTGCTGCTGCTGCTGCTGTCGCGCTGTTGGACGCCGGAGGAGGGAGGTTGAGGAGTTTCGCCGCCGCCGAGGTCACCGAGTCGGAGGAGAAAGTTTCCCTGATTCGTCGCGTAGGCGACCGCTTCGTCCTTGTTGAGAGCCCCGCTTTTGACCATCTGTTCGAGCACGCCGTCGAAGGTCTGCATCCCTTCGAGCTCGCCCTGTTCCATCGCATCGACGAGCGATCTGCCTTCCTTCTCGCCGCGCTCCATGTACTCTCTGGTGCGCGCGGTCGATTTGAGGATTTCGATAGCGGCGGCGCGTCCCTGCCGGTCGGCGCGGGGCACAAGCCGTTGCGAGACGATGTAGCGAAAGCTCTGCGACAGTCGCGTCCTGATCGACTGCTCCTCGTTTTTCGGGAAGACGCCGATGATGCGGTCGACGGTTTTGGAGGCGTCGATGGTGTGGAGGGTCGAGAGCACGAGATGCCCCGTCTCGGCGGCTTCGAGCGCGACTTCAATCGTCTCGCGGTCGCGCATCTCGCCGACCAGAATCACCTTCGGCGCCTGCCGGAGCGCGGCGCGCAGGGCGCGTGCGAAGTCGGGCGTGTCCGAGTGAAGTTCGCGCTGGTGGATCGTCGAGTTCTTGTGCATGTGAAGAAACTCGATGGGGTCTTCGATGGTGATGATGTGGTAATACTTCGATTCGTTGATGAGGTCGATAACGGCGGCGAGCGTCGTCGATTTGCCGCTGCCCGTCGGGCCGGTGACGAGCACCAGACCGTTTTTGAGTTCGGCGATTTCTTTGAGTTGCGGCGGCAGATTGAAGTCGGACCACTGCGGCGGTCGCGCCGGGATGACGCGCATCACGATGGCCTGCGTGCCGCGCTGCATGAAAATGTTGACGCGAAAACGCGCCACCCCCGGCGCGCTGAACGAGAGGTCTGCCGAACCGTATTTTTCCAGATTCTCCGCCGCCACCTGATGCGTGCCGATCATCAACTTGGCAATCGCGGCGGTGTGCGCCGGGGTCAACTTCTCCAGACCGGGCATAGCCACCGGCTGCAATTTACCCATCAACTCGATCTGCGGCGGACGACCCGGCGAAAAAATCAGGTCGCTGACGCGTTCGGAAACGGCCAACATGCGTTGCAGAATCTGGACGAAATTGGGCGAAGCGGCGGCGGGCGCGGGCGGCGTCGCGGGCGAAGCGGGCGTCGAAGGCTGCGTTATGCTCATACTTTGACTGGTCGTCGAAGAGGTTGAAAATCTCCGCCAACAGGTTGTGCCGGACGAAGCGGCAGCAATGTTTCCGAAATACTTTGAAACCGAAAATAAACGTGCGGCGCAAACAACCGCACTTCATTTAGCGTACATCAAAATGGATGCGAGAGGCTAAGAGCTTTCGTCTTGAGATGAAAGCTCTGGCCATCCGAACAGAAAAGGAGGCGCTTTTACATGGCAACATACAGAGACCCCGTGCGAGTGTTTGCTCCGCTGGAAGTGGTCGAGCGCCTGCTGGAAATTCGCTCTGAAGCAGGCTACTCTCCTGCAATCTTTCTTCGTTCGGCAGACGATCTGGCGGCGTATTTCGACGCCTACGGCTTCGATGTTTATCTTTTCTCCGATGTCGAAGCGGAATTTCATTACGGCAAGTATCGCGCGCCGCTCGCGCCCGGCGGCGACCACGCACACGAATCGTTGACGGCGCATTAACCGCACAAGTATCTAAATCAAGCAACCGGAAACGGGAGCGCACGGCCTGACCAAGCGGCCTGCCTCCCGTTTTCGCCATTTCGAGGGACTCTCCAGAGACTCTTCGAGTCGTTCAAAGAACTTTGATGACGACGAACGTCACGTCGTCATCCGAGCCGCGCCCGTCCGTCCATTCAAGCATATCGGCATAGACAAAGTCGATCAACCCCCGCGCGCCCTGCTCACGCCCGGCGCGCACCGCCTGTTCCAAACGCTCGCGCCCGTACTCAACCTGGTCGGGGCTGTTGGCTTCGGTAACGCCGTCTGTGTAGAGCACCACCGTCTGCCCCGATTCGAGCGGCAGATAATACTCGTAATAACGCGCGTCTTTGAACATGCCGAGCGGCAAGCCGCCGCGTTCGATGAAGCGCGCGGTGCCGTCGCTGTCCATCAACAACAGCGGGTTATGTCCGGCGTTGGCGTAGGCGAGCGTTTTGTTGGTCGCATCGAGCACGCCGTAGAACGCCGTCACGAATTGATGCGTCTCGATTGATTCCCAGAGCAGATAGTTGACCTTCGCCATCGAGATGTTCGATGCGTAACCGATGTGAATCGCGGCACGTAGCGAGGCCCGCAGGAAAGACATCAGCAGCGCGGCGGGGACGCCCTTGCCCGATACGTCGGCGATGACAAGACCGAGATGGTCTTCGTAGATGCTGACGAAATCATAATAGTCGCCCGATACTTCCTCAGTGGAAAAATTGTACGCGCTGATGTCGAAACCTTCGAGACGCGGGTCGCGCGGCGGGAGCAGCGAAAGTTGAACGTGGCGCGCGACTTCGAGTTGGGCTTCGAGACGTTTCTTCTCGACCAACTGCTCGTGCAGCATCGCCTTCTCGATGATGATCGCGACCTGCGAAGCCAGCATCATCAGAACTTGCCGGTCGTCTTCCGTGTAAGCGTTCAAGCGATCGCTCTCAAGATCAAAGACGCCGATCACTTCGTCGTTCGAGATGATCGGCGCGACCATCTCCGAGCGCGTCTCTTTGCGCGCGTTGACGTAGCGCGCGTCGCGGCGCACGTCCGGCGAGATGACCGCCTCGCCCATCTGCGCGACGTAACCAATAATGCCCTCGCCCGATTTCAGGCGCAGTTCGATCAACTCTTCGATGTCGTAGCCGCGCACCGCCTCGGCGCGAAAGACGTACGGCGAGCACGGCGCGTTGTCGCTGCTCGGCGTCTCGCCCGCGCGCTTCTTGTGCTCGCACTCCATGACGTAGATGCCCGCCGCGTCGTAGGGCAGAAGCGAGCCGAGCGTGTCCATCACGAGCATCAAAACTTCCTCGACGTTCAACGACCGACTGATCTTCTTGGTGATGTCCAGCAGCAGGCGCAGCTTATCCGCGACACTCAACTCTGCCGCCGTCGCGCCAACATCGCTCAACTCTTCAGCCATCCTCGCTCCAATCTCCATCCCGTACGTCGTCCGGCCCGCAGCATAGGGCTTCCCGCGATTATACCCGTTTAACTGAAATTAGAAACATCGAGCAGCACGCCGTCGGGTTGCGACAACCGACTTTCCGCTTGTTCTTGATTGCTTACGGGTCTTGGCGTGTTTCTTCCAAAGCCGCTTCGGTCATCAGCGTCAACTCAAGCGCGGCGGCGGGTCGGTGTCGGAAAAAGTCGTTGACATCGGAGGGCAGCGGGACGCGCGCGAGTCGCAGACGCCGTGCGGCAAACATCTCTTCGTAACGCTCGGCGGCGCGGCGTCCGGCGGCGTCCGGGTCGAGCGCGGCGACCGTGCGGAAACGTCCGAGCGCCGACAGCCAGTCTTCTTTGAAACCGCCCGCACCGACCAGCCCGACCGCCGCGAACCCGTGCGCGAGAAGCGTCAGCGTATCGGTGAAGCCTTCGACGAGATAGACGACGCTGCCGCTCGCCAACCCCCCGAGCGCATCGACGTTGTAGAGCGAAGGCACGCCGCCGCGCATATTGTGCCAGCGCGGGACGACGCCCGACGCGGTTGTGCGCGCTTGTAAATAGACCGCGCGCCGCTCGACGTAGAACGGAAACAGGAGGCGATGTCGATAGAACGTCAGATGCGCGCGCGCATTGAACAGGCCGCCGCGCTGCAATTCTTCGAGCGCGAAAGCATCGCGCATCCGTCGCATTACTCGTCGATAGGCGCGGCGCGGGAAGTACGCGACGCCCGCGCGCCGGACGGTCGCCGCGTCGATACCGCGCCGCGCGAGATAGTTGACGCCCTCCGTCTGGGCTTCGATACGGCACACGCCGAGAAAACTCTCGCACATGGCGGCCATGCGCGCGGCGTCGAGCGGTTCAAAGCAAGCGCGCTCGCCGGGCGCATCCGTATCGGGCGCAGCGCTCAGCGCGAGCGAGTGCCCCGCGCCTTTTCGCGTCCGGCGGAGGCCGAACTCGCGTGCCATCTCACGCACCGCGCGACTGAACGAGACGCCGTGCATCAACTCGTAGAAGCGAATCGCGTCGCCGCCTTCGTCGCGCGAGAAGCAATGAAACAGCCCCCTCGCGAGGTCGATTGACAGACTCGGATTGCCCTTGCCGCTGTGCGCGTGTGGGGGGACGGGGCAGAGCGCCTGAAGCCGCGCGCCCGACTGCCGCGCATCGCGGACATAGCGAAGATAAAACGCGCGGTAATCAATCCGCTGCTTGACCCGGTCGCGCAACTCAAGCAAACGCTCTTTCGTGTCGCTGCGTTGTTCCATCAGGAAAGCGGAAAGTTTTTAGCCGAAGGCGGGCCGGCGCATGACTTCGACATCAAAGTCGCCGGCGGTCAAGTTTGAGCAGTCGGAATCACTTCGGGTTCGATGCCTTAGCCCGGAGTGCCTTCCGCCTTCTGCCTCCGGCCTTCGGTTCGATGACCGTTGCGGCGCGCATCTTCTTCCGGGTGTCGCGCGCGATAATCAGCCCACAGCCGCGAGACCTTCATGCGGTATTCGACCAGTTCGCGGCTGACGTTGAAGTGGCGCGCGATTTCGACGGATGTTTTGCCCGCGCGCACGAACCGCCGCACCGCGCCGTACGGCACGAGCGCCGCCGCGCCGACCGCGTACGCCGCCTCTTCGTCCGCCTCGTTATAATCGCGCGCCACCGTCTTGCCCTGCTTGTTCTGCGCAACGATGGATAGACGGTTCGCCTTGTGGCCCAAAAAGACGTGGCACACTTCCTCCATCAACGTCGCGTTGTTGCGCGAGCTTCCGTGCTTCGGATTCAGAATTACGAGCCGCCACCCGTTCGGCAGCGGGCGCGAGCACGTCCCGCCCGACCACGCATCCGCCCCCGTTCCCAACAGATGCTCGCGCGTCTCGTCTGACAGCCCCGCGATTTTGTCGAAGTCGACGACGTACAACTTCGCGAAGTACGCCAGATCGAACGGGTCGAGCGGGTCGTCGGCGCAGCGCAAGCCCGCGAAATCGCGCAGCCCCAAAGCGCGCACCTCGTACTGTCTGCCCTTGAACGTTGGCGGATAAAGGTTATCGTCCACGCGCTCGATTATACATGCCGCAGCGCGTTCTTTCACTTGCTCGCTCCGCATCGAGAGCCAGGCGATTCGCAAGCGCAAGAGGTCAACGTCGCGGCATAAGTTTGATGTGGGAGTATCTGATATGGGAACGACCGCCGCCGGTCAATAGTCTCTCGACGAGCCGTCACCAAACACCGAGAGGCGGGGG
>JBGTHJ010000197.1:0-8600 GCA_041746175.1 Pyrinomonadaceae bacterium
ACTCGTCGCCGTCGCCGACGTTCGACCCGGCGCGGCGCGTGAATTGGCCGACGCTGCGGCGTGCGACAGTTACGACTCGCACGCCGCGATGTCCGCCCGCGCCAATCTCGACGCCGTTGTCATCTGCACGCCGCCCAACACGCACCCCGAAATCAGCTTCCACTTTTTGGAGCGCGGCACGCACGTTCTCTGCGAGAAGCCTTTCAGCATCGACGCGGCGAGCGCATTCGAGATGCGCGAGCGTGCCGCGTGCGCGGGCGTCACGATCACGATGGCGTCGAAGTTTCGCTACGTCGAAGACGTGTCGCGCGCCAAAGAACTCGTCACGTCGGGCGCTATCGGCGAAGTCGTTCTCTTCGAGAACGCGTTCACCTCGCGCGTCGATATGTCTGCGCGTTGGAACTCTGTGCGCGCGACGAGCGGCGGCGGCGTCCTCATCGACAACGGCACGCACTCGGTCGACCTGATGCGTTATTTTCTGGGGCCGCTCGCAGAGGTGCAGGTGATCGAAGGTAAACGGAGTCAGGGGCTGGCGGTTGAAGAGACGGTGCACATCTTCGCCCGCAGCACCGGCGGCGTGATGGGCACCATCGATCTTTCATGGAGCATCGACAAAGAGTCGGCGAACTTCATCAGCATCTACGGTTCGGAAGGCACGATCGAGGTTGGCTGGCGCGGGTCGAAATATCGACGGACGGGCGCGGCGTGGGTCGCCTTCGGCGATGGCTACGACAAAGTTCAGGCGTTTCGCAACCAACTCGATAATTTCTCCGGAAGCATCATGAAAGACGAGCCTCTGTTGATTACGGCGGATGATGCGTGCGCTTCGGTCGAAGTGGTCGAAGCGGCTTATGCGTCGCTGCGTCGCAGCCAGTGGACGACCGTCAGCCGCACGGTCAAACCGGCGCGGCGTTCGTCGCCTCGCCGACTCGATATCGCGCGGGACGGTCGCGTCGTATGAGCGTCAGGATTCACCCGACCGCGATTATCGAGGAGGGCGTCGAAATCGGCGACGGCACATCGGTTTGGGACAACGTCCACATTCGCCACTCGACGCGCATCGGCGACGAATGCATCATCGGCGAGAAGACTTACATCGCCTATGGCGTCCGCATCGGCCACCGCGTCAAACTCAACGCCTTCGTCTATATCTGCAACGCCGTGACGATTGAAGACGGCGTGATGATTAGCGCGGGCACGATTTTTACCAACGACCGTTTCCCCCGCGCTACGACCACCGACCTCAAAAAACTCAGACCGTCCGAGCCGGACGAGCACACGCTGCCGACGCTTGTGCGCGAGGGTGCGACCATCGGCGCGGGATGCACCATCGGCAACGATCTCTCTATCGGTCGCTTCGCGATGATCGGGATGGGTGCGCTGGTCACAAAGTCGGTGCCCGATTTCCATCTCGCCATCGGACACCCCGCGCGCTCGGTCGGCTGCGTCTGTCGCTGCGGTCAACTGCTGCTCCGTTTTCAAGAACACAACGCCGCGCCAAGCCAGAGGGTCGCGTGCGCCGCGTGCGGTTTGGCGTATTCGGTCGATGACAGAAAAGTCACGGAAAAGATTTGACGGGTCGGCTCCTTGATTCATTGATTCATCGAGCGAGAGAGCGAACGAGCGAATGAGTAAAGCGGCTGATTCTCAACGCTGGGCGATTGTCGGGGGCGGGTTGCTCGGCATGACGCTGGCGCATCGTCTCGCGCAGGAGGCGGAGGAGGGGCGCGTCGCCGCCGGGGCGTCGGTGACGCTGTTCGAGGGCGCGGCGCAACTCGGCGGACTGGCGAGCGCGTGGAGTTTGGGGGATGTTGTGTGGGATCGGCATTACCACGTCACGCTGTTGTCGGACATGCGTCTGCGCGCGTTGCTCGCGGAGTTGGGGTTAGAGAAAGAGATGCGCTGGGTCGAGACGCGGACGGGGTTCTACACGGGCGGACGACTCTATTCGATGTCGAACACGCTGGAATTTTTGCGCTTCCCGCCGCTCCGTCTGCTAGACAAACTCCGTCTGGGGATGACGATTTTCTACGCCTCGCGCGTCAAGGACTGGGAGCGTTTGGAGCGCATACCCGTCGCCGACTGGCTGCGACGCTGGTCGGGCGGGCGGACGTTCGAGAAAATCTGGCTGCCGTTGTTGCGTGCCAAACTCGGCGACAACTACGCGCAGACATCAGCCGCCTTCATCTGGGCGACCATCGCGCGGATGTACGCCGCGCGCCGGACGGGGTTGAAGAAAGAGATGTTCGGCTACGTGCCCGGCGGTTACGCGCGCATCCTCGAACGCTTCGGCAAAAAGTTGGAGGGTGAGGGCGTGCGTGTGCGTCTCAACCACGCGGTCAAACAAGTGCGGACGGCGGACGGGCGCATCACGCTTGAGTTTGAGAACGGAGCTATCGAAAGCTTCGACCGGGTGGTGTTGACGACGCCCGCGCCCGTCGCGGCGCGCGTCTGCGCGGAGTTGCCGGAAGACGAGCGGGCGCGGCTCGGTGGCGTCCGCTATCAGGGAATCATCTGCGCGTCGCTGCTGTTGAAAAAACCGCTCGCTGATTTTTACGTCACCAACATCACGGATGCGAGCGTGCCGTTTACCGCCGTCATCGAGATGTCCGCGCTGGTCGACCGCGAGCAGTTCGGCGGCCACGCGCTGGTCTATCTGCCGAAGTACGTTGACCCCGAAGACGAGGCGTTCAGCATGTCCGACGACGAAATCGAGGAGAAGTTTCTCGACGCGCTGGCGCGCATGTATCCGAATTTTGAGCGCGGCGACCTCGTTTCGTTTCGCGTCTCGCGCGTCCGGCACGTCTTTCCGCTGCCGACGCTCGATTACTCGAAGCGTCTGCCGCCGGTTGAAACTTCCGCGCACGGCGTTCACATTCTGAACTCGGCGCACATCCTCAACGGCACGCTCAACGTCAACGAGACGGTGCAACTAGCCGAGCGCGCCGCGCGCCAACTGCTCGCGCGCTCGAACGGCGCGGCATCGACAGAAGCGCCATGAGCCGCCGGAGAAAAATGAGAAACCACCGTCAACCGCTCAAACTGCTGCCGCCCGGCGCGTTGCTCAAAACGGGCGAAGTGGATCACGCCGACTGGAATTACCGTCCGCTGCTCGGTTCGATTTCCCGCACGCGTTTCAAACTCGCGCGCCGTCTGCTCGCCACGCAACCACGCGCGGCGCGACTGCTCGAAGTCGGCTACGGCAGCGGCGTCTTCATGCCAGAACTCGCGCGCCTCTGCGACGCGCTTTATGGCATCGACGTTCACGCCAGCCACCAATCCGTCGAAGCGATGCTCAAGCAATTCGATGTCGCGGCACGACTGTTCTCCGGCAGCGTCGCCAAGATGCCGTTCGAGGATGGCCTGTTCGATGCGGTCGTCGCGGTCAGCGCGCTTGAGTTCGTCGCCGACCTCGACGCCGCCGCCGTCGAAATCGCGCGCGTCATGAGACCGTCGGGAATCTTCGTCGTCATCACGCCGGGACACTCACCGCTCGTCGACTTCGGTCTCAAAGCCCTCACGGGCAAGAGCGCGAAACGCGACTTCGACGACCGACGCGAATCGTTGATTCCCGCGCTGCTCAAACGCTTCGCGGTCGAGCGGCGTCTGACCACGCCCGCCCTCGGCAGTTCGATTGTTAATCTCTACACGGCGTTGCTGCTTCGCGCGCGTTGAAGGTGAACACCCTGAAAGCATCTCGATACAAGGTTCGATGTTGACAAGCACGCTGCTAAAAAATCGAAGTCGTTTGCTCGCGCTCGGCGTCGTGGTGTTGGCGCTCGGCGTCGCGTACGTCGCGGCGTACGAATCGAGCGAGCCTTTTTTCAACAACGACGAAACGCGGCACGTCATGACCGGCGTCTATTTTAGAGACGTGCTGCGCGACATGCCGCTCGGCAATCTGCGCGAATATACGATCAGTTACTACCTGCAATATCCCGCGCTCGGACTACTCGTATGGCCGCCGTTTTTCTACTTCGTCGAGGGCTGTGTGATGAGCGTCTTCGGCACCTCGGTCGTAGTGTCGAAAACGCTCGTCGCCTTTTTCGCGTTGATAGCGTGCGTCTACCTGTTTCGACTCGTCTGCCTGACCCATGCCGACACAACACGCGCAACGGTCGCGACGCTCATCTTCGGGCTGTCGCCGCTCGTCTTCAAACTTTCGCACTACGTCATGCTCGAAGTGCCGACGCTCGCGCTCGCGCTCGCCGCCATCTATCACTTCGCCGCGTACCTCGAACGCGAACGCCGCCGCGACCTCGCGCTGGCCGCGTTGTTCTCCGCGCTGGCCGCGCTGACGCGCTTTGATGCTATCTGTCTCTTGCCGCTGTTTGTGATTCTACTGGTGGCGCGCGGTCGTTTCTTCTCGATGGTGCGGCGGCGCGAAGTGATCGTCGCGGCGGCACTCGCGCTGGTCTTGGCGCTGCCGTTCTACGCGCTGTCGGCGGCGGGTATCGGCTGGATGCACTTCAAGTTCGTGACGCAAACGCTGTCGCCCGACGACCCCGGTTTCTTCTCGCTACGACGATTTTTATTTTATCCATCGTACCTGCGCGAACAACTCGGCGCGCTCGCGCTCGTCCCGGCGGCGGTCGGTTTCATAGCCGCGTTTCGCACGCCGATGCGTCGCGGCGCGCCGCTGATTTACCTCGCCATCGTCGCCGCGACCTACTTGACGTTTACGCCGATGGGCGAACTCGAATCGCGCCACGCGATCTACTGGATTCCCGCCTTCGCGCTGTTCGCGGCGGACGGCACGGCGTTGATAACCAACTGGCTGCGCGCCCCGAAACTTTATGTGCCCGTCGCCGCGTGCGTGCTCCTGGCGGTGGGATGGAACGCGCTCGCGCAACCGCTGGCTTTTGTGCGCGGCTATGAGGATGCCGCGCGTCACGTCGCCGCGCGTTCGAGCGCGTCGCCGTTCTGTTTGTTCGTCGGAAGATTGAACGGCAACTTCGTCTATCACCTGCGCCGCCACGACGACGCGCGCCGCCTGTGGACGCTGCGCGCCGACAAGATTCTTTTCAGCGTGCTCATCGTCCCCGGCATCGAGGCGCGGCAATACGCCGTGAGCGACGCCGATATTCTCGACGCCATCTACAAGTACGACCCGGAATATATCGTCGTCGAAGAACCGGCAGCGACGAACGCGTCGCCGCCGCCGAACGACCTCCCGCCCGATGAGCAACTGCGAAACGCCTACGAGCAACAGGCGCGCACGGTTATCGCGGCGCATCCCGAACTGTTCCAACTCGAAAAAGTAGTGCCGGTCGAAAACACCGACCCGAAATTGCCCGTCGCGCAACTCAAGGTTTTCAGAAACACGCGCCGGAACGACAACCCGCAGCGACGTTTGGAAGTCGATCTGCTGATGCTCCGCCGTTCCGTACAGACCGACGTTCCATGAATAAAAAAGGACTTGCGCCGATGTGCGTGTTGGCGGAAGCCCGCACTTCGTCAAGGGCGCCATGCTTCCGCTACCACCGACACCCTTACTGCGTGCGGGTTTCCGCAATTCGTTCAACGAGTGTTTAAGTCAATGAGTCAATCATCGAACAAGCCCATCGCGAGCCTTTCGCTCGACCTCGACAACAAGTGGTCGTACATGAAGACGCACGGCGACGGCGGATGGGAGTCGTTCCCGTCGTATCTGGACGTGGTCGTCCCGCGCGTGCTCGATTTTTTGAGCGAGCGAAATCTGACCATCACTTTTTTCATCGTCGGGCAGGATGCGGCCTTGGCGCAAAACCGGGATGCGCTCGGACTGCTCGCGGCGGCGGGACACGAAATCGGCAACCATTCGTTTCATCACGAGCCGTGGCTTCATCTTCACAGCGAAGCGGAAATCGAGCGCGAACTCGCGGAAGCGGGCGCGCACATCGAGCGCGCGACGGGACAACTGCCCGTCGGGTTTCGCGGCCCCGGTTTTAGTTTTTCGGACGCAACGCTGCGCGTGCTCGCACGGCTCGGCTACGAGTACGACGCATCGACGTTCCCGACTTTTCTCGGTCCGCTCGCCCGCGCCTACTATTTTATGACCGCGAAACTGACGCCCGAAGAGCGGGACAAGCGCAAAGAGTTGTTCGGCAAACTGAGCGAAGGCCGGCGACCCATCAAACCTTATCGCTGGCAACTCGACGCGGGCGCGTCGCTCATCGAAATCCCGGTGACGACTATGCCCATCTTCAAGATTCCGATTCACGCGAGCTACATTTTGTATCTCAGCATGGCGTCGCCCGCGCTCGCGTTGAAATACTTCGAGGCGTCGATGCGACTCTGCCGCGCGACCGGCGCGCAGCCGTCGATTCTGCTCCACCCGCTCGACTTCCTCGGCGCGGAAGACGCGACCGGCCTCGACTTCTTTCCCGCGATGAGAATGGCTACGGCGCGCAAACTCGAAATCGTCGGCGCGTTGCTCGACGCGCTGACGAAACGCTTCGACGTGCTCACGCTCCGGCAGCACGCCCGCGCCGCCGCCCGCGCCCCCGGCCTCGCCGTCAAACGCCTGAGCGCTTCCGCCCTCCGCGATGATGCCACTCCATCGACGCTGACTCGCCTTCAATAGCTCGTGTACATCATCCAAAAAAAAGCAAAACGGGCATCATGGCGATGCCCGTCGTCGATGTGTGGCTGGTTGTATCCGGGTGTAACCGGGTGTGTTTGAGAGCGGAGCTATGAGGGCGTCCGCGCGGGCGATTCAGGCGCGTCCGTGAATCATGCGGCGCAGTCGATCCGGGAACAGCACGTCGATCTTCTGCGGTTCGATGAGCGCGGTCACTTCGCCGAGTCCGAAAGTCGAGTGCATCAAGGTTTGTCCCGTGCGATAGACACGCGACGGGTCGTAGGGTGCGCCGGGCTGCGTGCGCGAGCCGGTCGTTTTGACGCCGCTCTTGAACGGGCTGCGCGTCCCGCAAGCCGGACATGTGACACGCGAAATCTGGCCGCGCTTGGTTACCGAAGCGACGACGTGGCCGCGCTCGATCTCACAAACCTTGCACAGCTTCTCGACGCGCTGCCCGACTTCAAATGTTGGTTTCTCCATCATGCTCCTTTTTCGTCTGCCGTCGGATCATGCGAAGGACGGCAGACTTGTGTTGCTGACTCGTAACGATGACAACTGCCGGACAGCGAGGTCAAAAAAAACCGGCGCGAGGCTTCTGGTTACCTGCCGCGTCGCGGACGGAATGAGCGGCGACCGACGCTCGCGCCGCGCCGGAGCGAGGCGGAAGGTTTGACGCTGCCGGGAATCACCGGCTTGATGCCGCCGAAGCCGGGCAGCAGCACGCGCTCGACCGCTTGACCCGTCAAACGCTCAATGGCGCGCATCGAAAGTTCTTCGACCGGAGTGACGAGCGTGATCGCGCGTCCCTGATTTCCGGCGCGTCCCGTGCGACCGATGCGGTGGACGTAATCTTCCGGCGCGGCGGGTACGTCGTAGTTAATGACGTGCGAGATGGCGTCAACGTCGATGCCGCGCGCCGCGATGTCGGTCGCGACGAGCACGCGCGTTTGGCCGTCTTTGAAACCGCGCAGTGCCGCCTCGCGTTGCGGTTGGGTGCGGTCGGCGTGGATGCGGTTGACTTTGTGCGAACGCGCTTCGAGGATGTGCGAGAGGCGTTCGGCTCCGCGCCGTGTGCGCGTAAAGACGAGCACGCGCTCGAAGCGTTCACGCTCAAGCAGGTCGAGCAGAAGCGCGGTCTTCGATTCGATCGCCACCGGATAGGCGGTCTGTTCGACGGTCGCGGCGGCCTGACCGCGCGGGCTGACTTCGATAAGCCGGGGCTTGCGCATGTTCGAGCGCGCGATCTTTTCGATCTCCGGCGACATCGTCGCGGAGAAGAGAAGCGTCTGCCGCTCGGCGGGAAGCTCTGCGAGCACGCGACGAATCGACGGCCAGAAACCCATGTCGAGCATCCGGTCGGCTTCGTCGAGGACGAGCGTTTCGACGAACGAGAAATCAATCGCGCCGCGCTCCATGTGGTCGAGCAGGCGACCCGGAGTCGCAATCACGACGCCGACGCCGCGTCGCAACGCTTCGGTTTGTCGAGCCATCCCCGCGCCGCCGATGAGCGTCACGCAGCGCGAGTTCTTCTTCGGCGCGAGCGAGCGATAGCTGGCTTCGATTTGTGAGGCGAGTTCGCGCGTCGGGGCGAGAATGAGCACGCGGATGCCGGGACGCGGCGTCTCGGTCATGCGCTGGATGATGGGAAGTAAAAAAGCAGCGGTCTTGCCGGTGCCGGTTTCGGCGCAGCCGATGAGGTCTGAGCCGTCCAGGACAATCGGTATCGCCTGTGCCTGAATCGGTGTCGGTTCGGTGTATCCGAGAGACTCACACACGCGCAATTGCGCGGGGCGGAGTCCCAGTTGAGAAAAATTCATAAATTCCCTGGGCGCTGCTCAAGCCGTCCTTGGTGGACGGCGGCGCGCCACGTCTATCTGAAAAAGTTGAAAGCGCCTCCGGCGGCATATTTGCAATCGTCGGAGGCGCTTCGTTTCTTGAATCGCCGTCACGCTGGACGACTGATTACCAACGCGGTTCGCGGTTGCCACCGCCGCCGCCGCCGCCGTAGCCGCCACCACCGCCGCGGTTGCCGCCATAG
>JBGTHJ010000198.1:0-10052 GCA_041746175.1 Pyrinomonadaceae bacterium
GCCGCGCGTGGACTGCTCCCGCTCGCGCAGGACGAACTGCTCGAAGTCCTCGTCGCGCTACGTTCGAGCGACGACGCTGAACTCGCGGGCGCAGCCGAAGCGACGCTCGACACGCAAGAACCGGAGACGCTGCTCAGTATCGCTTCGGCGACCGACGCGCCGCCCGCCGTCCTCGGCTGGCTCGCGGGTCGGGTCGCCGCCGGATACCAGATTCACGAAGCCGTCGCGCTCAACCAGCGCACCCCCGACGATGCGGTCGCGCTGCTCGCGCGCATCACGCCCGAAGGCTCGATTCTCGAAGCCATCACCATCAACCAGCAGCGCCTGATTCGTACCCCCGCCATCATCGACTCGGTGCTCTCCAACCCCGCGCGAACCGGCGAAGCCGAACGGCGCGTGCGCGAAGTCCAGCGCGAGTTTTTCGAGAAGGAACGCGGCGCGCAACAAATCGCTAACGAGTTACGCGCGCGCGGCATGGACGCCGCCGCCGAGTTTGTCGAATCATCCGAATCCTTCGCCGACCCCGCCGCCTCGCTCGAAGACGCGTGGCTCATCGCACAGCACATCGAAGTCTTTGACGACGACCTCGATGATTCGTGGCTCCCCGCCGAGCGCCTCGAAGAACTCTACGATGAGAGCTTTGAACAACTCGCCGCCCAGGCCGAGCGCATCATCAGCGAAGCGCAGGGCGAGAACGGCGAATCCGTCGCGCCCGAACGCATCGCGCTCATCCGTCGCATCATGCTGATGAAAATCAAGGATCGCATCAAACTCGCGATGAAGGGCGACCGCGAAGCGCGCGGTATCCTCATCCGCGATTCAAACAAGGTGGTCGCGCAGGCCGTCATTCAAAATCCGCGCATCACCGATCAGGAGGTCGAGAGTATCTCCGCGATGCGCACCGTCGCCGACGAAGTGCTCCGCATCATCGCCATGAACCGCTCGTGGGCGCGCTCGTATCCCATCATCCACAACCTCGCGCGCAACCCGCGCACACCCATCGCCACCGCCATGAACGTCCTCCCACGACTCCACACCAAAGAACTCAAAGCCATCTCCCAAAACCGCAACGTCTCCGAAAACGTCCGCCGTCAGGCCACCCGCCTGGTGCTAACCCGCAGCGGACGCTGAAAAGCCGTGACCCGTGACCCGCGACGGGTGACGGGTCACCGGATAAAAAGCCTGCGCGTGCCGTTTGTCCGGTCGCAAGGCAAGCCTAAAAGATTTCCGAGCCTTTGCGCGCGACCGACCATGCCACGTCGGTGAGCGTGTGGCTCGCCGCGCCCCACCAGAGTCCGGCGAGAATCGCCCACGCCGCGCTCTGACCGATGCCGCGCGCCGCGATGGTCGCTTCGATGACGCGCACGGCGCGCACCACTTCCACCCACTCCGGTAGCGCGCCCCCCGCGACCAACAGCGCACGCAGATAGACGCCCGCCGCCGTGATGAGCGCGAGCACAAACGCGAAATAGACGATGCGAATCAACGTCCCGAAGATTATTCCGTGCGACCACCGCGAGCGATGTCGAAACATCGTCCGGTAAGGCCACCAGATGAACCGAAACACGCCCCAACGCGTGTACTGTCGGGAAAGGATGTCGAGGTCGGGGCCGAACATGAAGCCGCCGAACAAGGTTGCGCACGTCGTCGTAATCGCGAGCGGCAAACTGCCCGTGACGCCCCACGTCGCCGCCAGCGTGGGGACGGCAATCAATAGCGTAATCGCGTCGTGTGTTTTTCCTGAAGGCATAGAAACAGATGTTGCAGGTCAGCGGTTAAATATTAGGCTTTAACTCCAAACGTAACACCGGCATCCGGCATCCGGCATCTGCTTATAGCACGCGTTTCAAGTGCGACGCAAAAACGGGAATTTGCCGGCGGCCACCGGGCACGCTAAACTGTGCGCTTCGATCGGGAGGCACATGGGCAAAAAAGGGAATCTGCAACTAACTTTAGAATACACGGCGACGCGCGCCGTGCTCGGCGGACTCGGCGTGTTGCCGCGCCGTTGGGCGGTTGCGACGGGGCGGGGCATTGGTCGTCTGGCCTACGCTGTGGCGGGAGGTTTGCGGCGGACGGGGATGCGCAATCTCGAATTGGCCTACCCCGAAAAAAGCTTGTGCGAGCGGCGTCAACTCCTCGTCGGCTCGTTCGTCAGTCTCGGTCGACAACTCGGCGAATTCAGCCAATTCCCGCGCGCGACACCGGAGAGCTTGCGCGATGTCGTCGAATATGACGCGGAAGATGTGAAACTGCTCGACGTGGCGCGCGAGCGCGGCAAGGGCGTCATCTTTCTCACCGCCCACCTCGGCGCGTGGGAACTGCTCTGCTTCGCACACTCAGCGTGGTACGACCCGCTAAGTTTCCTCGTCCGACCGATTGACAACCCGCGCATCGAACAACTCGTCGAGAGCATCAGGACGCGCTTCGGCAATCAACCCATCGATAAAAAAGCCGCCGCCCTGACCGCCTTTCGCCTGCTTCGCAAAGGCGGCACGCTCGGCATCCTCGCAGACCTCAACACGCAACCACGCGAAGGCGTCTTCGTCCCGTTCTTCGGACATCTAGCTTGTACCACTGCGGGCGCGGCGACGCTCGCCCTCCGCACCGATGCGACCGTTATCCCGTGCTGCGCGCCGTGGGACGAGTCGCGCGGGCGGTTCGTCTTTCGCGGCGGCCCCGTGCTCGAACTCGTTCGCACGGGCGATGCCGAACGCGACGTTGAACTCAATACCGCTCGTTTTACCGCCGCCATCGAACGCCTCATCAGAAATCACCCGAACCAATGGCTCTGGATTCACAAACGATGGAAAACCCGTCCTGCGGGCGAACCCGATATCTACAAAATCCACAGTGCTGCTTCTGAAACCACGAAACTGCCTGCTCAAATGACGTGAGGCACACTCTTTTGAAACATTTCAGGCGAATTGTGTCCGGTTCAAAGCTTTGCGAGCCAACATTTAAGCCTTTTGGCGAACGGTCTGTCACGAAATTGTGTAGAAATATTGAATTTTGTGCTTGACAGCTCACAATAGTTTAGTGTAATTTCACACTCATCGAACGAAGCAGATAAATATTTAGGCTGAACGTGCTTCTACTGATGCTTGAAAAGTGGTTACTGGGATCGCACGACCTTTCGGGCAAGAGCTTTTATTTTTGTAATTCGCCGCTCTTGTGAAGGTGGTGTTACAAGCAACGCTATTTTATTTCGCCCATCCCCAACGCCACCTAATCGCCGGATCGCCCGTAAGTGACGATCTCCAGCTCATTGCCAACGCCACCCCGAATCTCCGAGCCTGCCAAAAAGTTCTAGCCTCGCCGGTCTAACCCCTTAGACCTGCGAGGCTCCTTTCTTTTTGACGGACGACCTGGAAAAGACCATCGACGACGTTAGTTGTTTTATCCTTCGGCGTGACCTGCCTGTCGTTGATCGTCCGCCGCTTCTAAATTCTCTACATCGCCAAACCGCCATCGACCTGGACAACCTGTCCGGTGATGTAGCGCGCGTCGTCCGAGAGCAGAAAGCAGGCGATGCGTGCGATTTCGTCGGCTTCGGCGAACCGCTTCATCGGAATTTGTTCGAGCAACTTGGCGCGATAGTTTTCGTCGAGCGCGCCCGACATATCGGTGCTGACGAGTCCGAGCGCGAGCGCATTGACCGACACCTTGCGGCTGGCGACCTCTCTGGCGAGAGATTTGGTGAGACCAATCAGTCCCGCCTTGGAAGCCGAGTAGTTCGACTGCCCCGCCATCCCGACGACACCGCTGATCGACGTGATGTTGAGCACCGAACCGCCCTCTTCCTGTCTGAGCATCACGCGCAACGCGGCGCGCGAAAAATTCCAGGCCCCTTTGAGGTTGGTGTCAACCACCGCGTCCCAATCATCTTCTTTCATGCGCAGGATGAGATTGTCGCGGGTGATGCCCGCGTTGTTGACGAGAAAGTCGATGCGCCCGAAGGCGGCTTTAACGTGCTTGACCATCTCGGCGGCAGCGTCGGTCTGCGCCACGTCGCACTGGGCGGCAAAGACGCCGACGCCCATCGCTTCGATCTCGGCCTTCAACGTGTCGGCAGCCTCCGCGCTCTGCGCGTAGTTGAAGGCGACCGCCGCGCCGCGCCGCGCGAGTTCAAGCGCCATTGCGCGCCCGATGCCGCGCGTCGCGCCCGTCACGATGGCCGTCCGGCCAGATAAAGACTGTGCGTTGTTACTCAAAAGACTCTCATCCTCCGTTTGGAAAAGGTGTCGGGCGAAGCCCGCATACTAACACTCCGTCCGGCAGTTTTCATAAGCGGAGAGAAACCGCGACGAGTGGAAATAATATAGCGAGTTGCAATTGCACGTAGCGTATAAAAGAGAGCCGCCGCCCGCCAGGGAGCGCGCGCCTCCGGCTCGCATTGAGCGTTCGGAGAACGCGAACCATCGAGCGTGCACGGGGCGCGCTGGCCAGCGGGACGCTTCCAGCTCCCGGCACTTACCCAATGGCAACTCTCTGTAGAAGCGGCGCGCTGAAGTCCAACGCGCCGCCTCGTCCGAGTTGCGTCCGTTGGTCTATTTGATTTCGAGTTGATAGGGCATCAGCGCCATCGTCTCGCCGCGTTTCATTTGGTCGAGGACGGCGGCGTAGCGAAAGGCGCGGCGCATGTCTTCGGGCAGCGAGTTGATGATGGCTTGCTGTTGTTGACGGGCTTTGATCTCGGCACGGTCTGCGCCGTCGTCACCGCCGCCGAAGAGTTCCTGAATAAAGGTGCGCGGCGCGGGGAAGACGACGCGGCGGACGCCCTTGTCGGCGGGAATCTTGGCGAGTTCTTTGGCGACTTCGACGGCGCGGTCGAGTCCGCCGAGTTCGTCCACCAGCCCGCGTTCTTTGGCCTGCGCGCCCGTCCAAACGCGGCCCTGCGCGACCGAGTCGATATATTCGGCGTCGCGGTTGCGCCCACGCGCGACGCGCGGCACAAACTCGTTGTAGTAAAATTTCTTGATCGTGTCTTCAAACTTCGCGCGCTCGTCGGGGGTGAACTGTTCTGTCTCGCGGAACAGACCGGAATTCTTGCCGCGCAAGACGTACTCGCTCGACACGCCAAGCCAATCGTAGAACCCCTTCACCACGGGCTTGCCCGCAAAGACGCCGATCGAGCCGGTCAGCGTCGAGGGTTGTGCGAGGATGCGGTGGGCGTTGGTCGAGATGTAGTAGCCGCCGGACGCGCCGAGGTCGCCCATCGAAGCGACGACGGGCTTTTTCTGCTTGGCCGATTCGACCGCGTTCCAGATTAAATCGGACGGGTAGATCGACCCGCCCGGACTATCGACGCGGAGCACGATGGCTTTGATCGACTTGTCGTCGCGCGCGTCGTTGATGGCTTTGACGACCGTGTCCGAGCCGACCGCCTGGTCGCCGCCGAACGAGCCGTCGTCGGACTTGCCCGATCCGATAGCGCCCGACGCATAGATGACGGCGATGCGCTCGCCCTCGTTGATCCCGACCGATTCGGGCGAGACGCGGCGGTAGTTGCTGCTCTTGACCGTGCGGAGTTTGTCGTCGTCCTTGTAGCCGAGCCGCTTCTTGAGTTCCTTTTCGACATCTTCGCGGTACGCCGCGCCGTCGATCAGTCCGGCGTTCTGCGCGTCGCGTGCGCCGAGCGGGGCGTTGTCGATGAGCGTCTTCACGTCTTCGACCGACTTGCGGCGCGACTTCGCAATCGTCTCGACGTAGCGACCGTAGAAGTCGTCGAGAATCGCGTTGAGGACTTCGCGATGCGAGTCCGACATCTCTTTGCGGGTGTAGGAATCGGGCGCGTTCTTATATTTGCCGATCTGGTAGAAATCGGGATAGATGCCGAGCTTGTCGAGCGAGCCGCGAAAGAACATCGCTTCGGCGGCGAGGCCGTTGATGAAGAGGTCGCCGACGGGCGAGACGTAGATGCGATCAGCCGCGCTCGCCACGTAGTATTCCTTGTTCGAGCCGATTTCCATGTAGGCGTAGACGGGTTTGCCCGACGTGCGGAAGTCGGCAATCGCGTCGCGAATCTCTTCCGCCTTGCCCCACCCGACGCCGACGAAACCCACGTCGAGCATCACCGCGCCGATGCGCTTGTCGGCCTTCGCCTTTTTGAGTTCGGCGAGCAGCCCCGTCAAAGACTGCGACGGCGCGCCGAAAAAACGATTCGCAAACGGGTCTTCCGTGACGTAATCGGGCAGCGACCCGGAGACGTTCAAGACGAGCACGCTGTTGTCCTCGATGTCCGGTTGACCTTCGCGCACCGCCGCGATCAGTAGCGCGATGCCGAGAATCCCGACCACCACCAGCGCCAATACTATCCCTGAAAAAATGAGAACGATTTTGCGTCTGCGTGACATTGCCATAGCTTCTAATTCAAACCCACGATGTCAAAATAACTCGGACACCGGCGAGGCATCCGAGTCGCCTGTATTACGAAAGCCGTGCGGAAAAGGTTTTGCGGGAACCGAGAGCGGAAGCCGGCGGGCGACCGTCGGCAAGCAGAAATCGGTTGAAAGCAAGAGCGGCGAGCTTGGAAAAACTCGCCGCGTTCGCCTCTTGGTTGCTGGTTGCTACGTATCGCTTACGGCTGGCCGCTTTTAACTATCCACCCGCCGCCGAGCACTTCGTCGCCGCGATAGAAGACGGTGGCCTGACCGGGGGCGATGGCGCGTTGCGGCTCGTCGAAGGTGACGCGGGCGCGGGCTTCGGCGAGCGGCGTGATGGTGGCTTGGGCGGGCGTGTGTCGATAGCGGACGCGCACCCCGGCGCGGACGGACGCGGGCGGTTCATAGAAGGCGATCCAGTTGACGCCCGCCGCGATGAACTCCGTGCTCGCCAGTTCGTCGCTCTCGCCGACGACGACGCGGTTGTGCGTGGCGTCAATCCGCACGACGTAGAGCGGGAGCGGGTTCGCGATGCCGATGCCGCGTCGCTGCCCGACCGTGTAACGATGAATGCCTTCGTGCGTGCCGAGGGTTTCGCCGCGCGTGTTGACGATGTCGCCCGTGCCGGGGGCGCTCGCTTCGCGGCCTTCGGCGGCAAGGTAGCGGTCGATGAAGCCCGCGTAGTCGCCGTCGGGCACGAAGCAAATCTCCTGCGATTCGGCTTTCTCCGCGACCGCCGTCAGGGGGGGGTGACGCCGCGCCGCCGCGCGCACCTCCTGCTTCGACATTTCGCCGAGCGGGAACATCGCGTGCGAGAGTTGTTCCTGCGTCAACTCCCACAGGAAATATGATTGATCTTTGTTCGCATCTTCGCCGCGAAAAAGTTGGTAGCGTCCGGTCTGTTGGTCGCGCCGCACGCGCGCGTAGTGTCCGGTCGCGACACGCTCGCAGCCGAGGCTCTGCGCCAGACGGTCGAGCGAGGCAAACTTCAGGCGGCTGTTGCACGCGACGCACGGAATCGGCGTTTCGCCCGCGAGGTAACTCGTCACGAACGGTGCGACGACATCGCGCTCGAACTCGCGTTCGAGGTTCAAAACGTAGAACGGAAAACCCAAACCCTCGGCCACCCGGCGCGCGTCGTAAACGTCGTCGAGCGAACAACACCGCGACGGCAGCGGGTCGCCGTGTTCGTCAACACTGATCCCGCGATTCTGATTCCACAACTGCATCGTGAAGCCGACCAACTCGTGTCCGGCTTCCTTCAGAATCGCCGCCGCCGCCGACGAATCGACCCCCCCGCTCATGGCTACTGCTATCTTCATAACGATAAAACCCGCGACGCTTAACAGGCGACCGATGAGATGAGAGCTTCTGCCCTTTCCCGTCGCTCCGGTCGCTCGTCAACCGCCACCCATCAACTGTCATTTTCCTCCGTTTGCCGACGCTTCGCGGCAGATGCTAAGATGCCCGGACAGAGCTTTGTCGCCACATCGGAAGCATGTTTAAGGATACCCGAAACGGGATGAAACGTCAGCCCGGCAATGATGCGTTGAAAGTCCGGCGTCCCGGATTCAAAAGTCATTTTGAATCACTGAGGCCGGATTTTAGTTTGTGATTTTGCCATTAGAGTTTGTCTTATGCCCGAACGAGCCATCGAAGAATACACCGTCAGGGAAGAACCCTTTTACCTCTCCGTCGCGGGCGAGGTCGAGTTGTTTGAAGCGGCGCACGCGGCGCGGCTGCCGGTGATGTTGAAGGGGCCGACCGGGTGCGGCAAGACGCGCTTCGTCGAGCACATGGCGTGGCGCTTGCAGCGTCCGCTGATTACCGTCGCGTGTCATGAAGACCTTTCGGCGACCGATCTCGTCGGACGTTTCCTGCTCGAAGGCAACGAAACCATCTGGCACGACGGCCCGCTGACCGCCGCCGTCCGCAACGGCGCGATCTGCTATCTGGACGAAGTAGTCGAAGCGCGCAAAGACACCGTCGTCATCATCCATCCGTTGACCGATGACCGCCGCCGTCTGCCCATCGAAAAGCGCGGCACGATCCTCGATGCGACGCCGGACTTTATGCTCGTCGTCTCGTACAATCCGGGTTACCAATCGATCTTGAAAGACCTCAAGCAGTCGACGCGCCAACGCTTCATCGCGCTCGAATTCGACTATCCGCCCGCCGAACTCGAAGCCGAAATCGTCGCCCGCGAAGGCGGCATCAACGAGCAAGCCGCACGCGACCTCGTCCTCATCGGCCAGAAGGTCAGAAACCTGCGCGGGCACGGTCTCGAAGAGGGCGTCTCGACGCGCCTGCTGATCTACGCCGCGCAGATGATGGCGCGCGGCATCCCGCCCACCGCCGCCGCCGAAGTCGCGCTCTGCTTCCCCATCACCGACGACCGCGACCTTCAGCGTAGCATCCGCGAAATCGTCACGACCGTGATTTAGAGCCGGGCGTTTCGACCGCGCTGGCCGCCGGTTACTTCCTTCTGAAATATGCGCCGTCGAAGGCGTTCGTCCACGTCTTGCCGCCGTCGGCGGATTGTTCCCATAGCTGGCGGATGTGGTCGGCGGTGATTTTGGTGTAGGTCAGGCGATGGAGCATTTTTGCGCCGCCCGGCGCGAGGGTTTCGCCGGTCAGTCGCATCTGGTTATCTCGGTAGTCGCCGGCGAGTTCGAGGACGTTGCCGCCGTTGTCAACCCAGGTCTGCTGCCATTTGCGCGTGACGGCGTTGTAGATGTTGAAGCTTTTACCGTTGGCGCCGCGCGTCCCGGTCCAGTTTTCAAAGACGACGCAATCGCCGAGGATGAGTTGCACGCTGTTGGTTCCGGCGAGTTGTCCCTGCGGATTTTTGACATCCCATTCGCCCACCCAAAAGTCGAACTGACGGTTTTCAGGCCGCGTCGCACACGACGGCGGCGGGGCAGCCGGCGGCGGTTGAGTTTGAGCGCGGAGGTGAAAACCGTGCGCGGCGACGAAGACGAGAAGTACGACGAAGACGATTCGGGCAAGCGTTGAGATGTTCATCGGGTCGGTGCTCCTTCGATGGCGATCAAATTTTCGGATGTGCGGCCAGCGCGCGAGGTACTTGAAACAGAGATGTCGGGGCGCACGATTTGGATGCCGCGAAAGGGTGTGCGGTAGAATGAATGCGAAATATAGCGAGTTGCAATAGCATGTAGCACCTAAAAGAGAGTCGCCCCCTGGGAGCGCGAGCCTCCGGCTCGCTTTGAGCGTGCTGGATCACGCTGGCCAGCCGAGACGCTGGCGCTCCCAGGATTCACCCAATTGCAAAGCACAATAGAACCAACGTCGAGCGGCGGCGCGCGTGTTTGCTGAGGACGGGCGCGCAAAAAATGAGATGAGTAAACAAGATCGCGGACACGATTTCGACGCGGACACCGGCGAGGATCAAGTCGTCGATAGCGAGTCGTTTGAGAAGAGTCTGCGGGCGCGGCTGCGTTCGGTCAAGAGCGCGCCGGAGCGTCGGGAGTTCGCGGAGTTGGCGAGGGAGGTCGGACATTTGCCGGGAGATGTGGCACGGGCGGCGTTGGAGGTTAGCGCGGGGCTGGCGGGGGTCAGCCTGCGCGCGAGCATGGAGTTTTTGCGCGCGGCGACGGAAGCCGCGCGCGTGCTCGACGCGGAGGAGTTGCGCGCGTGGGGTGAGTTGGG
>JBGTHJ010000199.1:0-17513 GCA_041746175.1 Pyrinomonadaceae bacterium
GAGCGTCGCGGCGGCGGCGATGTTGTGCGAACAGGCCGGAGCGGACGGCATCACCGTCCACTTGCGCGGCGACCGTCGCCACATACAGGACGCGGACATTTACGCCCTGCGACAAATCGTGACGACCTACCTGAACGTCGAGATGGCGGCGACCGACGAGATGATGAAAATCGCGCTCGACGCGCGCCCCGACGCGGTTACGCTCGTCGCCGAAAACCCGAACGAGATTACGACCGAGGGCGGTCTCGACGTGCACGCCAATCTCGATGAGGTACGCCGCGCGGTCGACCGTCTCCGCGACGGGGCAACGCTGACGAGCATCTTTATCGACCCCGACCCGCGTCAGATCGAAGCCGCACACACCGCAGGGGCGCAGCAAATCGAACTCTGCACCGCGCTCTACGCCGAAGCCACGCTCGGCGCGCGTGCCGCGCTGATCGACGGACGCGAGAGCGCCGCACGGGAACTGCAACGCCTCCGCGAAGCCGCGACGCTCGCCGCGCAGTACGGGCTGAGGGTCGCCGCCGGTCACGGCCTGACCTATCGCAACGTCGGCGCGGTCGCGACCATCCCCGAAGTCGAAGAGTTCAACATCGGCCACAACATCATCGCGCACGCCATCTTTCACGGGCTCGCCGGAGCCGTCCGCGAAATGCGCGAACGAATCAAAAGATAACCTCACCCGCTTGCAAAAACGTCGCGGGCGGGCGACCGGTCGCGGCTCCCGATCCGCTCCCGATGCCCGCCCGCGACGCTGTTTCGGCCCCGTGTCACGCACAAGCGCCGAAATCTATAGCGGTTTGCAATTGGGTGAGTGCCGGGAGCGCCAGCCTCCCGCTGGCAAGCGTGCTCGGAGCACGTTCAATGGTTCGCGTTCTCCGAACGCTCAATGCGAGCGGGACGCTCGCGCTCCCAGGCGATTCCGCTCTTTCATGTGCTACATGCAATTGCAACTTGCTATAAATTCAACCGATTATTTACCGACGATGTTGACGATGAAAAGCGAGTGGTTTTGGCAATCGCCCATCATCGGCTATCCTCACTCGTCTATTGTCCTTTTAACTTGCCAGCGCGCCCTGCACGGCGCGGGGCGGCGTCAGACCGAGATGTTTGTACGCGGCGGGGGTGCAAATTCTGCCGCGCGGCGTGCGGTTGAGGAACCCGATTTGAATCAGATAGGGTTCGATGATCTCCTCGATTGACTCGCGCTCCTCGCTGATGGATGCGGCAATCGTCCCGATGCCGACGGGGCCGCCGTCAAACTTCTCGATGATCGTCGAGAGGACTTTGCGGTCAACCTCGTCGAGACCGAAGCGGTCAACCTCCATCTCGTCGAGCGCGCGGCGCGCGATGGGTTGCGTGATGCGCCCGTCGCCCAGAACCTGTGCATAGTCGCGCACGCGACGCAGGAGTCGGTTGGCGATACGAGGGGTGCCGCGCGCGCGTCGCGCCAGTTCACGCGCGCCCGTCGCTTCGATCTCGACGCCGAGGATTTCCGCCGAGCGATGGACGATGATTTCAAGGTCTTTCTGCGTGTAGAAATCGAGATGAAAGACGATGCCGAAGCGTCCACGCAGCGGCGCGGTAATCATCCCGGCGCGGGTCGTCGCACCGACCAGCGTGAACTTCGGGAGTTCGAGCTTGATCGAGCGCGCCGCCGTCCCCTGCCCGATCATGATGTCGAGCTGATAGTCTTCCATCGCCGGGTAGAGCACCTCTTCAATCTGCGGTTTCAGACGGTGAATCTCATCGATGAAGAGGACTTCGCCCTCCTGCAAGTTCGTCAGTACCGCCGCGAGGTCGCCGCCGCGTTCGATGGCGGGCGCGCTGACGCTCTTGAGCGGCGCGTTCATCTCCTGCGCGATGATCTGCGCGAGCGTGGTTTTGCCGAGTCCCGGCGGGCCGAAAAAAAGCGCGTGGTCGAGCGCTTCGCGGCGGTTCTGCGCGGCGCGCAAAAATATCTTGAGGTTGCTGGTGATTTTCGTCTGGCCGATGTATTCGCTCAGGCTGCGCGGGCGCAAACTCGGCTCGACCTGCGCGTCTTCGGGCGTCGCTTCACCGGCGAGTTCACGCGGCGACTCGACCGTCTCAGGCATCGTCTGTAACATCAAACAAGTCTCCCTCTGTATCAGACTGAACGGACATTTAACGAGGTGCGCAGCATACCACGTTTGGGCTGTTGTTTCAAGTGTGAAACGAAAGATGCCGGGACGAAACGACGGGCGGGAGGGGTTTGGAAGGACGCCAGAACGCGCGAAGGACAAGAGGGCAGCCGCGCTCTCTTGTCCTTCGGTTCTTTGTTTCGTTTGGGTAGTTAGCGCGAGCCTTCGGCGGCGAGTTGGAGACGCACCTGCGAGCGTTCGAGACGCGCGCGGGCGTCTTCGAGTTCGACCTCCGAGCCGGTGAACTCGCCCAACGCTTTTTCGAGTTGGTCGCGTTCCTGACGCGCCCGCGCGGCATCGATCTCGTCGGGACTTTCGGCCACGTCGGCGAGCACAGAGACGCGGTCGGAGTTGACTTCGACGAACCCGCCGGAGACGAGCAGTCGCCGCGCGACGGTTCCCTGCGTGTAGGCGAGCACGCCCGTGCGGAGTTGCGAGATGAGCGGCGTGTGGCCGGGCAGGATGCCGAGTTCGCCGTTTGCGCCGGGCACGGTCACCGCGTCCACCGCCTCTGAAATCAGACGACGCTCGGGTGTGATAACTTCGAGTTGAAGACGGTCAGCCATAAAAATTAGAGGCGAGATGCCGGAGGTCGAATGCTGGTCAAAACCGTCTTGACCAACATCCGACCTCCGGCATCCGCCTGATCCTTTCGCTTACGCTCCGGCGGCGAGGCGTTGTGCTTTTTCGCGCGCCTCTTCGATGGTTCCGACCATGTAGAAAGCTTGTTCGGGAATGTCGTCGTGCTTGCCGTCGACGATCTCCTGGAAGCCCTTGATGGAGTCTTCGAGCTTGACGTACTTGCCTTCGAGACTCGTGAACTGCGCGGCGACGAAGAACGGCTGCGAGAGGAACCGCTGAATCTTGCGCGCACGCGAGACGACCAGTTTGTCCTCTTCCGAAAGTTCGTCCAAGCCGAGGATGGCGATGATGTCCTGGAGGTCTTTGTAGCGTTGCAGAATCAGCTTGACCGACTGCGCGCAGTTGTAATGCTTCTCGCCGACGATGCGCGGGTCGAGCAGGCGCGACGAAGACGTGAGCGGATCGACCGCCGGGTAAATGCCGAGTTCGACGATCTGGCGCGAGAGCGCGGTGACGGCGTCGAGGTGCGCGAAGGTCGTCGCAGGCGCGGGGTCTGTGTAGTCGTCAGCCGGAACATAGACGGCTTGAATCGACGTAATCGAGCCGGTCTTGGTCGAGGTGATGCGCTCCTGCAACTCGCCCATCTCGGTGGCGAGGTTCGGTTGGTAACCGACCGCCGAAGGCATTCGACCGAGCAGCGCGGACACTTCCGAACCGGCCTGCGTGAAGCGGAAAATGTTATCGACGAAGAGCAGCACGTCGAGACCCTGATCGCGGAAATATTCGGCGACCGTCAAGCCCGAGAGCGCGACGCGCAGACGCGCTCCCGGCGGTTCGGTCATCTGCCCGTAGACGAGCGCGACTTTGGATTCCTTGATGGCTTCCATGTCGACTTTCGTCATGTCGAACTCGCCGGTCTCTTCCATGTGCTCGTAGAACGGGTCGCCGAAGTTGATAACCTTGGATTCGACCATCTCGCGCAAGAGGTCGTTGCCCTCGCGCGTGCGCTCGCCGACGCCCGCAAACACCGAAAAGCCGGAGTGGGCTTTGGCGATGTTGTTGATGAGTTCCATGATGAGCACGGTTTTGCCGACGCCCGCGCCGCCGAACAAGCCGATCTTGCCGCCCTTCAAAAACGGCTGGATCAGATCGACGACCTTGATGCCCGTTTCGAGCATTTCGAGTTCGGTCGATTGCTCGGCGAGCGCCGGGGCGTGGCGGTGAATCTCGTAGCGTTCGCTGAAGACGACCGCGCCGAGGTTATCGACCGGCTCGCCGATGACGTTCATCACGCGTCCGAGCGTGCCCTCGCCGACCGGCACGGTGATCGGGTTGCCGGTGTCGATGGCCTTCATCCCGCGCACGACGCCCTCGGTCGGTTTCATCGAAACCGTGCGGACGCGGCCTTCGCCGAGATGCTGTTCCACTTCGCACACGATGTCGATTGGTTCGGGCACGTCGAACCCTTCGGAGACGACGCGCAGGGCAGCGTAAATCGGCGGCAGATACTTGTCGCTGAACTCCACGTCGATGACGGGGCCGATGATCTGCACGACTTTGCCGACCGCCGCCGTCCCTTTTCCGCTGCTCACGTTTCCATTAGGCGTAACCATACTGTTCGAGAACACTCCTCTTCGTTAGTCGAGCCGTTGAAGGCGAGAAATTTTGATGCGTTAAAAGTTGGACAGATTAACACACCGGCACGGGCAAGGCAAAGCACGCGAAAGTGGCGGGTTCGAGGTTGAAAAAGTCGCTATTCAAAGTCGTCGATGCGGATGCGCATACTGCGGAGCGTGCGTCTGTCTTCGTCGGTCAGTTCGAGCGCGCCGTCGTCCGTGTCGCCCGTATCGGCGTCTGCGGTGCGGTCGCGCAGCCCGATTTCGAGACGCAGCGTCAACTCCATCTCGTAACCCGCATCGCGCAGACGCTCGATCGCCTCGGCCACTTCCGCCGACCGCTCGACCGCCGCGTTAATCGCCGCGCCTAGTTCCTGTACGAGGTCTTTGCTTTCGTCGTTGAGTTCCAAAATGTCTCCGGTGGTTCGCGTGTTTGAGCCGAAAAGTCGGCTTTGATGCTACGCGAGCGACGCGCTTACGGTCAAGATTAGAGACGGCGAACACCCATCGACAAACGCTCGGAGGTCGAGGCGGTTGACGCCGCCCGTGCGCTTCTCGGGTCTCGATTCGCCCAACGTCTATCGTCGGTCATCCATCGTCTGATATATTCTTTGCGAAAACACTTTTGCGGGGTCAGTTGAGACGAGAGCTTTATGGAAACCAAGACCGATACACCGGCGCGTCGCGAACGCCGCGAATGCTTTGAGACTTCTTCGGGCATCGTGCTCGCGAACGACTTCAACCCGTCGAACACGGACGCGCCCGATTACAAAGACGACCTCGGCGCGCCCGGCGAATACCCCTACACGCGCGGCGTCCGACGCAACCTGTATCGCGGTCGCTTCTGGACGATGCGGCAGTACGCGGGATACGCGAGCGCCGAAGAGTCGAACGCGCGTTACAAATATCTGCTCGCGCAGGGGACGACCGGACTCTCGGTCGCCTTCGACCTCCCGACGCAAATCGGTCTCGATTCGGACGACCCGCTCGCCGCCGGCGAAGTCGGCAAGGTCGGCGTCGCGATTGATTCGCTCGAAGACATGGAGCGACTCTTCGACGGCATCCCGCTCGACACCGTCTCGACCTCGATGACCATCAATTCGACCGCCTCGACGCTGCTCTGTCTCTACATCGCGGTCGCGAAGAAGCGGGGCATCGCGCCCGGCACGCTTCAGGGCACGATTCAAAACGACATCCTCAAGGAGTACATCGCGCGCGGCACGTACATCGACCCGCCCGCGCCCTCGCTCCGGCTCGTGACCGACACCTTCGCCTACTGTGCGCGCGAAGTCCCGAACTGGAACACCATTTCGATCAGCGGCTATCACATCCGCGAAGCCGGTTCGACCGCCGTGCAGGAAGTCGCCTTCACGCTCGGCGACGCGGTCGCCTACGTCGAAGCCGCGCTCGCCGCCGGTCTCGTAGTCGATGAGTTCGCACCGCGTCTCTCGTTCTTCTTCAACGCGCACAACAACCTGCTCGAAGAGATCGCGAAGTTTCGCGCGGCGCGTCGTTTATGGGCGCGGATCATGCGCGAACGCTTCGGCGCACGCGACCCGCGTTCGTTGATGCTCCGCTTCCACACGCAGACCGCCGGCTCGACCCTGACCGCCCAACAGCCCGCGGTCAACATCGCCCGGACGACGATTCAAGCCCTCGCTGCGGTGCTCGGCGGGACGCAGAGTCTGCACACCAACGCGATGGACGAAGCCCTCGCGCTCCCGACCGAGAATGCCGCGCGCATCGCCTTGCGCACGCAACAGGTCATCGCGCACGAATCCGGCGTCGCCGACACGGTTGACCCGCTCGCGGGCAGTTACGCCGTCGAATATCTGACCGACGAAATCGAACGCCGCGCCGCCGCCTACATCGAAAAGATCGACGCGCTCGGCGGGATGCTTCGCGCCATCGAAACCGGCTACGTCCAACGCGAGATTCAGGAAGCCGCTTACGACTATCAACGCGCGGTCGAAACCGGCGACGCGACGGTCGTCGGCGTCAACCGCTTCCAACTCGAAGAAGAGACGCCGGTGCAAACGCTGCGCATCGACCCGTCAATCGAACATGAGCAAGTCGAACGTCTCCGCGCGCTCCGCGAACGACGCGATGCCGCCGCCGTCGAACACGCGCTCGCGCGTCTCGAAGCCGCCGCGCGGGACGCCGCCGACAATCTGCTCCCGCACATCCTCGCCGCGATCGAGGCTTACGCGACGGTCGGCGAAATCAGCCACCGCCTCCGCCGCGTGTGGGGCGAGTACCGCGAAGCCGTCACGGTCTGAAGTCTGAGAGCGGGCGTGTGCTAATCTCTCGAAAATTATGCGGAGCTTACTCGAAGTCAAAAATCTACGGACGCATTTCCCGACGCGCGCCGGAGTCGTCAAGGCGGTTGATGGCGTGAGCTTTCAGATCGACGAGGGCGAGTTGTTGGGGCTGGTGGGCGAGTCGGGGTGCGGGAAGTCGATCACGGCGCTGTCGTTGATGCGGCTGATTAGCCCGCCGGGGAAGATCGTCGGCGGGGAGATTTTGTTCAATGGTGAAAACCTGCTGGAGGTGTCGGAGCGACGGATGCGCGAGATTCGGGGCGACGACATCGCGATGATTTTTCAAGACCCGATGACTTCGTTGAACCCCGTCTACACGGTGGGCGAACAGATCGCCGAGGCGTTGCGTCTGCACCGCAAGATGTCGCGGAGCGGGGCGCGGCGGGCGGCGATTGCGGCGATGGAAGAGGTTTCGATTCCGGGTGCGGAGCGCCGCGCCGACGATTACCCGCACCAGTTGTCGGGCGGGATGCGGCAGCGCGTGATGATCGCGATGGCGCTCGCGTGCGACCCCGTGCTGCTCATCGCCGACGAGCCGACGACCGCGCTCGATGTGACGATTCAAGCGCAGATTCTCGAACTGCTCGACGGGTTGCGAAAGACACGGCGGCTGGGTGTGTTGCTGATTACGCACGACCTCGGCGTGGTCGCCGAAGTTGCGGACAGAGTGGCGGTGATGTACACGGGGCGAATCGTCGAAGAATCGCCGGTCGAAGAGTTATTCGCGCGTCCGAAGATGCCATACACCGAGGGGCTGTTGCGGTCGGTGCCGAAGTTGACGGCGGCAGAGGCGCAGAAGGCCGTGCGGCTCTCGACCATCGAAGGCACCGTCCCGAAGCCGACCGACCTGCCGCCCGGGTGCCACTTCGCCCCGCGCTGCGCGCACCGGATGCCGCGCTGCACGGTGGGCGAAATTCCGCTGTACGTGTTGGAGGGCGGCGTGCGGGTGCGCTGTGTGCTGTACGATCCGGCAGCACCGGCGGCAGCGACGGTCGCGGCTGACAACACGTCGGAGCAATGCGAAGGGACGGGCAAGAGATGACGGCGCGCGAAAACGAACACGGCCAGACGGTCGCCGCCGCCGCCACCACCGCCACCACCACCGCCACCACCACGACGGGGGGGATGCGTGCCGCGCAATCGTCGGATGCGCGGGGCGTCGGCGCGCAGAGCGAACTCGTCCGCGTGCGTGGGTTGTTCAAACATTTTCCGGTGACGGGCAGCGACGACGTGGTGCGCGCGGTTGACGGCGTGACGTTCGAGATTTTGCGCGGCGAGACATTGGGGCTGGTCGGCGAGTCGGGGTGCGGGAAATCGACGGTCGGACGTTGTTTGCTGCGACTGATCGAGCCGACGCGCGGTGAAATCTCGTTCGCGGGCGAAGACGTGACGCGGATGTCGCGGCGCGAGTTGCGAGGCGTGCGGCGCGAGATGCAGATAATTTTTCAAGACCCGTACGCATCGCTCAATCCGCGTCTGACGGTGCGCGACATCGTCGGCGAGCCGCTCGTAATTCATGGCCTGGGCGACAAGCACGAACGGCGTGCGCGCGTCGTCGACCTGTTGAAAAAGGTCGGGCTCGACCCCGACTATATGAATCGTTACCCGCACGAGTTCTCCGGCGGGCAGCGGCAGCGCATCGGCATCGCGCGCGCTCTCGCGCTCAATCCGAAACTGATCGTGGCGGACGAACCCGTCTCGGCGTTGGACGTGTCGGTGCAGGCGCAGGTCATCAACCTGCTGGAAGATTTGCAGTCGGAGTTCAATCTGACGTACCTCTTCATCTCGCACGGGCTGGCGGTGGTCGAACACATCTCGACGCGTGTGGCGGTGATGTATCTCGGTCGCATCGTCGAAGTGACGGGCGCGGCGGAACTCTACGCCAACCCGCTGCACCCGTACACGCGCGCCCTGCTGTCGGCGATTCCCATCCCCGACCCGACGCGCAGACGCGAACGCATCGTGCTTCACGGCGACGTGCCGACGCCGATCAACCCGCCCTCCGGGTGTCGCTTTCACACGCGCTGCCCCGAAGCGATTCCGGACTGCTCGCAAATCGACCCCGACCTGCGCGAAGTCGCGCCCGGTCACACCGTCGCCTGTATCCGCGTGCCCGGTTGGTCTGACGCGCCGACCGCCACATGACGCGACAAAGCGGAAATGTGAAGACGGCGGAAAGCCATAACGCCGACCCGCCACCTCTTGATCGATCCCCGCCGACCGCCTATGGCGAGTTGGAATTGGATGTAGCACTTAGAGGAGAGTTGCCGCCCGGGAGCGCAAGCCTCTGGCTTGCATTGAGCGTTCGCCGAACGCGAACAATCGAGCTTGCTCAAGCACGCTTGCAAGCGGGACGCTTGCGCTCCCGGCACCCACCCAGTTGCAAAGCACGATAATGAATTTCGCCTCCAGTCATCGCTGGTTCCCGATGGGCGGAAGGGGGCGTTGAAACAAGACGGCGCGGCGCAGCGTATCAACGCCGCTAGCACATCACGGGCGGCGAGCTTTTCGCCTGACGTTCAAGCCGTTTGAAGCGCGCGAACGAAGCCACCCGTCGTAACGATTGGAGAACCCC
Organism: Pyrinomonadaceae bacterium; assembly: GCA_041746175.1. Taxonomy (GTDB): domain Bacteria; phylum Acidobacteriota; class Blastocatellia; order Pyrinomonadales; family Pyrinomonadaceae; genus JBGTHJ01. The sequence continues at coordinate 9,257 of JBGTHJ010000199.1, forward strand.
CCTTATGCCAAGGCAGCGATTCATTTCGATCATTCTTCTGGTTGTCGGCGTAGCATTGTTGATTGCGGGAATCACACGCATCGCTCCGGCGGGCACGACGCCGCTCGGCGTCGGTCTGGCGTTCTTCGGCGCGTTGCTGTTCGGGTTGAGTTTTATCCCCCGGCCCCAGCCCGCCGCCGACGCGCCCGCGCCGCTCTCGCCCGCCGAAAGAGTGCTCGGTATTTTCTACGAACCGGGACGCGTCTTTCAAAACTTGCGCACGCACCCGCGCTGGCTCGCGGCCTTCTTCGTCATCGCGATCTGCACGGCGCTCTACAGCGTCGCCTTCGTCCAGCGGATGACGCCCGAAGCCATCGCCAACAAGATGTCCGACAAAATCATCGAGAGCGGTTGGATTCCGGCGGAGAACATCCCTTCGTTCAGAGAAGAACAGTTGGCGGGCATCGCCGCGCCCGTCGCCCGTGTCGCCGCGACGACGAACGCCGCGGTTGGATTGTTTGCGCTGATGGCGTTCTTCGCCGCGCTGTATCTGCTCGGCGTGTTGATGTTTGGCGGGCGGATCAATTTCTGGCAGGCGCTCGCGGTCGCCTTTTACGCGACGCTGCCCGTCGTCGTGATCCAAAAGCTGCTGAGTCTGCTGCTGCTCTATCTCAAAGACCGCGACGACATCAACCTGATTATCGACCAGAGCGGGCTTGTCCGCGACAACCTCGGCGTGCTCTTTTCGCCCGCCCGGCATCCCGTGCTGTTCGTCGCGGCCAGCTTCATCGGCGTCCTCTCGTTCTACGGCGTGTGGTTGACGGCGACGGGTCTGCGCAACACGGGCGAGCGCGTCAGTTCGGGCGCGGCGTGGACGATTGCGTTGACGCTGTGGCTGTTGGGGATGGTTTTCAGCGTCGTCTGGGGCGGTCTGCTTTTCCCGAACTTCCTCTCCTGAGCAGCGCGCCGACTTCGCGTGACCAAACACAAACGCCGGACGACTCTGCATCGACTGCAAGCGTCCGGCGTTTGAACTCTGCCGCGCGAAGATTCCGCAACCCGTTTGACGACGCGCGGAAAGCGACCCTGACCGACGCCACCGGCACGACCCAGCGACGACGCTTCGCCGCACCCGCTCCTTATTCGTAGCGGAGTGATTCGATGGGGTCGAGGCGCGCGGCCTTCCACGCGGGCCACAGCCCGAAGACGAGGCCGATGCCGACGCTCGCGACGAAGCCCATCACGGGCGCCCAGAGCGGCACATACGAAGGGATAAAGATGCGCACAATGAGCGTGCCGCCCCAACCGAGCAGCAGCCCGACGAGTCCGCCGAAGCCGGTCAGCGTCATCGCTTCGATGAGGAACTGCCAGAGGATGTCGCGGCGACGCGCCCCGATAGCCTTGCGGATACCGATTTCGCGCGTCCGTTCGGTCACCGAAACGAGCATGATGTTCATCACGCCGATGCCGCCGACCATCAGCCCGACCGACGAGATGACGACCATCGCAATGGCGACCCCGGCGGTGATCGAACGAAACTGCGCGATGACGGATTCGGCGGTCTCGATGCCGAAGTTGTTCGGTTTGTCGTAGGGAACGCGGCGGCGGACGCGCAAGAGGTCGGCCACCTGATCTTTGGCTTCGTCCATCGTGCCGGGTTTGGCGACGGCGAGGATAAAGATGTCGTCGGCGTTCGGCTTCAGTTTGCGCGCGACGTTGAAGGGGACGAAAATACCGTTGTTGAGATCGTCGGTGCCGTTGCCGCCGCCGAAGAGTTGCTCGCGCATCTCCAGCGCGCCGATGACGCGAAACTCCTGCCCGCCGATGTCTATCGTCTGCCCGACGGGCGAGCCGTTGGGGAAGAAATCCTCCGCGACGCGCCCGCGCACGACGCACACGTTCTGGTTCGTGTCGTTTTCAAACTGTGTGAAGAAACGCCCGTCGGAAAGAATCTCTTGACCCGCGCGCATGTAGTCGGGCAGCGTGCCTTCGAGTCGCACGGCTTCAGAAGTTTTGCCGCGCGTCGAGACCTTGATTTTCCGCCCGAAGAAGTTGTTGCTGATGTCGAGGAAGGGGACTGACAGTTCGACGTTCGGCAGCGTCGCAATCGCTTCCGCGTCTTCGTAGGTCAACTCCTTGCGCGTCCGCTCCTCGCGCGACAACCGCCCGACGCGGAGGCCCGGATCAAACTTGGAGATAAAGAGCGAGCGCGTCCCGAACGATTCGACCTCTTTCTTGACCACCTCGTCGATGCCGCTGATGATCGACGCGATGAGCATCACCGTGATGACGCCGATCATCACGCCGAGCACCGTCAGAAACGAACGCAGTTTGTTCGAGCGCAACGTCTGAAGCGCCATCAGCAGGTTTTCGTAAACGTCGCTGCGAAGTAGTCTCATTTGCTCAAACGCGGATTAGTCCGGCGAAAAAAAGGAATCGGTGCGGGGGTTCAGTCGGCGCGCAGGGCTTCGATCGGGTCGAGCCGCGCGGCCTTCCACGCGGGGAAGATGCCGGAGATGATGCCGATGACGCCGGAGACGGTGACCGCGATGACGACCGCTCCGATCGACAAATAGGTCGGGATGAGAAAGGCCGACACGACGCGCCCCAAAAGCCACGCGATGAGAACGCCCGTCGCGCCGCCGATGGCCGAGAGCGTCACGGCTTCGACGAGAAACTGCCTGAGCACGTCGGCGCGGCGTGCGCCGAGAGCCTTGCGGATGCCGATCTCCTTCGTCCGTTCGGTCACCGAGACGAGCATGATGTTCATAATCACGATCGCGCCGACGACGAGCGCGATGCCGGGGACGGCGATGGCGACGAGAAATATCGAACCGAACAGGCGGTCGCGCAAACCCGTGATCGCGTCGGGCGTCAGCACGCCGAAGCTGTCCTTCTCGCCCGCTTTGAGATTCCGGCGCAGACGCATCAACAGCCGCGCCTCCTCGACGGCGTCGGCGAACTGATCGTCGTTCTTCGCCGTCCCGACGATGTAGAAGGAGCGCCAGCGAATCAGCGGCCCGAAGTTCCGACGGTACGTTCTAATCGGCAGGGTGATGAACGTGTCCTGCGGCATCCCGAACACCGTCCCCTTCTCGACCGCGACGCCGACCACACGATAGCCGATGCCTTCGATCGTAATCTCTTGGCCGACCGCCGACGTACCCGGAAAAAGTTTGTCGGCGATGTCAGACCCGATATAGGCGACGCGCGCCGCCGCCTGATCCTCCGCCTCCGAGAAGTAGCGACCGTCGGCGATGTCAACCTTTTCGATGTCGCCGATGATCGCCATCGCGCCGTCAACCGTGACCTCTTGCAAAAGTTCCGAGCCGCGTTTGACCTGCACACGCGAGGGTCGCGCCTTCGCGCCGAGCTTGTCGGTCAGCGTCAGACGCTGGCGCAGATATTCGTAATCCTCAAAGGTTATGTCTTTGTTGCGGCGCTGCGCGGCGGCGATGGTGTCGGTATCCTTCCAATCCTCAAAACCGAAACGCTGGATGGTGTACGACTTCGCGCCGATGCCCGCGATTTTTTCGTCGACGTAGGTGTTGAAGCCCTGGATCAGCGAGACGACGACGACCACCGCCGCGACGCCGATAATCATGCCCAACAGCGTCAACGCCGAGCGCAGTTTATGCGCCCAGATAGCGGCGGCGGCTAGTTTGAATGTTTCGAGAAAATTCACGGTTGTCCTACTACGTCGCGCGGGTGGTCAAAGTTGCACGACCGGACGATTATTGTGCTTTGCAATTGGGTGAATCCTGGGAGCGCCAGCGTCTCGGCTGGCCAGCGTGATCCAGCACGCTCAAAGCGAGCCGGAGGCTCGCGCTCCCAGCGGGCGACTCTCTTTTAGGTGCTACATGCAATTGCAACTCGCCATAAGCCAACCGTTTGTTGTCGATAGCTTGTCGCCCGATTTCGGTTCGATGCGGTCAGCGAATGCGCGGTTCGCCGAATGGTAGATCGACGACGATTGGGTGATGGTCGGAGATGCGGTCGGGGATGCTGTTGTTGAGGTCTTCGAGCGTGCGTCCGAAGTGCGGGGCGAAGCGGTACGGTTGTCTTCGGTCGGACGGGTCGGTGAGCGCGGCGGGTTTGATAAAAATCCAGTCGAGCTTGAAATTGCCCGTCGGGCCGATGGTGCGGTTGACCGCAAACGTCGTTGCAAACCCCTTGCCCGCGCGTTCGTTGCTGTTCGCCAGCGTGTCGGACAAACCGTTGGACGAACGCGCGCGTTCGCCGCGAAAATCGAAGGCGCGACCGTCGCGAAAACGAAAATCCTTGAGCACGTCGAAAAACTTCGCCTCCGGGTTTTCGGCGATGAACCGGATGCTTTTGACGGTCGGGTCGGCGTGCTTGCGCGTGAACTCGATGCCGCCCTTGACCACGTCGAACAGCAGCCCGACGCCGGTCGCATACTTGATGCCCTGCGTCGCCCAGAACTTTTCGCTGCCGAGACGCTTTTTGATCTCGCGTCGGATCGAGGTCGGGGTCTGGTCGGTGGTCGAAGTGTTCATGTCGCCCGCGAGTATGACCGGGTGTCCGATGCCTTCAACCAAATCGAGCATCTCGACCAACTGCCGCGCGCGGTTCTCCGGCTTGGTGCGCGATTCGAGGTGCGTCGCGATGATCGTCGCGCGGCCTTCGGGGAGTTCCGAATCCGAGATGTCGGCGAGCAGCATCGTGCGCCCGCCGCGCCTGATTTCTCGCGTCACCTTTTCGAGAAAGATTTTTTCGCTCGCCGTGCGCTTGCCGAGTTCGATGGGTGTCGCGCCCTGTTTTTCGTCGGCGTACCAATCGTGTCCCTGAAATTTGAAGGGGACGAGCCGCACGTTGTCGAGCCGGAAGCGGCTGAGAATCGCCGTGCCGTGCAGCCCCCGGTAGCGTTCGCCGTCAACCTCGATGTTCTCCATCAATTCGGCGCGGACGCGCTCATCCGTGCCGTCGAATTTCTCGATGCCGAGTTGCACCGGGTCGACCTCGACGAACTCGACGCCGTAGGCGTAGTTCATCTTGAGCGCGGCGGCAAGTTCTTCGGCAACGTGGCGGTACTTGGTACGCCGCACGCCCCAGTCGACCTCGTTGAGCACGATGACATCCGCGTCTTTCAAAATCCCGATCTGTTGCAGAATGCGCGCGTGCTCTTTGCTGCCGCGTGGGTACTTCGTCTTGTCGATGAGCGCGGCGAGTTTGGCCGGGTCGGTAAAGGCCGCGCGGATGGCGTCGAATTCGATCCCGCGTTCGATGTTCCAGTGCGCGACGCGGAGGAAGCGTCCGAGTCGTTTGGAGGTGGGCTTGAGCGGGCGGACGCCGCTCTCGTGGGCCGCGTTGCTGACGAACGGCGTCGAGAGAAGCGCGTCGAGTTTGGTTTGCAGCGGCGCGGGCGGAATCTCTTGCCGGTAGAGTTCGATGAGTTCGTCGTAGGTCAACAGCGCGGGCGACGCGGGCGGTGCGGGTGGTTGCTGCGCCGTGACCGGAAATAGTCGTGCGAAGAGACAGATGAGCGCGCCGCAGATGAGAGCTTCGCGTCGCCGGGATCGGTTCCGTCGGGGCGAAGCATGACGAGACGATGGTGTTCTATTCATGCGAATGTTGATTTGTGTCTTGCGGTTCGGCAAGCGTCCGGGTGTGTTGATGGTCGAGCGTGGGTTATTGATAGCGCAGAATTATTCGTAACGCAAAGCTTCGATGGGGTCGAGCCGCGCGGCCTTCCACGCGGGCCACAGCCCGAAGACGATGCCGACGCCCGCCGAGATACCGATGCCGACGAAAATCGCCCACACGGGGACGAAGGCCGGGAGCGGCGAGTAGCGGTTCATCAACAAGCTCGCGACCTCGCCGACGATCAGCCCGATGACGCCGCCGATGCCGGTGAGCACGACCGCTTCGATCAAAAACTGCCAGAGGATGTTGCTGCGCGTCGCGCCGACGGCCTTGCGAATGCCGATCTCCTTCGTCCGTTCGGTCACCGAGACGAGCATGATATTCATCACGCCGATGCCGCCGATGAGCAACGCGACGAACGAGATGGCGGTCAGCACGAGCCACGTCGCGCCGGTCAGTTGGTTGTAGAAGTCGAGCAGCGAATCCTGCGTCGAGACGCCGAAGTTGTTGGGCGCGTTCGACGGGACGCGGCGACGCCGCCGCAGTGTGTCCGTAATGTCATCGACCGCGGATTGGACGAAGGCGCGCGAACGCGGGCGAAGGATGATGAAGAAGACGACTTCGGGCGCGGGCACGTCAAGATAGTATTTGTCGAACGACGAGAGCGGGACGAAGACCGAGTTGTCGCGCGACTGGCCGAAGAAGTTGCCCAACGTCTCCATCACGCCGACGACGCGGTACGGCGTGCCGTTGATTTTTACTTCCTTGTCGAGCGGCTCTTCGTAGGGAAACAGCGCGCGCACGACATCGACCGCGAGCACGCAGACGTTCGCGCGCTCGGTCATGTCGGCGTCGCCGATGAAGCGCCCGCGCGCGAGATATTGCGAGTGCGTAAATTCGTAGTAGGGCGTGACGCCGAACAGGATCGGCGTCTCTGTCTCGCGGTCGGCGTAGCGGACGTTGACCGCGATTTTGCGTCGCACGGGCGAGACGCCGACCACCGATGCGACCTCGCTCCGCAGCGCGTCGGCGTCTTCGATGGTCAGGTCTTTGCGCTGGCGTTCTTCCGCCGAGAGGTCGCCGCGCCGGAAACCGGGGTCGTACTTCGAGACGAAAATCGTGTTCGAGCCGAGCGATTCGATCTGGTCGGCGAACGCCTTGTCCAACCCCTGAATGATCGACACCATAAAGGTCAGCGTGACGACGCCAATCGCCACACCCAGAATCGTCAGCGTCGAGCGCAGCTTGTTCGCACGCACCGTGCTCGCTGCCATCGAAGCCGATTCTTTGATGTCGTCAAGTCGCATAAAATAGATGTTGGCGGTTGTCTGTCGGCTGCGAGATAAAAAGCCGGAAGTGGCTGCCGCTCGCGCCCTCTCTCTCATCTGCTCATTCCGCGCGTCTGGTCATTCCGCCCGGAGCGCTTCGATGGGATCGAGGCTCGCGGCTTTCCACGCGGGCCAGAGTCCGCTGGCGATTCCGACGGCTGACGAGACGCCGACGCCGAGCACCGCCGACCACGTGCTGAGAAGCAGCGGGAAGCCCATCGCGAGCGCGAGCACGAAGGCCAATCCGAAACCGAACGCGACGCCGAGCGCGCCACCGATGGCGGTCAGCACAACCGCTTCGATCAAAAATTGTGTGAGCACGTCGCGACGGTTTGCGCCGACCGCTTTGCGGATGCCGATTTCTTTGGTGCGTTCGGTCACCGAGACGAGCATGATGTTCATCACGACGATGCCGCCGACGACGAGCGAGATGGCGGCGACGCCGATGGTCACGATGTAGATGTTGGAGGTCGCGGTGCTGTAGAGGTCGATGAAGACGCCCTGCGTCTCGATGGTGAATCCGTCGTCCTCGTCCTGAAAAGTCTTGCCGCGCCGGTTGCGCATGATCGTGCGAACCTCATCTTCCGCCGCTTCGAGTTGCGCGGCGTCGGGCGTCTGGACGAAGAGGATCACCGAATCGTACGCGCCGAACATCTTCTTGTAAGACGGGAAGGGGACGAGCACGAAGTTGTCGCGCGAGAAGCCGAAGATTTTGCCGAGCCGTTCGGCGACGCCGACGATGATGAACTGTCGTCCGGCGATGCGTATCTCCTGACCGATGGCGGCTTCGGGCGACGCCCCGCCGAAAAGGTTGTCGACGATGTCCGCGCCGACGACGCACACCTCGCGCCCCGCTTCGCTCTCCGTCCCAGACCACGCGCGCCCCGCGACGATGTTGATGTCTTCGATGACGAACATCGAAAGCGTTAGCCCGCGCGTCAGCACGCCCGACGATTCCGCGCCGCCGTATTTGACGGTGGATGCCGGAGTGTTGACCGCCACCCCGGTTCGCCAGCAACCCGTACACAGCCGCATCACGGTTGCGGCGTCGTCTTCGGTCATGTTCTTGCGACGGTTGAAGCGGATGAAGTCTTCGCGCGAGGTGATGATCTGCGGTCGCTTCGAGACGCTGAAGACGGTCGAGCCTTGCGACGAAAATGTCGAGGCAACCGTCTGGTCGAGACCCTTGATGATCGTCACGACCGCAATCACCGCCGCGACGCCGACGACGATGCCGACCAGCGTCAGAGCCGTCCGCAGCTTGTTCGCGCACAGCGACGAGAGCGCGATGCGAAACGCCTCCCACAACTTGTAAATCGAGAGCCGCCAGCCGCCGGTCGGTCGCC
>JBGTHJ010000200.1:0-2270 GCA_041746175.1 Pyrinomonadaceae bacterium
GCCGCCGAGTCGTCGAACGGCGGCGGTTCGCTCGCGGCGCGGCGCGCGGTGCCGAGATCGGCGAAGGCCACAATCAGCAACAAGACCGCGATGCCGAGCGTCGAAATCACGTAGAGCACGGCGACCTGCTCTAGGATGAGCAGCACGACGACCGCGACGACAATCGCCAAACTCAACATAACCGTCAGACGGCGGCGACTCTGGCGCGGATCGGTCGTCGTTCTTTTTCGTTCCATCTCTTCTCTCCTGAACCTTCAATAAGTTGATGTAATCGGGCGGATAATTTATCACAACCGAAGCCGGTGTCGCGACCGTTTGCGCCGCTGGTCGTCGCAATTTTTGTCGACCAATAAAAAAGAGGCTGGCCGACGGTTGACCAACCTCTCGCGGTTACCGTTTGTCGAGTCGCGACGCTTTAGTAGAGCACGCGCAACGGAAGATTCTGTCCGAGTCCGGTCAAAGCCCCCGCGCCGGTGCCCATCAGTAGATTTCTGAAGGTGTTGCCGATGCTGCCCGAATTGTCCACCACCTCGATCACGTCGTAGGGTTGAAGCTGGAAGTCATCCTGTTTCTGCTTTCGGATGGCGTTGAAATCGACGGTGATCATTTCCTGCTCCTGCTTCGTGCCGGGTTTGAGACGGTAGATTCTGATCGCGCTCGCCTTGGCCTCTTTTCGCAATCCGCCGACCATCGCGACGGCGCGCGTCAGCGGCATCTTGCCTTCGCGCAGATAGATGCCCTGCGGCGCGACGACCGCTCCGGTCACGTAGACGGGCGCGGCTTCCTGCACGATGACGATGTCGCCGGGGCGGATCACGGGGTTGGCTTCTTCCTTGCCGATCTTGAGGTCGGCGAGGTTGTAGAGCACGTATGGAACCTGGGTCAGGTCGTCCTGCGCGACCGGCACGGTCGGCGGCTCGACGACTTCTTCGCCGGGTTCGGTGCACATCACCGGCTCGGTGTGGAAAACCTGAATCTGGCCGCCCGCCTGCTCCGTGACGCCGCCCGCGAAGGCGAGCAGTTCGAGCAGCTTCGCCTTGCGATTCATCTGGACGCGTTGCGCGGCGCGCACCGCACCGAAGACGACCGCCGGCGGACGGCTGCGCAACTCGGTCACGCGCATACTCACCTGCGGATTCTTGAGGTACGTTTTGAGAGCCTTGACGACATCCTGTTTGATTTGGAGGTCGGTGCGGCAGCGCGCGGGGACGGGATCATCGATGAACGGGACTTCGACGTTGCCTTCGTCGTTGACGACGAGCGGGCCGCTAAACTGCGGTTCGCCGAAGACGCGCAAGTCGAGCACGTCGCCGGGACCGAGCAGATACTTTCTGATTCCCAACTGGTCAAGCCCGCCACCGCCCGTCCCGGTCGGGCCGTTGTTGCTGCTCGATAGGCCGCCCGTCTGTTGCGTCGAACCCGACAACGATGACTCCTGCGCGTGAATCGACGCGACGCAGAAAACGGCGAGCAGAAAAAGTGAAGTAATGGCTTTCATCGTCAAACCCTCTATTGCTGATGTCTGATTTAATTCCGGGCGGAGGCGCGCTTCTCGAATTCCAGCCTGTGTAGATGCCCGGACGGGCGTAGCGGGCTGCCCTGCCGCGCGTATTTAATTCGTTATCAACGCGATTCCGGATGTTTTCTCCGCCGGTTGCCGCGCGTCGTGACCGTGCCCGGCACGGCGAAACCTCTGAACAGCAAGTTGCAATTGTCGCACAAGAGATTGTAAATACCAATCAGACGCAGCACCAGCGGCGGTTGGTCGTAGCCGCGCCTGACGCGCGAACTACGGCACTTCGGGCATCGCTGGCTAATCATTTTGCCCCGCTGCATCGCTGAAGTCTTCCGCGTCGATGGCGTTCGGAGATGCATGGGATGATTCCCGCCCGTCGTCCTCGCCGTGCGCGCCGTTGGGCGAGGCGCGTGCGTATTCGGGCGTGGCGGAGGGCGTGACGGTCTTCTCGCTTGTCGCGATGCGGGCGCGCAAGAGTTCGATCTCACGATTGATGCGCGTGGCGGCGGCGGCGCGCGCGTCTTCGCCCATCTCGGCGCGCGAAAGATAGAACAGCGCGTCGCGGTAACGTGCGATGCCGCGCCCGTAGTTGCCGCGAAAGACGGCGCGCTCGGCGAGTTCGACCCAGTGCGCGACCTTGACCGTCGCGACGAAATCGCGGACGGCGGTCGCCGACGCGCGCAGTTCCGGCTCGCCCGGATAGATGCGCAAAGCTTCGTCGATCACGTCAATCGCGCGTTGCGCGGTTTCGATT
>JBGTHJ010000201.1:0-8580 GCA_041746175.1 Pyrinomonadaceae bacterium
GCATCATCACGGGATGGGGCGGCACGCAGCGGCTCGCGCGGCTGATTGGCGCGGCGCGGGCGTTGGAGATGTTTACGACGGCGAAGCGTGTGGAGGGAGAGGAAGCTTACGCGATGGGTTTGGTTGACTTCATCAGCGACGATGCGCTCGCCCGCGCAACCGAGATCGCGGAGGACGCACGACAAGCGCGGTTCATTTCTTGAGGAAGCGCGCGATTCCCTTTTGACAGTCTTCGGTCATGCGCGCGATGGCGTTGACATCGACGCCCGAGTGCAGCGCGGCATCGAACGTCATGCCGTCCATGTGATAGAGCAGACGCTTCGAGAGCATGACGGCGGAGCGGCTGACCTTTTCAAATCCCGCGACGTACTTTTCGACCTCGACCTCGAACGACGCATCATCAAAAATCTGATTGACGAGGCCGATGCGTTCGGCTTCCGGCGCGTCGATTTCCGCGCCGCGTGTGATGAGTTCAAAGGCGCGTTTCTCCGAGACGTTGCGGCGCAAAATCGCCATCACCATCGCCGGGACGAAACCGATTTTCACCTCCGGATAACCGAACCGCGCCGACGCCGACGCCAGCACGATGTCGCACGCCGTCGCCAGCCCACACCCGCCCGCCAGCGCACGCCCACGCACCGCCGCCACAACGGGCACGCCGATGCGACGGATCAGCCGGAAGAGTTCCATCAGATGCTGCGCGTCCACCAAATTTTCGACGATGGAGCTTTCGGAAATCTTTTGCAGCGCGGAAAGATCGGCGCCCGAACAGAAGTCCGCGCCCGCGCCCGTAATGACCGCGACGCGCACCGCTTCGTCCGCTTCTATTTGAAGAAGCGCACGCGTCAAGCCTTCGATCAACTCGTCGTTGAGCGCGTTGCGCTTGGCGGGTCGGTTCAGCGTGATGAGAGCGCGCGCGCCCTCAACCGCGTAAAGGATTTGCTTCTCGTCGGGCATGATATGAAAACAGGAGTTGGTGATTTGTAGTCGGTTAAAACAGGTCGCCTGAAGGCGTTTCTACCGGCTACCGGCGACGTTCTTCTTCGTTCAGAAAACTAATGAGCGCGGCGTTGACTTCGGCGGGTGATTCCTGATGTACCCAGTGACCGCTGGTGCCGAAACGGACTTCGCGGTAGGGTGCATCAATGTACCCGCCGATGCCGCGCACGGTTTCGGGAGCAATCGCAAAATCGCGCTCGCCGAAGATGAAGAGGGTCGGGACTTGGATGCGCGTGGCGCCGCCGGTTCGGGCTGCGCCGGTGTAGCGTTGCAGGAGCGCGCGGACGTTGGCGCGGTAGTAGTTTATCGCGGCGGTCAACGCGCCGGGTCGCCGGAGCGCGTCTTTGTAAATCGCGATGTCGGTGTCGGTAAACGTGCCGCGCCGCGCGGTATTTTTGAACATCCGTTCGAGCGAGGCGAAGTCGCCCGCGCCGATCCACCATTCGGGAAGGCGCGGGAGTTGAAAGAACAGCATGTACCAGCTTCGCAGGGCTTGCTTGAAGGTCATGTTGGCGGCCAACGCGGCGGGGGGTGGGACCTGCATGGCGACGAGTTGCGAGACGTATTCGGGATGCTTCGCGGCGACCGCCCACGCGACGCTTGCGCCCCAGTCGTGGCCGATGATGGCCGCTTCGCTCGCCCCGCAATGTCGTATCAGGCTGACCACATCCTGCACAAGCGCATCCATCCGGTAATCTTCAACGCGCGACGGCTTGTCGCTCAGGTTGTAGCCACGCATGTCAGGCGCAACCACCCGGAAGCCTTCGCCGAACGCCGTCAACTGATGACGCCACGAATACCAACATTCGGGAAACCCGTGCAACAGGATGACGAGACGGTCGCCGCTGCCCGCCTCGGCGAAGTGCAAACGCACTTCGCCGACCTGCGCGTAGTCGTGCCGGATGGACGAATCGAGATTGATGAGAGCGTCGCTCATAAGTTAAGACGTGACGGGTGAGAGGTGACGGAATTGAGACATCGGCGCGCGTCGCGTTTCTTCGCTTTTAACTATCGCCTGTTACCTGTCATCTGTCACTAACAAGTCTTCGGGGACATCTATTTCCATGCGGAGGAGCGCGGTCGAGAAGGTTTTGCCCTGCGCGTCGGTCATGAGCGAGAGCGTGCCGCCGCCGCCGAGACTTTCGTGGAGGAGGAAGTTGAGCGCGCCGATGTTGGGCAACTCGAATCGTTCGACCTCGCCTTTGCAGATGCCTTGAAAATGTTCTTTGACGCTTTCGGCGGTCACTTCGCGGACGAGCAGCGGGTAAAACTCTTCGCGCAACGCGATGAGTCCGACGTTCGCCGTGTCGCCCTTGTCGCCCGAACGCGCGTGCGCGAGTTTGATAAGTTGAGTACGCATGATGTTTTAATCGCTCACTTGAATCATTGCCGGGTCGACTTTTGGACTTCGGACGCTTGCCGGAACAACGCCAGACGATGAAAGCCGACGACGACGAGCGCATGGTTGATGGTTTCGTCGGCGATAAGACGCGGGATGTCTGCGAGCGGCACGAGACGCACGGCGGTGTGCTCGGTTCCGTCGAAAACGGGCGCGCTAACGAACTCGACGCACGGCGCGAGGAACGTGTGTATCCAGTTGTTTTGAATCGCCGGATTGGGGCGCGTCTTGCCGAGCGCGATCAAGTCTCCGGGCGCGGCGTAGCCGGTTTCTTCAAAAAGTTCGCGCGATGCGGCGGCGCGCGGTTCTTCGCCCGCGTCAACCATCCCGCCGGGAATTTCCAGCGTCACTTCTTCGGTGCCGTGCCGGTATTGTTCGATCATCACGACCTCGTTCTCCGGTGTGAGCGGGATGACGTTGATCCAATCGGCGGCTTCGATGACGTAGAAGGAGTGCTCGCGCCCGTCACGCGGGTTGACGCTCAAATCGCGTCTGACTTGAAACACGCGACAGTCGGCCAACGACTCTGACGCGCGCCGTCGCCACGCGGCGACATCGTGCAACATCGCCACCGCGTCCGCTGCCTCGCGCTCGACGGTTGCGCTCTCCGGCGTCTCGGCGTCGGCTAGTCTTTGAAGCACTTCATCCTTCAAACTTCGAGCACCTCGACATGCGGCTCGATTTCGGATTTAGGAATCAGCGCGGGCCAGTACGCGACGATCTCTTCGACTTTGGGACGCCCTCCCGCGAAGCCCGTAACGCCGGGCGGGCCGGTCAGAATCAGCGGCGCGATCTCTTTGGTAAAACGCTCGACCGCTTTTCTGTCAGCGCCGCGCACGCCGACGCGGAGTTGGACTTCGGGCAAGTCGGGCGATGGCTCGCCCGCGAGTCGGCCATGCGTCGCGTTCGCGCCGACGAACTCGGTCAGGATTTCGTCGAACCGTAGGCCGAGACGTTCGAGCCGCGCGCGGAGAATCTTGTCCGCCGCGCGTGCCTTGTCGTAAGCCTCAGGCCACGAATAGACGAGCGTGCCGACGGCCTTGAAGCCCGCCGAATAACTTATCGAGACTTTCAAAAACTCGGTCGCGGGATGCCCCTTGATGCCGTGAACGCGGACGCGATTCGCGCCCGCATCTTCGAGTCGGATCGACGTGAAATCGGCGACGCAGTCGGGCGTAATGTAAGCGTGCGGGTCGCCCATCTCGTAAACGAGTTGCTCCTTGACCGACGGCACCGAAACGCAACCGCCCGTCGCTTCGTGTTTGGTAACCACGAACGTCCCGTCCGGCTGCGCTTCGACGATGGGGAAACCGACATCGGCGAGGTCTGGAATGTTGCGCCAGTCGTACTGGCAGTTGCCGCCAGAGCACTGCGCGCCGCATTCGATGATGTGCCCGGCAATCGTCCCGGCTGAAAGCCGATCCCAATCATCCGCCGCCCAACCGAATTCGTGGATGAGCGGCGCGAGCGTCAGCCCGGTGTCGGTCGCGCGCCCGGTGATGACGACCTGCGCGCCGCGCTTCAGAGCCTCGACCATCGGCCACGCGCCGAGATAGACGTTCGCACTCTGGATGCGTTCGCGCACGGTTGACAGAGGCTCGCCCGTGTCCATGTTGCGCAGTTCGATTCCGCGCGCGAGGAAATCGTCGAGCCGGTGCATGATGTCGTCGCCCGTCACGATGCCGAGTTTGAGGCGTCCCGCGAGTCCGAGTTCGCGCGCCACTTCGCCAACCGCCTGCGCGCAGCCTTCAGGGTTGACGCCGCCCGCGTTCGCCGTGACGCGAATCCCGCGCTCGACGCACGCGGGCAAAATCTCGCGCATCAAATCGACGAAATCGCGCGCGTATCCGGCTTGCGGGTTGCGCGCCCGCTGCTTCTGCATGATCGACATCGTGACTTCAGCCAGATAGTCGAGCATCAGATAATCAATCTGCCCGCCCGCGACCTGTCGCACGGGCGCGTCGAGCATGTCGCCCCAGAATCCCTGCCCGCTGGCGATGCGTATCTTTTCTTTCATCTCGTTTATGAACTCAAACCCTTCTTCCATCGAACAAGCGTCAATCTCGACTCTCACCCAACCATCTGCCGCGCCGTTGCGACCTCCGCCGCGCTTAGACGAGCGCGGACGGAAGCACGAAGTGACCGAGGTGCGCGCCGTCGAAATTGAGCGTCACGCGCAAGGCTAGTTCGAGCGCGTCGCGCGTTTCTTCGGGTGCGATCACGGCATCGACGAAACCGCGCGCGGCGGCGTATTTCGCGTCGAGTTGCTGATCGTAATCGGCGCGCACGCGCTCCATCTCGGCCTTCAAATCGTCGTCAGGTTGATCGCCCTGCTGCTTCAACTTTTCCAACTGCGTCCCGAACAGAGCCTGCACCGCCGAGTCGCCCTCCATCACGCCCATGCGACCGGTCGGCCAACTGAAAATGAAATCGGGGTCGAAGCCCTGCCCCGCCATCGCGTAGTAGCCCGCGCCCGATGCGTGATTGATCGTCAGCACGATTTTGGGGACGCTCGCCGTCGCCATCGCTTCGACGAAACGCGCCCCGGCGCGAATAATACCGGAGTGCTCTGCCTCCGCGCCGACCATAAAGCCCGACACGTCTTGAATGAAGACGAGCGGCGTGCGGTGTCGATTGCACACGTCGATGAAGTAGGCGACCTTCTCGGCAGACTCGGTGTAGATGATGCCGCCGAACTTGGGCGGGCCGCCGCCGGGCGCGCGAATCAAACCGCGATTGTTGGCGATGATGCCGACCTGTATCCCGCGCACGCGCGCGTGTCCGGTCACCATCTCTTTCGCGTAGTCGGCTTGGAACTCGTCGAGGTGTCCATCGTCGAGGATACAACGCAGAACCTCACGCGCGTCGTATGGTTGGCGATGATCTTCGGGGATGAGTTCGTAGAGGTCTGTCAAAGGTCGCGCCGGCTCCACGCTCGCCGTGATGTTGACCGCGCTCGGACGACTGATGGGAAGCTCGCTGACGATCTCTCTCAGTTTGGCGATGCACGCTTCGTCGTTCTCGACGCGGTAGTGCGCGACGCCGGAGAGTTCGGTGTGCGTTCGCGCGCCGCCGAGGGTCTCGTTATCGATGGTCTGTCCGGTCGCTCCCTTGACGAGGTTCGCGCCGCCCAAGCCCATGAACGAAGTCTCTTCGACCATCACGATGATGTCGGAGAGCGCGGGCAGATACGCGCCGCCCGCGACGCACGGCCCCATCACCGCCGACAACTGCGGGACGTGTAGATAGCGCCGCATGATCGAATTGTAATAGAAGATGCGCGCCGCGCCGTACTGACCCGGGAACACGCCGCCCTGATAAGGCAAATTGACGCCCGCCGAATCGACCAGATAAATAATCGGCACGCGCGAGCGCATCGCGACTTCCTGCGCGCGCAAAATCTTTTTGATGGTTTCGGGCCACCACGACCCAGCTTTGACCGTCGCATCGTTGGCGACGGCGACCACCTCACGCCCGCCGACGCGCCCCGTCGAAGTCACCACGCCCGCCGCCGGAGCGCCGCCCTTGTATTCGTCGTAAGCGACGAGCAAGCCGATCTCCTGCGCGTAAGAATCGCGGTCGAGCAACAGTTCGAGACGCTCGCGCGCCGTCAGTTTGCCCTGACGGTGCTGGCGCTCGATTTTAGCCGCCCCGCCGCCGAGCCGGAGTTCGTCTTCCAGACGCCGCAACTCCGCCGTCAATTCACGCAGGCGCGTGCGCTCGGCTTTCGCCGCCGGGCGTGCCTCCGACTTTTGCTCAGAGCCTTTCGACATCACAGTGTTCTTCACCAAATTCGAGCCAATCGCGTTGCCCCGCTTCGCAAGACACCTCGCCGGAGAAGTCAACTACCGATATGATTTTAGAGCTTGATTATGGCTCAAAATAGCACATCACGAAGGAGCAAGACAACGCTCCTCAAACCTGTGGTGCGCGAGGCGGTGCGTGGTTATGTGCGCGAGGCGGGAGATTGGAGAAGCGATGCCCGTATCAACTGACAAGACAAGCATCGCTCCGGCGCCGGGCGGAGATTGCGGTAAACTCTCAGATAATGTTTCGCCAGATGGCTTTGGTCAATTTCGACACGTCGGCTTTCGCCGGGACGCCTTCGAGAATCGCGACGTGCTTTCCGCGCCGCTCAAGGATGACCGCGCCGTCTTGCGTCCGCCACTCGCGGCGCATCTGCGCGGCGACGCCGTCCACGCGGTTTTCGTCGAACAGTGAACCTTTGTAGCGGCGCGCGGTTCGCTTCGCGTAAGCGTCGAAAAACTCACGCGCGTCCGTCTCCGTGTCCCACGCTGAGAGTTGTGCGATCATGTTCGCACCCGTGCGCGCGTTTTCGTAGAGCGCGTAACGGTCGCCGCCCCAACCCGCCGCCGCCTGTTTCGCTTCCGCTTCCACGACGAGAAACTGATTGAGTATCAAATAACACCCCCACTCGCCGTTCACATCGTAATCCGTCCGCCGCCACCCCGCGCCGAGCACTTGCGCGAGGTTCGTCAATTCGACTTTAACCGGCGCTTCGCCCGCGAAATATTTTTCGGGATGAAGAATCTGCTCGGTCGATTGCGGCAGGTTGCTGAACGACTCGGAGATCAATTTCCAGCCGCCGCGTTTGTAAACTTGCGTGGCCCACGTCGTCCCCTGCTCGTAGGGAAACAGCAGCGATTCGCGCAACGCACGCGGCGCACGGTCGAGCTGTTCGGTTGCCACGCCGCCCGATGACATCGACTTCATCATCGCCAACGCACGCAGCGGACTGCGCAAAACATAGTGCGTCATGGCGAGCGTCGCATCGCCTTCGACGAGCGCGTGCGCGGCGAGTTCGGCGTCCGAGTCGCCCTTCGGCCACTTCTCGAAGCGGCGCAGATTGAAATGCTGGTCTTGCAAAGCGTGGGTTAGTTCGTGCGCCATTACGGGCTTCTGGCCGTCGAGGTCGATCCAGTCGGCGAGGTAAAACTCTTGCGTCTTCGGGTCGTAATAGCCCGCGACCTGCTCGCCGAGCAACTTGACGATGAACTCGCGATACCGGAAATTGGACGGCGCGAGTCCGAGTTTCTTCATGGCGATTTCTGAGGCGCGCAACTCTTCGGGCGTCGAGGTATCGTTCAGGTTTTTGATGATCACCCGCTCGATTTCGTCGCGCGACTGCGCCCCGCTCCGCACCGAACGCAGAATCGACAAGCCACGAAGTTCGCTCGTCTCGCGCAAGACTTCGGCGGTGGCCGAAACGACCGCCGCGCTTTTTGGATTGACGGCAGTCGCGGTCTGCGCCGCGCCCGTTTGCGCGCCGAACCAGCCGATTGACGCCAGCGACGCCGCCAGCAGCAGAACCTGTGCGAGCATCAGGGGGGTTATTTTCTTTGACATCTCGAACCTTTCGCTTTTATAGTCCGCTCACACCCGGCTCAGACAGTTCCGCCGCCGACGGTGTTCGGCAAAAACGCTGCGGGAGGATTATCTCTCAGATGATGGCAATGGCTGAAGAAGATGCTTTGTTCGAGGAATGGCACGAGACGACGGTGCGCGTGCGCTACGCCGAAACCGACCGGATGGGCGTCGTCTATCACGCGAACTACCTCGTCTGGTTCGAGATTGGTCGCACGGAATTTTGCCGCGCGCGCGGCTTCGCCTATCTCGACATGGAAGAGAACGACCATGCTTTTCTCGTCGTCGCCGAGAGTTACTGTCGCTACAAAGCTCCCGCACACTACGACGACGAACTCATCATCCGTACACGCATCACCGAATTGCGCCGCCGCTCCGTCCGTTTCGGTTACCAGATAACACGTCTCGCCGACGGACTCATCATCGCCGAAGGCGAAACCGGCCACGTCGTCACGGACAACAATGGCCGTGTCATCTCGATGCCCGAAACTTATCGCGCCGCCCTCAGCGCGCCACCCATCACGACCCCGACCCATTCGCCCCAACGCGTCGGACGCGTCCCCGAAGAAGGCGCTCCGTAGCAATTACAGAAAACAGAACGCCGAACGCAGAAGATAAAAATTTATAGCAAGTTGCAATTGCATATAGCACATAAAAGAGCGGCGGCGCCTGGGAGCGCGAGCGTCCCGCTCGCATTGAGCGTTCGGAGAACGCGAACCATTGAACGTGCTCCGAGCACGCTTGCCAGCGGGACGCTGGCGCTCCCGGCACTCACCCAATTGCAAACCGCTATAAAA
>JBGTHJ010000202.1:0-3726 GCA_041746175.1 Pyrinomonadaceae bacterium
CGGACTCGCCGCGCTCGCCGACGCCGCGCGTGCCGTCGCGCCCTTTCCGGTGTTTGCTCTCGGCGGCATCACGCATGAAAATGTATCGGACGTGCTCGGCGCGGGCGCGCACGGCGTTGCCGCGATTCGCCTTTTCAACGACGCCGGCGTCCTCGACGCAACCGTGCGCGACATCGAAACAGCTTCAAACTTCTGAGTGGATAAATGCTGATGACATCGACCGAAGCAAACGCGCCGCCCATCGCGCTGACCATCGCGGGTTTCGACCCGTCGGGCGGGGCGGGCGTCGTCGCCGACATCAAGACGTTCACGACGTTCGGGTGTTTTGCGACCGCCGCCGTCACGTCGCTGACGTTTCAAAACACGACGGGCGTTTTCGGCGCGGCGCACCAGACGGCGGAAACCGTCCGCGCGCAGGTCGTCGCGGTCTGCGAAGACTTTCGCGTGGTGGGCGTCAAGACCGGAATGTTGCCGACGCGCGACATCATCGCGGAGGTCGCGCGCCTCGTGCGTGAACTCGACTTGCCCGCCCCGGTGGTCGATCCGGTGGTGCGTTCAACGAGCGGTTACGATCTGATCGACGATCCGGCGCTCGACGCGCTCAAGTCGCAACTTTTGCCGCTGGCGCGCGTGCTGACGCCGAACCTCCCCGAAGCCGAACGGCTGACCGGTCTGCGTATCGAAGACGAAGCAGGGATGCTCCGCGCGGCACGCGCACTGCGCGAGATGGGCGCGCGGGCGGTGTTGGTCAAGGGCGGGCATCTCGCAAGCGATGCGCTCGATCTCTTGCTCGACGACGATGGTCGGGTCATCGTTTTTCGCGCCGCGCGCATCGAAACCACATCGACACACGGCACGGGTTGCACGCTCGCGGCAGCCATCGCGGCGTGTCTGGCGCGCGGGATGGATTTGGAAGCGGCGGTCGGCGCGGCCAAACGCTTCGTCACCGAAGCCATTCGGCACGCGCCGCACATCGGGCACGGACACGGCCCCGTCAAACACGATGTCGCCGTCGCGCTTTCCCCCGGCGAAGCAGGAAATAGAGAGAAAAACGATGAAGCTTGAAAGCCTTTTCAGTCGGCGCGCGACGGCGGCGGCATCGTCCACGCCGGTCGTCGTCCTCGTGCTGCTGCTGTGCTCGATGATGACTTCGACGATAGCGACGACGGCGACGACGACACGCGGCGCGGCGCAGGGGCCGGGGGATTTGATGGGGGGTGTCGGCCAGTTTGCGATACAGCCCGCGAAGGAAAAGCAGAAGCCGATCAAGCAGTCGCGTCCGAGACCCGTCAGACCCGTCGCGGCGAAGCCGAAACCCAACGTCAAAGTCGATGTCAACGAGCAGTTGCTCGCCGAGACGGCGAACGCCAACGCCGCCGGCGTGGAGAACTGGCTGGGGCGCGGCGCGAGCGTTAACACGCGCGGCAAAGACGGCTCGACGCCGCTGATTCTCGCCGTCGATGCGGGCGCGCTTCCGCTCGCCCAATTTCTTCTCGAACGCGGCGCGGACGTGAACGCCGCGAACAACGACGGCTGCACGCCGCTGATTTATTCGGTCGCGGGCGCGCAAAAAGATATTACGACGCTCTTGCTCGCGAAGGGCGCGAACATCGTCGCGAAGTGCGCCAACGGCACAAACGCTCTGACGCTGGCGGCTGAAGACGGCGACCTCGCTTTCGTGCAACGGTTGATCGAGGACGGCGCGAACGTGAACACCGCGACGGCGGACGGCCAGACGCCGCTCATCTTCGCGGCATCGAACGGCAACTTTGAACTGGTGCGCTTCCTCTTGTCGAAGCGCGCCGATGTGAACGCGCGTTACAAAGACGGGCGGACGCCGCTTATCTTCGCCGCTGCCAACGGTCACGACGCCGTCGTCAAAGCCCTGATCGAGGCGGGCGCGGACGTGAACGCCAAGCCCGACGATGGGTGGACGCCGATTTTCTGGGCTTCGTGGTTCGGCCATGCGGCCACCGTGCGCGACTTGATTGCCAAAGGCGTGAGCGTCAACGCGCGCGACGCGGACAACGACACGCCGCTGATGAAGGCCACGACGCAGGGTCATCTCGAAATCGTCAAACTGCTCATCGACAACGGCGCGGATGTCAACGCGCGCGGCAACGGTGGCGGCACCGCGCTCATCTTCGCGGTCGGGCGGAAGGGCGGAAGCTACTCTGAGATCGTCGATCTTCTGTTCGCACACAACGCGAACGTCCGCGCCGAAACCGAAGCCGGATTGACGCCCATCATCCAAGCCGCTGCTTACGGCAATATCTCCATCGTGCAGGAACTGATCGAGCGCGGCGCAAACGTCAACTCGCAAACCAAGAAGGGCTACACCTCGCTGATGGCCGCCTCCAACGGCGGACTCAGCGGGACGGTGCGTCTCCTGCTCGACAAAGGCGCTGACTTCAACGCCCGCTACCATGATGGCCGCACCGCGCTCGCCTTCGCCACTCAAAACGCGCAGGACAACGTCGTCAAATTGCTGCGCGCCGCCGGAGCGCAAAACTAACACAAGACGGAAAGCGCACAAGAAGGCACAAGGGCGGAAAGCGGCGAGGGCGGTCAACACATCGTGTGTCCTGACCGCCCTCGCCGCTTTCGCCCTCGCCTATCTCCGTCCTCGCTGCTTTCTGCCTTCTTGTGCGTTTCGGCCTACTCGCTTTTCTCGATGGTCACTTCTTCCATCACCACGTCCGTCTGTGGACGGTCGCTGCGGTCGGTTTGCGATTCGGTGATAGCATCGATGACATCCTGACCTTCGACGACGCGCCCGAACTTGGAGTAGCTTGGCGGCAGCGGGTAATCGACGTGCATGATGAAAAACTGCGAGCCGTTGGTATTCGGCCCGGAGTTCGCCATCGCTACCTCGCCCTTCTTGTACGCGCCTTGATAGAGCGCGGCGGTGCGGTTGATCTCGTCCGGAAACTTGCCGCCCGACGCCGCCGCGCCGCCGCGCCCGGTGCCGGTCGGGTCGCCGCCCTGAATCATGAAACCCTTGATGACGCGATGAAAAATGACGCCGTTGTAATAGCCGCGTTCGGCGAGCTTGATGAAGTTGTCGGCAGTCTTCGGGGCTTCGTCCTCCAATAACTCGATGCGAATCGTGCCCTTGTTGGTTTTGATGTTTGCGATGCGGTTTGCCATTGTGTGTTCCTCTATCCTTTCGTCAAAACAAATTTTTCGATGGCGACGGCGACGCCGTCTTCGTCGTTGGTGGTCGTGGCGTGAAAGCCGTTAATCTCGCGCAATGCGTCTTCGGCGTTGCCCATCAAGACGCCCGTTCCGGCGTAGTGAAGCATTTCCAGATCGTTGTAGTTATCGCCTACCGCCATCACCTCGGCGCTCGTCAATCCGTATTCGGCGGCGACGGCGGCGATTCCCGCGCCCTTCGAGGCGGCGGGGTGGATCACGTCGAGCAACGCGAAATCCGTTTTGCGATAGAGCGTGAGCAGCCGCTTGACACCCATGCCGAGTTCGCGCTCGATCTCTTCGCCGAGGCGCATCATCCCCGCGCAACTGCCGGAGAAGGCGATGTGGACGGGCGGATGGTCGAGATATTCTTCGAGCGAGCGGACGTGGCGGACGGCTTCGCCCGCGTCATCGCCGACGACGCGCCGCGACCACGCGATGTACTTGGCGAGCGAGTGATTATTTTCGTCGATGTGGTCGTAGACGAGCAGCCCGACGCCTTCGTGGTCGGCGCTGACGAGCGCGTCCGCG
>JBGTHJ010000203.1:0-6136 GCA_041746175.1 Pyrinomonadaceae bacterium
GCGATTAGCCGCAAGCACGCGCCGCTCCGTCTCGTCGATGACGATGGCGGGGTCGCTTGTTCGCTCGAAAAGTGTTTTGAAGCCGGTGTCGGGACCGCTCATAAAATTAGAGTTGCCGGGAGCAGCGCGTGTGTTCGGACAAGGGTGAGGCGTACGGATGGATGATAAATCAATTCGCGGAATTTATCACTTCTGATTTCTGCGCGCTGGCCGCGCCACATGTTTCGTCACGGCGCGGGCTTCCGCACCCTCGCGCTAACGCTTGCGCGCGCTCTTGTGCCGTTCGACGATGCGCAGCGGCGTGGCGAAGAACTCGAACTCTTCGCGCAAGCGATTTTGGAGGTATCGCTCGTAGGAAAAGTGCAGCCCCGGCTTGCCGCCCGCCGTGAAGACGACGAACTTCGGCGGACGGACGGCGACCTGCGTGACGTATTGGACGTGGAGCCGCGAGCGTCCGCCCTTGACGGGGGCGGGCGCGCTCGGCGCACGCGGCGAGGCGACGGCGCGCTCGAAAAAGTCGTTGAGTTGCGAAGTCGTGACGCGCATGTTGCGCGCTTCGTTGGCGCGAACGGCGAGCGGCAAGAGGTTGTTGACGCGCTGGCCTTTGAGCGCGGAGATGGTCACGACCGGCGCCCATTCGAGAAACTTCATCTTGTCGCGGAGGTTGCGCTCAAACTCCGCGACCGTGCCCGTCAGTTTGTCCGGCAGCGCGTCCCACTTGTTGACCGCGATGATGATCGAACATCCCGCATCGAGCGCGTAGCCCGCGATGTGGGCATCGAGCGCGGCGACGCCGTCGACCGCATCGACGACCACGACCGCCACGTCCGCGCGCTCCAAACTCCGCCGCGCCATGACGACCGAAAGCTTCTCGGCCATCTCCTGCGTCTTGCCTTTGCGACGGATGCCCGCGGTGTCGATGAGGCGAAACTGCCGCCCCTCGCGCTCGACCAACGTATCGACCGCGTCGCGCGTCGTGCCCGCAACCGGCGACACGATGACGCGGTCTTCGCCCAGCAACCGATTCAACAACGACGACTTCCCGACGTTCGGACGCCCGACAATCGCGAGCCGAATCTCACGCGGCGCGGAAGCGACCGCTTCATCATCATCCGCGCCCGCCTCGGTCGCTTCGCTTTTGAGACGTTCGACCAGCGCGTCCAACAAATCCGCCACCCCGTCGCCCTGCTCCGCCGACACCGGAATCACGTCGGCGAATCCGAACCGATGAAACTCCCCCGCCTCGGCGTCCAAACGCACCGAGTCGGCCTTGTTGCCCGCCACGAGCACATGCTTTCCGGTCGAGCGCAAGAGCCGCGCCAACTCTTCGTCGAGCGGCGTCATACCCGCGCGCACATCGACGACCCACACCAGCGCGACCGCATCGCTGATGGCAAACTCCGCCTGCTTCAAAATGTTCGATGGAATCAACGCATCGTCATCCGGCACGATGCCGCCCGTATCGACGACCGAGAAACGCCGCCCCGCCCATTCGGTCTCGCCGTAGATGCGGTCGCGCGTGATGCCCGGTTCGTCGCCGACGATGGAGCGCCGCTCGCCGACCAGCCGGTTGAAGAGCGTCGACTTCCCGACGTTCGGACGCCCGACGATCGCGATTAAAGGCAACGGGGCGCGCACCGCCGCCGCCGTCGGCTGCCGCGCGTCGGTCTGAGCCTGCCGCGCGTCGTCGGTCGGATGTTCGGCATCGGTCGCGTGTTCGTCGTCCGGCGCGTGCCCGGGCGGGCGTGTGTCTTTGGTGTTCATGGTTGTTTGGGCGAGAGTTTAGCTCGCCGTGTGAAGCGACGGCAAGCAAGCCGCGCCGCCCGGGCCTTGCCACCTTCGGGCGACGCGCGCTAACCTCTGCGCTCAAACGATGCGATGGCGTCAACTCATCTCCGGCGTTTGGAAGCCGACGCGCGCGAAAGAATCGCGGTTCGCGGTTGAAGATTCAGCGCGCGTCGAAGCTGCTGCAAAGATCGCGCCGCATCTCGCGCTCGGTCAACGCGGCGAAGCCCTTGCCGCAGAGCACCTCCGGCGCGCCGGTTACCGGTTGGTCGCGGCCAACTTCAAATTGCCCGTCGGTCGGAACACACGCGGCGCGGTGGTGCAGGCCGAAGTTGACATCGTCGCTTACGAAGGCGCGACGCTCTGTTTTGTCGAAGTCAAAACGCGCGCCTCCGACTGGTTCGCCGCGCCCGAATCCAACGTCGATCTCCGCAAACAGCGACAGATTTCACGCGCCGCGCGCGTCTACCGGCGCACCTTCGACCTCGCCGCGCTCCCGCACCGCTACGACGTGGTGAGCATCATCCTTCCGCCCACAGACCAGGACGGCACGACCCACGCGCCCCGTATCCAACTGCTCCGCAACTTCTGGACGGACGCCAAGTTTCGCAAGCGTCGCTGGCACGGGGAAGAATAAAACACCGGGACAGGTTTATCGCGGACGGCGCGCGCGGCGTGGGCGTTCACCTCCTTCGCCAGTCGTTATCAAAGGGGAAGAGGGAAAAGGCGAGGAACAGTATCGCTCCTAACATTTTCGCTTCTTCCCCTTTTGATCCACCGCATTTTTATTTCGCGGCTTTGTTCTCCATCGCCCCGCGCGGCGGCGCGTTTTTGACGTGCCGGTCGAACCACGAAATCATTTCGTAGAGCGCGTGCTCGGTCGATTCGCGTGCGGCGTAGCCATGCGATTCGAGCGGCAGCGTGACGTAGCGCACCGTCCCGCCGTTGCCGCGAATGGCTTGAAACATTCGCTCGGACTGAATCGGGTAGGTGCCGGGATTGTTGTCGGCTTCGCCGTGAATCAAGAGCAGCGGCTCGTTGATTCGGTTGGCGACCATGAAGGGCGAAACCTTGACGTAGAGTTCGGGCGCTTCCCAGAGCGTCCGTCGCTCGCTCTGAAAACCGAAGGGCGTGAGCGTGCGATTGTACGCACCGCTGCGCGCGATTCCGGCGCGGAAGAGGTCGGAATGAGCGAGCAGGTTGGCGGTCATAAACGCGCCGTAGCTGTGCCCGCCGACGCCGACGCGCGCCGGGTCTGTGACGCCCATCTCGGCGGCCTTATCAATCGCCGCTTGCGCGCTCATGACGATCTGTTCGATGAAGGTGTTGTTGACCGTTTCGGGGTTGCCGACGACGGGCATCGTCGTGTTGTCCAGAATGGCGTAGCCCGCCATCAGGAGAAACAGGTGCGACGGACCGACGATCGACGTGTAGCGCTGCGTCGAGCCGCTGACCTGTCCGGCGGTCGAGGGGTCTGTGAACTCCAGCGGATAAGCCCAGACGACCGTCGGCAAGCGCGTCCCTTCTTTGTAGCCGGGCGGCAGGTAGAGCGTAAACGAGAGGTCGACGCCGTCCTTACGCTTGTAGGTGACGAGTTGTTTTTTGATGCCGTGAAGTTGCGGCGTCGGGTCTGGGAATTTGGTCAGCGCGCGTGTCGAATCGCCCGCGCCGTCGAGCGTGCGGACGAAATAGTTGAGCGGTTCGATGGGACGTTCGCGACGCGTCACGATCTGTTTGGCGGCATCGTCGAGCAACGCGACAAACGTCTCGAAGCTCTGCGCGTCGCTGCGAAACAGCCGTTCGGATTTGAGCGTCTGAAGATTGTAGCGGTCGAGAAACGGGCGGTCGCCTTCGGGCGTTGCGCCCGCGCCGGTCAGATAAACCGAATCGCCGTGCTGCACAATCGCGCGATGGCCGTTCGGCAGCACGCGCGTGACGGGTGTGCCCGGATTATTGTAACGGTCGTTGACGTTCAGACTCCACAAAACTTTCGGCGTCTCCGACGGGTTGTCGGCATTTAACATTCTGGTCGTCACGAAGCGCCGGTCGCGGTCGAGTTCCGTCACGAAGGCCAGCCCGCCACGCTCGCCCCACTGCGCGCCCGTGTAGCGGTGTTCGGTCTTGACGAGTTCGACGGGTTGCCCCGTGAACGGCGCTTTGAGCATCAGCACGCGGTCGCGAAACGGGACTTTCTTCTTCGGGTCGCCGTCGTCCAGAGCCTCAGCCCAGACGAGCGTCGCCGCTTCGGTCGGTCGCCACTCATAATCGCGCGGCCCCTTCGCCACACCCTGAATCGGCACCTGATCCGCCAGCGGCAAATTCGCCAACTTGTGGACGACCTTCGCGCTCTTGTCCCACACTTCGATATCCTTCGGGAACGTCCAGTACGGATGGAGGTAGGAGTACGGGCGATGGACGCGCGCGACGAGGAAATGATTGCCGTCGGGTGCGGGGTCGATTGAATCGTAGACGGCGGGCTGTCCGAGCGTCGTCGTCTTGCCGCTCATGGCATCGACGAGCGCGAGTTGCACCGTCGCGTAGTAATCGAAGAGGTCTTCGTCGAGCGGGTTCTTCAGCAAGTCTTGATAGGTCGTCACCGGCCCCGTCTTGCCGGAGCTTTCCTGAATGTTCGGCGCGCCGGGCACCGCCGACGGTGCGGGCGCGGCCTTGCGATTCGCCGGAACGAGTTGGACGAGCAGCGTCCGCGCGTCCGGCATCCACTGCAACGGCTCGCCGAAGGCCGCCCCAACCGTGACTTTATTCAACTTGCGAACCTTGCCCGTCGCCGTCTCGCCGACCCACAGCTCGATCCCCGCCGGCGTGGTATTGGTGAACGCGAAGTGCTTCCCGTCCGCGCTCCACTGCGGCAGGCTGACCTGTGCGTTCGGCGGCAGCGTGATGCTCATGTCCGACGCATCGGCGATTTTCTTCAACCACATCTTGACGCCGTACGGCGCGCGATACGGCCCCGTCGTGCTCGGATTGATGCGCAGCCCCGCCAGACGCAGCATCGGTTGTGCCAACTCCGAAATCGGCGGGTAACGCACGCCCTCGATGAGCAGCACGTAGTCGCGCGCCGGACTGATCGAAGCCGACGGCGCGAGCGGCGCGTTGAGCACGTCGAGCACCGCCTGCGGGGGCTTCTGATAGCCGGTCGACTGCGCCGTCGCGTCGGCTAAAGAGATGACGAACAAAGACGCCAGCGCGAGCGCCAGCAATGCAGTTCTGCGTGCCGGGGTTGTTATCCCGCCCCGTCTCGTCGCCGTCGATTTTAACGAATCTTTATTCAAGTCCACTTCACTCCTGATTTTTGTGTTGAACCTCATGGAGACACACCTCCCGTCGAAACTTTGTAATGAGTTAGCATGTGTCGGAAACCCGTTGCGTAGAGGAAACTTACTGACCGGAGTGGTCAGAAGTCAACCTCCGACCGACGCCCCGCACGCTTTTTTCCTACGACTCGATCTCCCCAAACGCCTCTACGCGGCGCGCGTCGCCCGCTTGACAATGAGAAGCTTATCGGTAAAATTGCTTTCCGCACGCGGGAGTAACTCAGTGGTAGAGTGCGACCTTGCCAAGGTCGAAGTCGCGAGTTCAAATCTCGTCTCCCGCTTTGAAAGGATGAGGGATGAGGGCGGAGGGTTGAACGGGAATTTCCTAACTTCATCCCACCATCCTCATCCCTCATCCACGTTTTGTGGCGGCGTAGCCAAGTGGTAAGGCAGAGGTCTGCAAAACCGGGGAACAACAACTAGACCGCTTCTGTAACTTGATTACTTGCCGCAACTTGCCGCCTCATTCGAGAGCGGCGTTTTTATTGGTGTAGTGAGAATTGTAGTGACCTTTCAAGAAATATTCTTCATTCCTCACATATAATATTACATATGGCTAAATATGAGATTCATGGTGCTGATAGCTCACCGTGTTTGCATTGTGGTGAAGACATGTCGATGGAACTGGATGAATGCCCCTCCTGTGAGGAGGAGAGTCTTCCACGATACACTGCCGCTGACTTCATTGTTACTTTTTTCGGGGGTCACATCATTGATGCTAGAGCTGGCGGATTAGTTCTTGGCCGCAATCATAACGAGGATGATATTCCTATACTTAACTGCCCAGCAATGGGTATCTTTCAATTGTGCGCTCGTATGCAAGGTGGGGAATACCTTGTGAACATAGAAGCTACCAGGAAACACATAGACAGACTGCAAGAAATGAGCGGAAGCTCCACCACCTCAAAGGTGGTGGTTTCCTCCTAACGGACTGAAAGTCCTGAGCGTTGGTTGAGTTGAGCCATATTCTTCAAACAGCACTTGAGGCAAGGCTTCTCTCGCCCGCTCGTCGGTGCTGA
>JBGTHJ010000204.1:0-9760 GCA_041746175.1 Pyrinomonadaceae bacterium
GAGCGCCAGCGTCCCGCTGGCCAGCGTGCTCGGAGCACGTTCAATGGTTCGCGTTCTCCGAACGCTCAATGCGAGCGGGACGCTCGCGCTCCCAGGCGATGCCGCTCTTTCATGTGCTATATGCAATTGCAACTTGCTATAGCTTGAACGAATTTGCGGAAACCCGCACGCAGTAAGGGTGTCAGCGGTGGCGAAAGAATCGCGCCCTTGACGAAGTGCGGGCTTCCGCAACCAAGCACATCTGCGTAAGTCTTGAGCTTATCGTTGCGATTCAACTTCCTGACGCCCGAAAGATTTCCTTTTATGAAACGCCCGAAATTTCGTCTCCGCGCCGTTGGCTTTGTCGTGTGCGGCTTGCTCGCGTCCGCGCTCTTTTCACACACGGCGGTTCGCGCGCAAGCGCCTGCGCCGCTGACCAACGACGAGTTCGTGCGGATGGTTCGGCAGTTGCCGACCAGCCCCGCTTTGAAAGACGACCTCATCAACGAGGTACGCAAGCGCGGCATCGGTTTTCCGTTGACCGGCGGGTTGCTCTCGCTCGTCGCCACCAAGAGCGGCAATGATGTGCTGCTGCGCCGCACGCTCGAAGAAGCCGAGCGACGCCGGCTCAACCCGGTCGCCGTCGCCGTGCCGTCGGCGGAGGAAGGGCGCGACGTTTTGGACAGGACGCGCGCCGCGACGCTCGCCGCCGCCGAAGCGATGCCTGATTTCGTCGTCAAACAGCAGATCGTCCGCGCCTACGCACGCGCCCTGACGAGGAACTGGAACGTGTCGGATCGCCTGACCATCGCCGTCAGCTACAACGCACGCGAGGGCGAGCAATACCGCGTGCTCGCCGTCAACGGCTTCCCGACGCCGCCGCAGAGCGAACCGAGCAGCGGCAACAGTCTTGAGAAACTTGGTGGCGCGACCTCGACCGGCGAGTACGTCTCGCGGCTGGCGATGATCTTTCGTCCCGACAGCAACACCGAATTCAAGCTGGTAGATACCGACACGCTGAACGGACGCCGCGCCATCATCTACGAGTACGATGTGAAGAGGGACAATGCGCGCGGCACACTCGATTACAACCGGGGCGCGGCGGTGACCACGACCGGTGACCGGGGACGGTTGTGGATCGACCGCGAGAAGTTTCGCGTGCTCCGGCTCGAAAGCATCTCGACCGAGATTCCCATCGATTTCCCGATCACACAGGCGAGCCGCGCGATTGATTATGACTGGGTGATGATCGCCGAGCGCGAATATCTGCTGCCCTCGCGCGCCGTCGTTGAACTGACCGCGCGGCAACCCGACGGCCTCTTCCAGACGCGCAACGACGTGCGCTTCCGTAACTATCAGAAGTACGGCACCGAAGTGAAAATCATCGACGACGACCAAATCATCGACGAGAGCGAGCCGGAAAAGAGACCTTGAAATGAACGCGCGCGGTTGGGGGGCGGCGCGTGTGCGGGCTAGTTTAATCGCCCGGCGACGCGCGCGGGGATTTTGTCGGTTTTGTTTTCGGCGGACATCAGTTGTTGGTAGCGCCGGTAATGCGCGGCGGCTTCGGTTTTGTGGTTGAGCGTCCAGAGCGAGTCGGCGAGATTGAGATGGGCAACGGGGCGCGTGGTGGGCGCGCGTTCGATGATGGCTTTGAAGACGGGCGCGGCGGCGCGGTCGTCGCCCGCTTGTTGGAGAAAGAATCCGTAGTCGTTGAGCGCGGAGACGTATGCTTCCGTCTCCATCTCTTGCGCCTTCCACGCTTCGAGCCACCGCTCAAGGGGTGTCGTGGCTGATACCTCGCCCGTTGCGAGGGTCGAGAAATCAACCGTCAGGTCGAACATCAACGCGAGGCGGGCGGCGGCTTCGCGCGGCTTGCCCGTTTTGTAAACGGCGGTGGCCGATGCGTGGCCGCGTTTGACGGCTTCGGCGAGGAGCGCGCCGGAGATGTAGCGACCGGGGTAGAGAATCTCGATGGAGCCTTCCCGGTTGCCGTAGAGCGCGTCGAGCCGTCGCTTGTCGCCCGCTTCCGCCGCGCGAAGGGCGCGCTCGATAAACTCCGCCGAAGGGTCTTCGTACCTCGTCGAGATGTGCCGGAGCGTCACGCCGTTCCACGCGAAAGTTTGAATCGAGGCGGCGGCTGAAAACGGCGCTTGCGAATGCAACTCAATCTTGCGCCCCGTGCACGTCGGCGTCGTCTTGGGCGTGTTGAGATCCTCCTTCAGCGGAAACTTCCTCTGCCACGCGACGCGATCACCATTTAACCCGACCAACAACACGTCGTCGTTCGAGCGCACGACGACCTTGACCGCACGCGCCCCGGCGCGCGGCGTCGCCCCCGCGCACGACTCAGGCTCCGCTCTGTAGACATCCGCCGCGCCCGTGCCGCGCAGCAAGTCCTGAAGCGTCTGCGCGTTCGTCTCAACGCCCGTCGTCGCGGCCAAGGCCAGCGTGATGAAGAGAGCAAACTGTTTGGTCTTCATAGAAAATTTCGACGGCGAGAAAAGCAGGGACGAATGGCGCAGGATGAAGGATGAGTGTTTCCCTCTCACTCATCCTTCATCCCGCGCGCCCTCATCCGTCGTCCTTCAAGAGTCGGCTTGCCCGGCGTACTGCGCGGTGCTCGCGTCGGAGATGACGGGCGCGGCGGTCGTCAGCGCATCATCGACGAGTTTGCGTTGCTCCATTTCGTGAATCGTGTACGAGCCTGTGGCGGGGCTGGCCGAAGCCGCGCGCCCGACATAAGAGGGTCGCGGGCAGCGCTCCAACAATCCCATCAGGCGCGGCTCGACGAACGTCCAACCGCCCATGTTCTTCGCTTCCTCCTGCGCCCAGACCAACTGTTCGGCGTTCGGGTAACCCGCGAAAATCTCGCGCAGACGTGCTTCGGGGAACGTGTAAAACTGTTCGAGCCGGATAATAGCGACTTGCTCGTCGCCCGACTTCAAACGACCCGCGTGCAAATCGTAAAAGACTTTGCCGCTACAGAGCACGATGCGGCGGACGGCGGCGCGGTTCTTCACCTCCGCGTCGTCGATGACGGGCAGGAAGCCGCCCCGTGTCAATTCTTCGACCGCAGAAGTCGCGGCGGGCAGTCGCAGCAGACTCTTCGGCGTCATCACGATGAGCGGTCGCGCCGTCTCTTGTTTGACCTGTCGCCGCAGCAGATGGAAATACTGTGCGGGAGTGGTCGGGTAACAAACCTGCATGTTGTTCTCGGCGCAGAGTTGGAGATAGCGTTCAAGCCGCGCGCTCGAATGCTCTGGCCCCTGCCCTTCGTAGCCGTGCGGCAGCAGCAGCACGAGCCGCGAAGGTTGCTGCCACTTATCGACGCCCGGCGAGATAAACTGGTCGATGATGACCTGCGCGCCGTTGCCGAAGTCGCCGAACTGCGCCTCCCACAACACGAGCGCATCAGTCGCGACGACCGTGTATCCATACTCGAAACCCATCACGCCCTGCTCGGAGAGCGAGCTATCGAAGACCTCGATGCGCGGGCGTCCGTTGTCGTGCGTGGCGAGTTCGGCGAGCGGCGACCACGCCTCGCCGGTCTGCGTGTCGTAGAGAATCGCGTGACGTTGGCTGAACGTGCCGCGCCCCGAATCCTGACCGCTCAGACGGACGCGCGTGCCTTCGAGCGCGAGCGTGCCGAAGGCCATCGCCTCGCCGAACGCCCAATCGAGCGGGATTTCGCCATCGCCCATCTTGGCGCGCCGCGCGAGTTGGCTGACCATCTTCGGATTGATGCTGAAGTTTTCGGGGACGAGCGCGATGTGATGCGCGACGCTCCGAATCGTCTCCGCCGCGACCGGTGTTTCGACGATCGTCGAGCCGTCCTCTTCTTCGACCACCGGAATCTCGCGTAGCGGCTGCTTGTTGGCGACGATCTCTTTGGCGCGGGCGAGCGCCGCTTCGTAGTGTTTGACCTGCTCGTCGATCATCTGCTGGACTTCGACTTCGCTGAGCACGCCTTCGCGGACGAGTTGCGCGGCGTATTTGGCGCGCACGCCCGGATGAGCCTTGACCCGCGCGTACATCAGAGGCTGAGTGTAGCTCGGCTCGTCGCCTTCGTTGTGACCGAGACGCCGGAAGCCGATCACGTCGAGCACGACATCCTTATTAAACTCTTGCCGGAAATCGAGCGCGATGTTCAGCACGCGAAAAGCGGCTTCGGGGTCGTCGCCGTTGATGTGGAAGATGGGGAGTTGGGTCATCCGCGCCACGTCGGTCGAATAAATCGTCGAGCGTCCGGCCTGCGGCGAAGTGGTGAAGCCGATCTGGTTGTTGATGATGATGTGGATCGTGCCGCCCGTGCGATAGCCTTTGAGTTCGGCGAGGTTGAGCGTTTCCATCACGATGCCTTGACCGGCGAAGGCCGCATCGCCGTGCAGCAACAGCGGCAACGCGCGGTCGATCGCCTCTTCGCGCGGGACATTCGCGTCGTTCTGCATCGCGTCCTGCTTGGCGCGCACCATGCCTTCGACAACGGGGTCGACGAATTCGAGGTGGCTCGGGTTCGGCGAGACGGTGATCGAAACCTTGCGCCCCGTCGCGGTCTCGCGTCCGCCACGCGCGCCCTGATGATATTTCACGTCGCCCTCGTCCGCCGGAAAACTCGGGTGCACCGAGCCTTCAAAGGCGGTGAAGATGCGCTCGGAGAAATTGCCGACGACGTTGGCGAGCACGTTGAGTCGCCCGCGATGCGCCATGCCGAGCGTGATGTCTTCGACGCCGAGTTCGGCGGAGCGTTCGATCAGTTGGTCGAGCACCGGGATGATCGTCTCGCAGCCTTCGAGCGAAAATCTTTTCTGGCCCAGATACTTGGTGTGCAGAAACCGCTCGAACTGTTCGGCGGCGACGAGTTTGGCGAGCAGTCGCTTCTGCGTCTCCGGCGCGAGCGGTTCGGGTGAGACGAACTCCTGCCGGATGCGTTCGCGCAACCAGACTTTTTGCTCCTTGCTCTGGATGTGTCGATACTCCGTGCCGACCTTGCCGCAGTAGGCGCGGCGCAGGATGTCGATGATTTCGCGCAAAGGTGCGCTCTCTTTGCCGCCGAGTCCGCCCGTGATGAATTCGCGGTCGAGGTCCCAGATGGTCAGGTCGTAGGTTTCGATGTCGAGTTCGGGATGGTTATGCAGCGGCATCGCATGGAGCGGGTCGATGTCGGCGACGAGATGCCCACGCACGCGGTAGGCGTTGATGAGTTCGAGCACGCGCGCCTGCTTGACGACTTGCTCGCGCCCGTGGTCGCCGCCGAGCAACGCCGGGTTGCGGTCAATCGCCCACCGCATCGGCTGATAAGGAATCCCCAGATCGGCGAAGATGCGATCATAAAAATCGTGCTCGCCGACGAGCAGCGCGTGCACCAGCGCGAGGAACGCGCCCGACTCGGCGCCCTGCACGATGCGGTGATCGTAGGTCGAAGAGATGTTGATGACCTTGCTGATGCCGAGTTGCGACAAAGCTCCGGGAGCCATCGCGCTGTACTCCGCCGGAAACTCGATCGCGCCCGTCGCGACGATCAGCGACTGCCCCGCCATCAGTCGCGGCGTGGACGACACGGTTCCGATGGTTCCCGGATTGGTCAGGCTGACGGTCGTTTCCTGAAAATCCGGGATGCCGAGTTTGCCGCCCCGCGCGCGTTTGATGATGTCGTCGTAGGCTCGGAGAAATTCCGAGAAGTTGAGCGCGCCCGCGTTCTTGATGTTGGGCACGAGCAGCGTCCGCGAGCCGTCTTTCTTTTCGAGGTCAATCGCCAGACCGAGATTGACCGGACGCTCCGAGATGCGCGCGGGCGCGCCGCCAACCAACACGAAACCGTCGTTCATGCGCGGAAATTTTTCCAACGCGCGCAGAACGGCGAACGCGATGAGGTGCGTGTACGAAGCCTTGCCGCCGCCCTGCTTCTTCAAGTACTCGTTGATGATGGCGCGGTTCTCTTCGAGGAGTTTGACGGGCACATGGCGATTCGAGGTCGCCGTCGGGACGCCGAGACTTGCCTCCATATTCTCGACGATTTTCAGAGCCGCCCCGCGAATCGGCTGCGACTCCGCCGCGCGGCTCGTCCCGGCAGCCGCCGACGCTCCGGAAGCTCCCTTTTCAACAGTCGCCGAAGTTGCCGGGGTTGCCGACGAAGGCGGCGCGCTCGACGCGCCCGTCGCGTTCGTCGTCGTCGCTGCTGCTTGCGCGCTCTCCGTCGCGCGCGGGGCGTTCATCGTCGACGGCTGCCCGTTGTCGGGCGCTAGGGTGGCGGACTGTTGGGCGCCGGTCAAGTCCGCGAAATATGCGCGCCACGCTTCATCGACCAGCGCCGGGTTGCTGCGAAAGCGTTGGAGCAAGCCCTCGACGTAAGTCGCGTTGGCTCCGAAGTTCTCCGCGATGAATTGCGAGTAATCAGTCTGGTTCTGATGTTCGTCCAAAATCCTGCACCTCGTCTGAAAGCCGCGACCGCTGACGCTCCCGGAGTGGGGCTTGCGGCGGGCGATAGTGGAATGGTTAGAATCGAGCAATAGCCTATCACCATCCGCTTTTCATTGCATCCGCAGACACGACCGCCGGGGCTTGCGCGCCTCGTCAAACGCGGCGACAGGCCGGACGTGAAATGAAGTATGATGGGGCGTCGTCTCCGACGACATAAATCGAACCAGCGAGCCAAAATCATGATACCCAAAAACAGCCTGCGGGCTGATGGCCGAACATCGCGACGCCGTTTCACGAAATCGGTCGCCGCCGCTTTCGTCGCCGCGCCGCTTGCGTCCGCGTTGGTCGCGGCGCAAAAGCCGACTGCGCCTAAGGAATCCGCCGCTCCGCCCAACCCCGCGCCGACCCCGACCCCGACGCCGCCCAAACCTTCGCCCGTCGCCGAAGCCTACGCGGAAGTCGCCCGCGCGCGTTTCGGCGAACAGACGACGCCGGAAGAATTTGCGAAGATCAAACGCGACCTCGAAGCCAGCGTGCGGACGACGGAACGCCTCCGCGCGTTCAAGTTGAAGAACGGCGACGAGCCGGATTTTGTCTTCAACGCAGACTAAAGCTATTCACGGGATAGACGGGAGCGGGAACAGCTCTACAGGGTGATGTGAACCGATGACCGATGAGCGATGACGGACGGCTGACGGACGAAAGCGCGTCGCTTATCAATCATCCTTGCGCGGTCGTCCTCGATTCTTTCCGCTACGGATTGTCTACCCGATGAATGTTTGCCCCCCAACCTCGTGCGATTTAGAGAAGACTATGCTTCCAGATGAAACTTTCTTTTTGCCGGTGAGCGAACTCGCGTCGAAGATACGCGCGCGGCAACTGTCGGCGGTCGAGCTGGCCGAAGGCTATCTTGCGCGGTTGGAAAAACACGGCGCGCGTCTCGGCGCGGTCGCGACGGTGATGCGCGCGACGGCCTTGCGCGAGGCGCGCGGGGCAGACGCGGAGATTCGCGCGGGTCGCTATCGCGGACTGCTGCACGGCGTCCCCTACGGCGTCAAAGATTTGCTGGCGACGCGCGAGGCCAGGACGACGTGGGGCGCGACGCCGTACAAGGATCAGCAATTCGACGAAGACGCGACCGTCGTGCGCAAACTGCGCGAAGCCGGAGCGGTGTTGGTGGCGAAGCTGGCGATGGTCGAACTGGCGGGCGGGCTTGGCTACAACCGCGCCGACGCGAGTTTGACGGGCGCGTGCCGGACGCCATGGAACCCGGATTTTTGGAGCGGTGGTTCATCGTCGGGGCCGGGTTCGGCGGTCGCCGCCGGGCTGGTCGCGTTCGCCATCGGGTCGGAGACTTCCGGCTCGATCATCACACCGGCGTCGTTTTGCGGCGTCGCGGGTTTGCGACCGACCTACGGCGCGGTCTCGCGTCACGGCGCGATGGCCTTGTGCTGGACGCTCGACAAACTAGGGCCGATGTGCCGGACGGCGACCGACTGCGGCATCGTCCTCTCGGCCATTGCGGGCGAAGACCCGCTCGACCCGACCTCGCGCGCCTCGTCGTCGATCCGCTCGTACACGTCCTGGAACGCCAACCCGCGACGCGGGGGGCGCGGCAAAAAGCGTCTGCGAATCGCCGTGATGAAGGATTCGTACGCGAAGGCGCAGCCGGAAGTGCGCGATAACTTCGTGCGTGCGCTCGAC
Organism: Pyrinomonadaceae bacterium; assembly: GCA_041746175.1. GTDB lineage: Bacteria > Acidobacteriota > Blastocatellia > Pyrinomonadales > Pyrinomonadaceae > JBGTHJ01. The sequence continues at coordinate 8,104 of JBGTHJ010000204.1, forward strand.
GTGTTGAAGCAATTTGCGACGCTTGAGATGGATGTCGCGCTGCCCGATTTTCCGTACGGCGCGGCGGTCGGAACCATCGTCGATGCCGAGGGCGCGAGCGCGTTTCGCGACCTCATCGAATCCGGGCGCGTCAAAGAACTGGCCTCACCCGAAGGACGCGTCGGCGGCTATGCGGCGTCGCTCGTCACGGCGGTCGATTATCTTCACGCGATGCGGATGCGCGCTCCGATGCGACGCGCGTGGAGCGAGATGTTCAAAAAATTCGACCTGCTCGTCGCGCCCGCGCGCGCGACGGTCGCCTATCCCGCCGATCTCAATTTCGAGGATGCCTACCCCGGCATCAGCGCGGCGTCGCCCATCGGCGCGAGCAATCTCGTCGGCGTCCCGGCCATTTCGGTGATGAACGGCTTCGGGCAGAACAACCTCCCGACCGGCATCCAGTTTATCGCGCCCGCGTGGGGCGACCAGACGCTCGTTGAAATCGCCGAACGCTACCAGCAAGCCACCGACTGGCACACGCGCCGCCCGCCTACGCTTTGAAGAAGCACTTCCGCCGCCGCCGACCTTCGCGGGGAGATGCGGGACACGCGCGACCGTTTGTCTCGAACGGTCGCGCGTGTCGCCTGTTGCCGTTCGGCTCTGACCGGGTTCGGCAACTCGATGTTTATTTCGACGGGCACGGCGCGTTTGAAGTTCAGCACGAATTTTTTGTAACGTCCGCAGACATAGACGCGCCCCGTCACCGGCCACGTCTCCTTCGACTCGTTCCACTCGTCGTAGGCGCCAAGCAGCAGGCGCGGCGTCGTGACGTAAACCCGGATGGGCTGCTCAAGCGTGAGCGGCTGCTTGTTCGGGAGGCGAAACGGGTGGCTGTATTCGTCGATGGAAACGGGCGTGCCGTTGATACGCATGTCCTCGAAGATCAGAAAATCGACCGCGCCGCCCTGCTTGACCGGAGCCACGACGAGCGGGATTTCGAGCGTCAAACCGAGCAGCGAAATGTTTGAGACGCGCGGCTCGCCGAGTTGCACAAGCGGTTCGACCGGACTATCGGCGGGCGGCGTCGGCTGCTTGGCGTCCGTCCGCCGCTTGATGCTCGCGCGCTCGACCTTGTAGCCGCGTATCTCTTTTGGCAGCGGGCGCGCGGCGGGCGAAGTATCTTTCGGCGACTGCGCCGGCGTCGTCGCGGCAAGATGGAACAGCACGACGAACGCGACGGACGCGACGGACGCGACGAACACACGCGACGGGTGGCGCGCGTGCCGATCAAATCGTGCGGGCGCGTGAGGTCGGCGGATTTTGTTCATGTCTGCATCTCCAAAAGTTGCGGGAGGTCGAGCACGAGAGCGACGCTGCCGTCCGTGAGTTCAGCCGCACCGCTGACGCCGCGCCAGCGTCGGGCGTGTCGTCCGAGTGCGCGCACGAGCACTTCGCGGTGTCCGTCCCAACCGTCGACGACGACCGCCGTGCGCGCCGTCGCGGTGTTGTCCTCGTCCGTTTGGTCAACGTCGCGCCGGACGAAGCGCGTCGTGATGATGACGTGCAGCCGCCCGTCTTCGGTCGTCGCCGCCGTCGCGGATTCGTTCTGCGCGAGCAACGTGCGGAGACTGACGAGCGGCACGAGCGCGTCGCGCCAGCGCACGAACCGCGCGCCGCC
>JBGTHJ010000205.1:0-14476 GCA_041746175.1 Pyrinomonadaceae bacterium
GACGCCACCGACGCGAGCGAGACCGCGCCGGCCTCCGGCGACCCGGCGCTCGGCGGCTCCGGCGCGACGATCACGATTCCGAAAGAGTCGCAGTTGCTTTTCGGCATCCGCACCGAGCAGGTGACGGAGCGTCAGATTACGGGCGGCCTGAAAGTAACGGGGGCCGTGCGCGCCCGACCAAATTCACAGGCGGTGATTTCGCCGCCCGTGGCGGGGCGCGTCGTATTCGATCAAGATTTGACCATCGGGCGGGCGGTCGTGCGCGGCGAGCGCATCGGGACGGTCGAGCAGGTTCTAGACGCATCCGAGCAAGCCGGACTCGAAGCCCGGCGGACGGGGTTGCGTGCTGCCGCGCTCGAACAACAGGCGCGGCAGGCCGAACAGAACGCGCTCGCCCGACAAGCCCGCACGCGACTCGCGCAGTCTCGTCGCGAATTGCAGCGCGCCACGAATCTGCTGGAGGTCGGAGCCGCGTCGCGCCGCCGCGTCGAAGAGGCGCAGACGGCTGTGCGACTCGCCGAAGATGAAGTCGCCGGAGCCGAACAGCAGGCGCGTGTCGCGGCGCAGCAGGTGCGGCTCGCGCAGGAAGGCGTCGCGCGGGTCAACCCCGTCCGCACGTTTCCGCTCGTCGCCCCCATCACGGGCATCGTCAGCGAAATGAGCGCGACGAGCGGGCAACAGGTCGAAGCGGGGGCGCGGTTGTTGAAGGTGGTCAATCTTTCGACGGTCTTTTTGGAGGCGCAGGTGTTCGAGAAAGATTTAGCGGCGGTACGCGCTGCGCGCCGCGCGAGTTATACGGCGGCGGGGATTCCCGGCGAGGTCTACGCCATCGGCGAGGGCGGCGACGGCAGGCTCGTCACCATCGGCGCGACGGTCGATCCACAGTCGCGCACCGTGTCCGTGATCTACGAAGCGCCGAACCCGCTGAACCGTCTGCGCGACGGCATGTTCGTCGACATCGTGGTGGATACGACCGGGAGCCAAACCGTGTTGAGCGTGCCCAAGCGCTCCATCATCGCCGAGCAGGGACGCACTTTCGCGTTCGTCTTCAAAGGCGGCGAAACTTACGAAAAACGCATCGTCGTGCTCGGCGCGGAGGGTCAGGATTTTTATGAAGTGAAGACGGGTTTGCAGACGGGCGAACGCGTCGTCACCGAAGGCATTTATCAGTTGCGCTCGACGCAACCCGGAACTTGATAACAAGCAGACACACGGAGGGAAGGGAAGATGATTCATTTTAGGAAATTGATAATCGCGAGTCTGGCATTTGTTGTGGTCGGCACGGTCGCCGGATGCGCGACGGTTGAGTCGACGAAAGAGACGCCGGCGGGTTCATCCGATGCCTCGCCGCACGCGCAGCACTCGACCGCGCCGGGCAAGGATGTGAACGAAGCCGAGACGGGCTACCGCGTCCAACTCGCGACGCAACCCGCAGAAGTCAAAGCGGGCGAACCCGTCACATTCAGCTTCAGCGTCAAGGATGCGAACGGGGCGGCGGTGCGCGACCTGCAAGTCGTTCACGAGAAGCAGATGCATTTGCTGGTAGTCTCGGACGACCTCGCCGAATTCCAGCACCTCCATCCGGAGTCGCACGCGGACGGCACCTTCAAGGCCACGCACAACTTCACGAACGGCGGGGCGTACCGGCTCTACACCGATTACGCGCCGACGGGAGCGCGCCAGACCGTGAACCGTCACGAAATCAGCGTGACGGGCAACCTCCGACGCGCGCGGGCCGCGTTGGTCGCCGACGACGAGTTGACGAAGACCGTCGACGGCTTGCGCGTGACGATGCGACCCGATAAGACGCTGCGTGCCGGAGAAGAGTTGATGCTGAAGTTTTCGGCGGCGGATGCGGGTTCGGGCAAGCCTGCGACGGATTTGCAGCCGTATCTCGGCGCGCTCGCGCACTTCGTCATCATCAGCGAAGACACGACGGATTTCCTCCACGCGCACCCGATGACGAAAGCGGAAATGGACAAGGCGGGGGGCGCACACGCCGCGACCGGCCACGACGCGCACGCGCACCAGACAGCCGAGTTGAAGGATGCGGCGAACGAGAATGGCGGCGCGTCAGAAGTCGCCGCGCACACGACGTTTCCGCGTCCCGGTCTCTACAAAATCTGGGCGCAATTTCAGCGTGGCGGACGGGTCATCACCGTGCCCTTCGTCGTCCGCATTGAGGCCAGTCAAACCGCCTCCGCCACTGCCGCCGTCATCATGCCGTTGTCGAAGCGGTAAATCGGCGGGCGATGCGGGACGGCGCGAGAAACGCGCGCGGCGCACGGGTTCGGCAGGATGCTAAACGGAATCATCAAATGGTCTTTGCAGAATCGCCTGCTGGTGGTAGCGCTCTCGGCTCTGCTGCTGGTGTGGGGGACGTACGTCGCGCTCAACCTGCCGGTCGATGTCTTCCCCGACCTCAACAAGCCGACGGTGACGATTCTGACCGAAGCGGGTGGACTCGCGCCGGAGGAAGTCGAAACCCTCGTCACGTTTCCGATTGAGACGTTGATGAATGGCGCGCCCGGCGTCACGCGCGTGCGTTCGCAATCCGGCATCGGGCTGGCAATCGTTTACGTCGAGTTCGACTGGGGGACGGACATCTACCGCAACCGGCAACTGGTTTCGGAGAAACTCAACCTCGCGCGCGAACAGTTGCCGGAGGGCGTCAATCCGTCGATGGGGCCGATCTCATCCATCATGGGCGAGATCATGCTCATCTCCGTCCGTTCGAGAACCGGCGAGACCGACCCGCTCGACGTGCGCTCGCTCGCCGATTGGACGATCCGTCCGCGCCTCATGACGATTCCGGGCGTCGCGCAGGTCATCAACATCGGCGGCGGCGTCAAACAGTATCAAGCCCTCGTTTCACCCGGTAGGCTCCAGCAGTTCGGCATCACCATCGAAGACGTGGCGACGGCGTTGGAGAAGTCGAACGTCAACACGACGGGCGGCTTTGTCGACGCGCAGTCGCAGGAATATCTCATCCGCAACCTCGCGCGTTTCTACTCGCTCGACGAATTGAAAAACACGGTGGTCGCTTACCGCAACAATACGGCCATCAAACTCGGCGATGTCGCGGCGGTCGAATTCGGCCCCAAGATCAAGCGCGGCGATGCGGGCACGGACGGCGCGCCCGCCGTCATCATGTCGATTCAGAAACAGCCCGGCGCGGCGACGATTGAATTGACCCAAAAGATCGACGGGGCGATTCAAGACTTGCAGGCGACGCTGCCGCCCGATCTGGAGATCAATGCCGAACTGTTCCGGCAGGCCAATTTCATCGAAGCCTCGATTGATAACGTCATCGAAGCTCTCCGCGACGGCGCGATCCTCGTCGTCATCGTGCTGTTCCTGTTCCTTCTGAACTTTCGCACGACGGCGATCACGCTGACGGCCATCCCGCTCTCGTTCATCGTCACCTTTCTGGTCTTTCGCGCGTTCGATGTTTCAATCAACACGATGACATTGGGCGGGCTGGCGGTCGCCATCGGCGAACTGGTGGACGATTCCATCGTCGACATCGAAAACATCTTTCGACGCCTGCGTGAGAATCGCACGCTCGCCGTCCCGCGCCCGCCGCTCGAAGTCATCTATCACGCATCGCTCGAAGTTCGTTCGAGCATCGTTTACGCGACCATCATCGTCACGCTCGTTTTCATCCCACTCTTCGCGTTGACCGGCGTCGAAGGACGACTGCTGGGCCCGCTCGGACTCGCATACATCACCGCGCTCGTCGCGTCGCTGCTGGTCAGCCTGACGGTCACGCCCGTGCTCGCTTCGTATTTCCTGCCCAGGATGAAAGCGTTGGCGCACGACCGTGAAGGCTTCCTCGTCCGCTTCCTGAAGCGTTGGGACGAGAAGTTGTTGCGCCGCGCGTTGCGGCGTCCGTGGGTCGTCATCGGTGGCTCTGCCGTGCTGTTCGTCGCGGCGTTGACGACGCTGCCCTTCGTCGGCACAACCTTCCTGCCGGAGTTCAATGAGGGCACGTTGACCATCAACGTGCTGGCGCAGCCGGGCACGAGCCTCGCTGAAAGCAACCGCATCGGGCAGATTGCAGAGAAGTTGATTCTCGCCGTGCCGGAGGTGAAATCGACCGGACGCCGCACGGGGCGCGCCGAGTTGGACGAGCACGCCGAGGGCGTCCACTACTCGGAAATCGACGTTGACTTGAAAGCGTCGGCGCGCCCGCGCGAAGCGGTCACGCGCCACATCCGCGAAAATCTCGCCGTCATTCCCGGCGTCTCGCTCAACGTCGGACAACCGATTTCGCACCGCATCGACCATCTGCAATCCGGCGTCCGGTCGCAAATCGCCGTCAAACTTTTCGGCGACGACTTGGGAACATTGCGCGCCAAAGCCGAAGAGATCAGAAACGTGTTGAGCACGGTGGCGGGCACGACCGACGTGCAAATCGAAAAGCAGGTGTTGATTCCGCAGGTGCGCTTCAACGTCAACCGCCGCGCCGCCGCGCAGTACGGCCTGCCACCCGGCGAGGTCGCCGAAACTTTAGAGATCGCGCTGAACGGTAAAAAAGTTTCGGAAGCCGTCGAAGGCCAACGCCGCTACGATGTCGTCGTGCGGTTTGACGACGCCTCGCGCGACAGCCTCGACGCCCTCCGCCGTGTGACGATTGACACGCCGCAAGGCACGCAGATTCCCGTCTCCGCCGTCGCCGACATCGAACGCATACCCGGTCCAAATCAAGTGCTGCGCGAAAACACGCAGCGACGCATCGTCGTCTCGTCGAACGTCGCCGGGCGCGATTTGGGTTCGGTCGTCAGCGATATTCAGCAACGCGTCAGAGCACAGGTGCAACTGCCGGAAGGCTACTTCCTGGAATACGGCGGGCAGTTCGAGGCGCAGCAGGAAGCGACCCGGCGTCTGACGACGCTGACGGGTTTCTCGCTCGTCGCCATCTTCTTTCTACTCCTCAAGGCGCTCGGCGACTGGCGTTCGGCCTTGCAGGTGATGATAAATATTCCGCTCGCTTTGATCGGAGCGATTCTGGCGCTCTTGTTGTCGGGCGGGGTTTTCTCGATCGCGACGCTGGTCGGCTTCATCTCGCTGGTCGGCATCACATCGCGCAACGGCATCATGATGATTTCGCACTATATCCACTTGATGCGCGAAGAGGGCGAAGAATTCAGCGAAGAGATGATCGTGCGCGGCTCGCTCGAACGACTCGTGCCGGTGCTGATGACCGCACTGACCGCCGGACTCTCGCTCGTCCCGCTCGTGCTCGCGGCGGGCGCGCCGGGCAAAGAGATACTGCATCCGCTCGCGGTCGTCGTGCTGGGAGGAATTTTGACTTCGACGTTGCTCGATCAACTCGTCACGCCGGCGGTCTTCTACAAATTCGGCAAGCCCATCGCCGCACGCATCATCCGCGAACGCGCCGCGCGGGCGAACCAGACAGTTGCCGGTGATTTGCCGGATGGTTTTCCGGTCGCGGTAGTTTCGCCTCTGCAAAGTCCGTGAAGGTCGAGCGGCGCGGACGGGCGGCGCGTCCGGCGTCCTACGCTGTTCGGGTTCGCGCAAAGGTTTTCCGGCATCCGACAAACCGAGCGCGCGAGAAAGGAACGAGCTCATGATTACGACGACATTGACGGTCAAAGACCCTGTGTGCGGGATGGATGTCGATCCGAAGACGGCGGCGTGGCACAGCACCGACGCGGGCGAAACTTTTTACTTCTGCGCGAAAGCGTGTCAGGAAAAGTTCGACGCCGACCCCGCACGTTTTGCGAATGCGGGTGCCGCCGTGCCAAACGCAGAAGAGCCGCACGCGGTTACGCAAGGCGCGCCGCTCAACGGAACTCGCCACACGCGCAGCACCGTCGACGGCGCGGGCGAGCGCATCGACTTGCCGATTACCGGCATGACCTGCGCGGCGTGCGCGCGACGCATCGAGCGCAAACTTTCCAAAGCTCCCGGCGTCCGACAGGCGGGCGTCAACTTCGCCACCTCGCGCGCGACCGTCGAATACGACCCGGCGCAGACGGGCGTGCGGCAATTGATCGAGACGGTCAAGGATGTCGGCTACGGCACGGCGGGCACGGCGCGTGCGGATTTTATCGTCGATGATTCGGCGCGACCGTCGGGTTCGAGTCAACCGCTGGAGAGACATCTGAATGCGCAACGCGGCATCGTCGATGCTTCATTCAATCTGGGGACGATGGAGGTGCGCGTCGAGTATCTGCCGGGCGCGACCGGTGTCGGCGAGATTCAGCGGACGATTGAAGAGTTTGGCTATCGCGTGCGCGCCGTGCCGGGCGGCGGGCGGGGCGACGGCGCGGCGATGGATTCCGAGGCCGGAGCGCGCGAAGCCGAGTATCTCGAAATCAAACGCAAGTTCATCGTCGCGACGATTCTCAGTCTGCCCGTGCTCATCATCGCGATGTCGCACGGGCGCATCGCGTTGTTCAACTTCGAGGGCGTCAACTGGCTCCAACTCGCGCTCACGACGCCCGTCGTCTTCTATTGCGGCAGGGAGTTTTATCGCGGGGCGTGGGCGGCGTTCCGTCATCGCGCGGCTGACATGAACACGCTCATCGCGGTCGGCACGGGCGCGGCCTACCTCTACTCAATCGCGGCCACCGTCGCCCCGCATTTCTTCGCGGTGGCGAGCGGCGGCGGCGCAGCCGACCCGTTGTCAGGCATGGCGGGCATGGACGGCGCGGCGGTTTATTTCGAGGCGGCCAGCGTTATCATCGCGCTGATACTCCTCGGCAAACTACTCGAATCGCGCGCCAAAGGGCAGACGAGCGATGCCATCCGACGCCTAAAGGATTTGCAGGCGAAGACCGCACGCGTCGTCCGCGCGGGGCGCGAACTCGACATTCCCGTCGAGGAAGTCGTGCCGGGCGACGTGGTGTTCGTCCGTCCGGGCGAAAAGATTCCGGTCGATGGGGTGATCGAAGACGGAGCGTCGGCGGTTGACGAAGCGATGCTGACGGGCGAAAGCCTGCCCGTCGAAAAGTCGGAGGGCGATGAAGTTTTCGGCGCGACGCTCAACAAGACGGGCGCGTTTCGCTTCCGCGCGTCCAAGGTCGGCAAGGACACCACGCTCCAGCAAATCGTCAAATTGGTGGAGGACGCGCAAGGCTCGAAGGCTCCGATTGCGCGAATGGCGGATGTCATCAGCGGCATCTTTACGCCGGTGGTTATCTGCATCGCGATCACGACGTTCGTCGTCTGGTTCGTCGCCGCGCCGCCGGAGACGCGCTTTACTTTCGCGCTCGTCAACTTCGTCTCAGTGCTCATCATCGCGTGCCCGTGCGCGCTCGGACTCGCGACGCCGACGGCCATCATGGTCGGGACGGGACGCGGAGCCGAAAACGGCGTCCTCGTCAAAGGCGGCGAAGCGTTGGAGACCGCGCACAAGCTCTCGACCATCGTTCTCGACAAAACCGGAACGATCACCAAAGGCCAACCCGCGTTGACCGATGTGGTGGTGGTGGTCGCCCCCGCCGCCCCGCCCGCTGCTGCTGCCGGAGACGGCGCGCCCGGTGAAGACGAGTTGCTGCGGCTGGCGGCATCGGCGGAGCGCGCGAGCGAACACCCGCTCGGCGAAGCGATTGTCCGCGAAGCACAGCGACGCGGACTTCAACTCGCCGAAGCCACAAGTTTCAACGCGCTCGCCGGTCACGGCGTCGAAGCCGATGTCGATGGACGCAAACTTTTGCTCGGCAACGTCAAGTTGATGCGCGACCGTGAGGTGTCGTTCGACGGATTCGAGGAACGCGCCGCGCAACTCGCCGCCGAGGGGAAGACGCCGATGTACGCGGCGATTGACGGGCGTTTCGCCGGACTGCTCGCGGTGGCCGACGAAATCAAGCCGGAGTCGGCAGAGGCCATCCGGCAGTTGCGCGAGGCGGGGCTGGAAGTGGCGATGATGACGGGCGACAACACGCGGACGGCGCACGCCGTCGCCGCGCGGGTCGGCATCACGCGCGTGCTGGCCGAGGTGTTGCCGGAGGGCAAAGCCGGAGAGATCAAGCGTCTGCAATCCGAAAAGAAACTCGTCGGGATGGTCGGCGACGGCATCAACGACGCCCCCGCGCTCGCGCAAGCCGATGTCGGCATCGCCATCGGGACGGGCACCGATGTCGCGATCGAAGCTTCGGACATCACGCTCATTCGCGGGGATTTGCGCGGCGTGGTGACCGCCATCAAACTCTCGCGCGCCACGCTGCGCACCATCCGGCAGAATCTTTTCTGGGCGTTCATCTACAACGTCATCGGCATACCCATCGCCGCCGGGTTGCTGTATCCCTTCACGGGCTGGCTGCTGTCGCCGATCATCGCGAGCGCGGCGATGTCGTTCTCAAGCGTTTCGGTGGTCGCCAATAGTCTGCGTCTGCGCCGTTTTCGCGCGTGAGTTCCGTTACGGCGGCAAAGGAGTTTGGCATGGATACGACGGAAATCGCGGTCGTCACGGGCGGCATCATCGCCGTCGCTTTCGTGCTCTGGTACTTCTTCGGCGAACGCGAGCGAACCGCCGCGTCGCTGACCGAGAGCGGCGTGCAGGAAATCAACGTCACGGTCAGGGGCGGCTACTCGCCCGATGTCATCGTGGTGAAGCGGGGGACGCCGGTGCGTCTGAATTTTTATCGTGACGAAACGGCTTCGTGCAGCGAGCAGGTCGTCTTCGGCGACTTCCGTATCGCGCGCGACCTGCCCGCCTTCAAAACAACGCCGGTTGAGTTCACGCCGGACGCGGCGGGCGAGTTTACGTTTACGTGCGGGATGAACATGCTGCGCGGCAAACTCATCGTCGAAGCAGGCTAGGCAAATCAATGCGCGAATGTTTCTAGCGATGTCTCAAGGAGGGGAATCAACCATGAAGAAGTATCCAAAGTTCGCTGCGATGATCGCAACCTCGACGGTCGTCATGTTGGGTCTGATGTATTTGAATACATATCAGTTCGACCACGTTTTCTTCAGTCAGACAAGAACCTACATGGCGGTTGTGATGGGGGCAGCGATGGCCGTCATCATGTTGGGATTCATGCTGGACATGTATCCGAACCGTCGTCTCAACATTGGTATTTTGGTCGGCAGCGTACTGGTGTTCGCGTTTGCGCTCTGGCTGGTGCGAAGTCAGGAAACTGTTGACGATGTGTCGTGGATGAAGGCGATGATACCGCACCATTCGATTGCCATTCTGACGAGCGAGCGCGCTCACCTCTCCGACCCCCGCGTGCGCCGGCTTGCCGACTCGATCATCGAGGCCCAGCGCAGGGAAATCGAAGAGATGAAGGCTCTCATCAAAGACCTGGAGAATAAACAATAGAAGAGCCGAACGCCATTCAGGATATACTTTAACGGGGTGCCGCCGCCGCGTGAGAAACGCTCTGGCCGATGGGTGTGGGAGACGACAAGCGATGCTCAAACGATATAAAGAGATCATCTTCGGCGTGCTGCTCGGCGTGTCGATGTGGGTGGTCGATGCCTTGATGCACGTTCAACTCGGCGGCGAGGTGCATTCCTCCTCCGGCGGCTTCGCCGTCGAGTTGCTGCATCCCGGCGCGACCCAACTGCTCTTTCGCGGCATCTTCCTGTTGATTAGTTTCGGCTTCGGTTGGTCGTTGTGGCGTTCCAACTGGCGCGAGCGTGAACTGCGCGCGCTCGAAGATGCGGTCGTCGCTTTTCATCGTCAACTCGATTCTCCGGCGATGCGCATCGTCACGCATTCGAGGATGCTGCAAGGTCGTCCCGGCGTGATGCGCGACGAGTTGGCGGCGAGCGTGGTCGAATCCATCGGCGAAGATGCGCGCGCCATCGACCATCTCGCGCAGCAGTATCTCCGGTTCAGCGAACAGGTTTTGGCCGGTCGCACCGTCGAAGCCGTGCAGACGTTGCGGGCGATGGAATCGCGCGTCAACGAGCAGCCCGGCGTTTCGTCGAAGCACACCGCGAACGGCCCGGCGTGATGATTATTGATGAAGCCTGCCACGATCAACCCCGCGAAAATTCCACACCGCGAAACGGCGTCGGTCATCCTTGTCGCGGACGACGATGATTCGGTGCGGCGCGTCGTGGAATATCGTTTGCGGGAAGAGAATTACGAGGTGCTGACGGCGGCTGACGGGCTGACGGCGCTCGACCTCTTTACGACGCTGGATGTCGATTGCCTCATCACAGACCTGCGGATGCCCGGTCTGTCGGGTCTCGAATTGCTGCGCCGCGCCAACGCCATCAAGAGCGAAACCCCCGTCATCGTCATCACCGCTTTCGGCGACGTGGAGACGGCGGTCGAGGCGATGCGCTCCGGGGCGTTTGACTTCATCGCCAAGCCGTTCAACCGCGACCAGATCAGCCTGACGGTCGAGAAAGCTCTGACCTTCGGGCGAGCCGTCGCCGAGAATCGCAACCTGCGCCGTCTGGTTCACGAGCGGTTTCGTCTGGAATCAATCATTGGCACTTCGCAGGCTTGGCAGGACGCGCTCGACCGCGTCGGGCGCGTCGCGGCGACCGACGCCACCGTTTTGCTGACGGGCGAATCCGGCACGGGCAAGGAATTGGTCGCCAAAGGCATCCACTTCTCCGGCAAGCGCGCACGCCATCCGTTCATCCCGCTCAACTGCGCGGCGATTCCCGAAAGTTTGATCGAGGCGGAATTGTTCGGCTCGAAACGCGGGGCGTACACCGGCGCGGTGGCCGACACCAAGGGCAAGTTTGAAGAGGCGCATCGCGGCACGCTCTTTCTGGATGAAATCAGCCAGATGCCGCTGTCGTTACAAACAAAACTGCTGCGCGTGTTACAGGAAGGCGAGATCGTGCGGCTGGGCGAGAGCGCGCCGCGCAAAGTTGACGTGCGGATCATCGCCGCCACCAACCGCAACCTACGCACGATGATCGAAGACACGACGTTTCGTGAAGACCTCTACTTTCGTCTCGCCGTCGTCCCCGTCGAACTGCCCCCCTTGCGCGAGCGTCGCGAAGACATTCCGCTGCTCGCCGAGCATTTCCTCAAACGCGCGGGCGAGCGACACACTCGCGGCGGGTTGAAAATCTCGCGCGAAGTTTTCGCCGCGCTCGCCGCGTATCCGTTTCCGGGCAACGTCCGCGAGCTTGAAAACACCATCGAGCAAATGGTCATCCTCGCGCGCGGCGACGACATCACGGTCGAAGATTTGCCGGAACAGATTCGTCAGACGCCGGGACACGCCGCCAACCTGCTGCTCAGGCTCCCGCCGGATGGTCTCTCCATCGAACAAGTCGAGCGAGACATCATCCAGCAGGCTTTGGAGATGCACGGCGGCAACCGGACGCACACCGCACGTTATCTCGACATCACGCGCAGCGCGCTGCTCTACCGTTTGCAGAAGTACGGGCTGGCGTCGCCGTCGACGACGACGACGGATGACCCCGATACCGAAGAGGGCGTCCGGCGTGCGTAGCGCATGGTTGCAAGTCGTGCTGATCGGGGCGGGCATCCTGCTCGTCACCGCGCTGCATTTCGCCACCCCGCTCGACAGCCTCACGCTCCACGAAGTTTACCAGCGCCTCTACTACATCCCGATTCTCGCCGCCGCCGTGCTGTTCGGCTTGCGCGGCGGGCTTGGCGCGGCGCTTTTTGCGAGCCTCGCGTACCTGCCGCACATCCTGCTCCACTGGCAACACCACAATTCCGGCTACGCGCTCAACCAGTATGCGGAACTCGTCATCTTCAATCTCGTCGGCGTGGTGACGGGAATCGTCGGCGACGCGAGCAGACGTGCGCGCCGCCACTCGGAACGCACCGCCGCCGAGTTGCAAAAGGCTTACTCAGACCTGCGACAAACCTTCGAGCAACTGCTGCAAGCCGACCGTCTGGCATCGCTCGGCGAACTCTCTTCGGCGGTGGTTCACGAAGTCCGAAACCCGCTCGGCGCGATCAAGGGCGCGGTTGAAATCATGGAGGACGCGCTCGCGCCCGACTGCCCGCAACGCGAGTTCGCCGACATCGCCAAACGCGAGGTCGAGCGGCTCGACAAACTCGTCGGCGAGTTCCTGCGTTTCGCGCGTCCACCCAAACCCTCGGTCGCGGTCGCCGACATCGACGAGGTTGTGCGCTCGGTCGCGATGCTCACCAATCAACAAGCGGCGGCGCAAAGCGTGCGCGTCGAAACACAACTTGCGGGACAACTCCCGCCCGTCCGGATTGATGCGGAGCAAATCAAACAGGTTCTTCTCAATCTCACGATCAACGCGCTACAGGCGATGCCGCACGGCGGTCGGGTGATCCTGCGGGCGCTTCCCGGCAGCGACAAACACCGGGTCGTCGTCGAGGTCGAAGACGACGGCGGAGGGGTTGACCCGGCCATCGCCGCGCGCATCTTCGACCCCTTCTTTACGACGAAGGAGAAGGGCATCGGTCTCGGATTGTCCATCGCTTACAAAATCGCCGTCCAACACGGCGGCAGCCTCGCGTTGCGAAACGGGACGCGCGGCGCTGTCTTCCGTCTGGCGCTCCCGTTGTCGCAAGATGAGGTTTAAGTTTCCAACCGATCAACCGAACACGTGACGCGGTTGTCGACGGAAGGGGTAAACTATTCGTGAGGCGAGCAAGGATGAATCGGCGTGCGCGAGACAGCGTCGTCGGAGTTGCACAAACTGGCAGGTGAATCAGAAAGCATTGAAGCGGGATGCACATTCTATCTCTGGAAGCGGTGGGCAAGAGCTACGGGTTGAAGCCGCTGCTGGCGGACGTGAGTCTCGGACTCGACTCGAAAGACCGCGTGGGCGTGGTTGGCGTCAACGGTTCGGGCAAGACGACGTTTCTCCGTCTCGTGACGGGCGACGAGGTGCCCGACACCGGGCGGATTATTTTCGCCGAGGGCGTGTCAATCGGCTATCTGCCGCAGAATCCGCGCTTCGATTTGGAACAGACCGTGCTCGATGCGGTGTTCGCGGCGGGCGACGCGCGGACGCGTCTGCTGCGCGACTACGAACGCGCGTGTCTGGAGTTGGCGACGACGACGACGGCGGGCGACGGCGACGAAGCGCGGCGGTTGGCTCGCGTCGCGGAGTTGTCGCACGAGCTAGAAGCTTCGGGCGCGTGGGAGTCCGAGACCGAGGCGCGGGCGATTCTAAGCCGTCTCGGTATCGACGATACGGGGGCGCGCATCGGCACGCTCTCCGGCGGTCAGCGCAAGCGCGTCGCGCTCGCCCGCGCGCTGATCGAAAGTCCCGATGTGCTCGTCCTCGACGAACCGACCAATCATCTCGACGCCGAAACCATCGGCTGGCTCGAAAGCTATCTCGCGCGCTATCGCGGCGCGCTGCTGCTGGTCACGCACGACCGTTATTTTCTCGACCGCGTGACCCAACGAATCTTTGAAATTGATCGCGGCACGTTGCAGGCGTTCGACGGAAATTACGCTTACTACCTTGAGAAGAAGCAGGAGCAAGAAGCGGCTCGCGCGCAAGCCGGACAGAAGCGCGAGATGCTCATCCGGCGCGAACTCGCGTGGTTGCGGCGCGGGGCGAAGGCGCGGACACGAAAGTCGAAAGCGCGGATCGACGCCGCCGAGAGTTTGATGGCGCAGCCCAAAGAAACGGTGCGCGCCGCGCTCGACATCTCGGTTGCTTCGAGCCGCACGGGGAAGAAAATTCTGGAAGTCCGCGACCTCTCGAAGTCGTACGACGGGCGCGTCTTGTTCGAGGGGTTCAGCCGCACGTTCAAGCGCGGCGACCGCATCGGCATCATCGGCGCGAATGGGTCGGGCAAGACTACGCTGCTCGATGTCGTGACAGGCCGGGTCGTGCCCGATGGCGGCACGGTCGAGGTCGGGCAGACCGTGCGCTTCGGTTATTACGATCAGGAAAACCGCGCGCTTGACGAGCGCGAGCGGGTTATCGACTATGTTCGTGCGGTGGCTGAGCGCATCGAAACCGCCGACGGGCAGTTCATCACCGCGCGCCAGATGCTCGAAAAGTTTCTCTTCACGGGCGCGATGCAATACTCGTCGATAGCCACGCTTTCAGGCGGCGAGCGGCGGCGGCTCTATCTCCTCCGCGTGTTGATGAGCGCGCCGAACGTGCTGCTGCTCGACGAGCCGACCAACGACTTTGACATCCCGACGCTGGTGACGCTCGAAGATTATCTCGACGGCTTTGGAGGCTGTCTGATCGTCGTCAGCCACGATCGCTACTTTCTCGACCGCACCGTCGAACATCTGCTGCGCTTCGAGGACGTGGGGCGCGTGCACGAGTATCCCGGCAACTACACGGCCTTTGCCGAGGCGCGCCGCGCTGCTGACGAAGACGCGCCTCCCGCTCCAAAACCAATGGGGGTATATAAACCCTACTTGATTGACGGTAAACACCTTTACGTTTCCGGTCACGGACCCGTAACGGATAATGGTACATTACTCACAGGAAAAGTAGGACGGGATATCGATAAGGACCAAGCCAAATTCGCCGCACAACAAGTGGGACTAACGATGCTGTCCACCATTCAATCCCATCTGGGAAGTTTGAACAA
>JBGTHJ010000206.1:0-48531 GCA_041746175.1 Pyrinomonadaceae bacterium
ATTGCATGTAGCACATGAAAGAGCGGCATCGCCTGGGAGCGCGAGCGTCCCGCTCGCATTGAGCGTTCGGAGAACGCGAACCATTGAACGTGCTCCGAGCACGCTGGCCAGCGGGAGGCTGGCGCTCCCGGCACTCACCCAGTTGCAAACCGCTATAAGTTTCGGCGATGCGTGTTTACCGCCCGCGCGAATCCCTGTTAAGATTCGCGCCGATGAGGATGATCTGGAAATTGCTGAAGGCGGTCGTGCTCGGAGTCGTCGCGTTCGTTTCGTTGTGGCTTGTTTATGAGGTAGTGACGTTTCCGCGTATCGCGCAGTTGCGGACGAAGAACCCGGACATGACCGCGTTGATGCGGATTCGCGCCGACGAAGCGCGGGCGGCGGGACGTGAACCCAAACGCGCGCAGCAGTGGGTTCCGCTCGAAAGGATTTCGCCCAACCTCCAACGCGCCGTGCTCGCGGGCGAAGATACGAATTTCGTGACGCACAACGGTTTCGACTACACCGCCATCCAGAAGGCTTGGGAAGAGGCGCAACGCGAAGCCGTCAAAGAAGCCAAGCAGGAGGGCGACGCCGAAGAAGCGACCGACCCCGGTTGGATGCGCACGATGTCGAATTTCAAGCGCGGCGCGTCAACCGTCTCGCAGCAGTTGGCGAAGAATCTTTATCTCACCACCGAGCGTTCGTTCGTCCGCAAAGCGCGCGAAGCCATCCTCACGTACTTTCTCGAACGCTCGCTGCCGAAACGCCGCATCCTCGAAATCTATCTCAACGTCATCGAATGGGGCGACGGCATCTACGGCGCGGAAGCCGCCGCGCAAACCTACTTCGGCAAGTCCGCCGCCAACCTCTCGGCGCAGGAAGCAGCCTTTCTCTCCGCGATGATTCCGAACCCCCGCACCGTCTTCAACCCCAAGGCCAACCCGCGCCGCGTCCGACGCCGCCAACGCATCATCATGCGCGGCATCCCCTACGTCAAAATACCGGCCTGAGCGGGTCGTCCAAAGTTACCAGCCTAAAGCCCGGAGTCAAGAATTTCTTCCTGACTCCGGGCTTTGGACTTGGGGAGTTTGAACCTGGGTTTAGACGGCGAATTCTCGCGCGAGTTCGAGTTCGGCTTTGCGGAGTTCAAACCTGCCGCGACCGAGGTTGCCGTCTGCTTGAAGGGCGAGGACGATGAAATAGTCGTGCGTGAAAAGCCGCGTCACGACCGTGATGTGTTCAAAACTGACGACGAGTTCGCGCAAGTTGCCGTGCCCGGTGGCGTCGCCGGTGAGTTGGGCTTTGCGGATGAGCGAGGTCGTTTCAGCGGCGGCGATATCGATGTTGGCGTCGGTGCCTTCGGGCATCAGAACCTTCTCGACCGCGATTCCGTCGGTGCCCATGATGAGCGCGCCGATAGCGCCTTCGGTACGTTCAACGATGTCTGTGAGCGCTTGTTTAAACATCTTCCACTCCTTAGATGATTAGGGGCGCGCGCCGGGGTCGGCGGCGGGCTGAACGACGGGGCGTCCGGTGACTTGCGGCAAATCAACCTGATTCGACGGGCGCGTCTGTTGCGAGTTGGGCGCGGTCGTGTTGGTCGGCGGGTTGCCGAGCGGCACGGGCTGCGGAATCGAGACCGAGCGCGTACGGTCGCTCACCGTGCCGTCTATCGGGCGACCCGCGAAGTCGGGGCGGTAGATGCGCGGCGTGATGAAGAACAGAATCTCGTTGGTCTGCCGCGTCACGGCGCGACGTTTGAAGAGATTGCCGAGCACGGGGATGCCGGACAGCCCCGGCGTGCGGTTCTGCGTCTCGCCCTCGCTGTCGGCGAGCACGCCGCCGACGACCGTCGTCCCGCCGTCGGGCACGAGCACTTCGGTCTGCATCCGTTGGGTGTCGATGCCGGGCGTGCCGAGCGAGTTCGTCAGACCGAGATTGACGCTGTTGTTTTCGGTCACGACGCGGAGGACGACCGTGCCCGCGTCGGTGATCTGCGGCGTGATTGAGAGCCGCAACGGGACGGAGATGAACGTGGTCGTGAAGACCGCGCCGCCGCCGCTGCTCGTCTGCGGCGTGACGACCGGAATCTGCGTCCCGCTCTCGATCTGCGCCGGACGGTTGTTGAGCGCGGTGACGCGCGGCGTCGCGATGATCTTCGCCTGACCTTTGACTTCCGCTGCGGTGATGAGCGCGCTGATTTGCGCGGTGCCGAAGATGCCCGTCGTCAGACCGATGACCGTGCTGGCGGCGGTCGCCGCGAGCGACGGCGCGGCGGAGGGAGAACCGTTGAGACCGCCCGGAATGCCGAGCGGGTCTGTCCCGACGTTCGTATTCGGAAGAGTTTCAAATGAGCCAATCGCCCCGCGACTGGCATTGAGGGCGACCGCTGAGAGTTGGACGCCGAGGTCGCGACTGAAGTTGCGGTTGGCGATGACGATGCGGGTTTCGATTTCGACCTGCGGTTCGGGCTGATCGAGCAACGTGATGAGTTGTTTGATGGCCGCGATGTTTTCGCGTACGTCGGTGATGATGAGCGTGTTGCTGCGCCCGTCAACTTCGACCGCGCCGCGCCGCGACAGACGCCGCCGGATAATCGGCAGCACACCCTGATCGGTGCCGCTCCCGCCGCCGCCCGATTCGCCCGCGCTCGAAGAGGCCGAGCCGGAAGCGACGCCGCCCGAAAAACCGCCGCTCGCTCCCGCAGCATCTTGAAGCGTGCCGCTGGCGCGTGCGTAGTTGAGGCGAACGAACTCTGTGACGAGGGGCGCGGCGGTCAGACGCGCATCCGAAATCTGGGCTTCGGTGGCGGCTTCGCCCGCGAGCACTTCGGTGGTCGCGACGCGCAGGATGTTGCCGCGCGCCTCGATGCCGAGACGGTTGGCTTTGAGTATCGCGTCGAGCGCGATGTTCCAGGGAACTTCCGTGACGTTGACCGTCACGGGCACCGCCTTGACCGAGGCGTCGATGACGAAGTTCACGCCGTATTGCTCGGTGATGTAATTCAGAATGTCGCGGATGTCGGCGTTGACGACATTTAGATTGATCGGTTCGCCGATAAAGCCCTGCTGAGCGTACTGCGTCCCCTGCTGCGTCTGCGGCGCGGTATTCAACGGAGCGGATGAAACCACCGTCGGATTTTGCGCGACCGTCTCAGCCGGACGAACGGGCGAAGTATCGGAAACAACTTTCGCCGGAACCGTTGTCGCGATGTTGCCGCCGTCGGCCACGCGCCCGGGTTTTATTTCAAGGACGAGGTTGTTCTCTTCCAGGCGCCAGCGGTCTTGCGCCGGAGCGCGCAGGGCGATTTCCAAACGCGTCGAAGTACGCGCGTCGGCGAGCGTCGAACGGCGCACCGTCAGGCTCGATACCAGCGGCGACGCGACTTGATAACTCGACGCCAGCTTCGACGCATCGACGCCCGGCAGTTCGACCACCAGCAGACGCTCGGAAGGTCGCTCGACGGCGTAAGCCATCGGCGCGGTTCCGGCAATCGTGATGCGGGTCGAGTCGCCTGAGACCGTCGCGCGGATCGCGGTCGCCATCGGCGTCGCAAGTCGCTCCGCGCGGGACAGGTTGGCAAGCGAGAGCATCAGCAACAGGACGAGCGCGCCTCTTCTGATGATCGCGTGTAGCAGTTGGTAATCGTAAGCCATGTTTTTTTCCTTTAAGGATTTTCTTTCGTCGGGCAAGCTTCCACCACGCGCTAACGCTCGTGTGAGTCTCGCGTCAGCGAAACTTTTTGAAGCGCGCGCCGCACAACGCGGAAGCGTCCGGCCAAAATGGTTGACAAAGAATCCCTTCACATCGAGTCGAACATGATGGTCGGGTTAGCCACCTCGTGGGATGGTCGAGAGGCGAGCCGGACGCCCCCCCACCGGCTCAGGCTTCCGGCGAGGACGCATCGGCGAAGCGGGGTTACTGTTTGTTTGAAGCCGGGGCGTCGCCTTCTTTTTTGGCGGCGGCTTCGGCGGGCGCGGCGACGGTGGGTGCCGGGGCAGGGGCGGCGGTGGGTGCCGCGTCGTTGTTTTTGGTTTGCGTCAACGCGTCTTCGACGGTGGGCTGGCGGAGCGGCTTGGTTTCGACCGCGACGACCTGTCGCCCGTCCGTCCAACGCGTTTCGCGTCGGAAGACGAGTCGCTCTTCTTCAATCGCGACCAGCATCCCATCGAAAAACACCTCGCCCGGATAAATCACGTACGAGAGCTTGATCGGTTGCGCCTGCACCATCGCCGCATAGCCACGCGGCGTGCGAAAAATTCCCATCACCTGCACTTCGCCGAGCAGGAGCGCGGTCGTCGGTTTGGGCATTGCTTGCTGCGCGCCGATGGCCGCCGCTTTGCGCGCCTTGTACGCCAGGATGCGTTCCTGTATGGACGGCGCGGGGACGGGCGTAGCGGCGGGCTTTTTGATCGGCAGACGCTTGACCGGCGGTTTGTAACGCACAAACGGGTCTTGCCCGGTGCCGCGATACGTGGTGCTCGCATCCTGCGCAATGGCGGCCATCGAACACGTCAACACGAACGCGCCGACAGCCAGAAGCCCCGTTATCGTCTGACGAATGGTCTGTGTGTAGTTCTTCATTTTCTGTTCCTGAGTCTCGCGCCGTAGACGGCAAGGTGTGGGTTTCGTCGAGAGAAAATTTAGTGTGCGGGCGGCGGAGTCGCCGGTTTCAGTACCGCGCCGTTGGCGGCTGGCACCGCCCCGCCGGGTGCGGGCGCGCTCTGTGGATTCTCGGCGGAAGCGTAGTAGGCTTTGAGCTTGAACTGCGCATCGACGGTCTTGCCGCGCTTCTGGTCTTTGTCGTCCAGCCCCTTGATTTTGAATTCCGGGATCGAGACGATGCGCTGGTACGAAGCCATCTGCGCGAAGAACGTGCCGACGTTGTTGTACAGTCCGGAGACTTCGACCTCGATGGCCTTGCTGCTGTAGAAGCCCTGCGCCTCGTCTTCCTTGGGCGTGAAGCGTCGCAGCGAGAGTCGGTCGCGCGAGCGGTCCTGAATGCCTTGCAGGATGCTCGTCAGTTCGCGCTGTTCGGGCAAGAGGGCTTTGAGGTCGTCGTAGTCGGCCTGCGCCCGCGAGTAGGCGACCTTGAACTCGTTGAGCCGCTGCGAGGCGATCTGCGCGCGCGCGTTGTCTTGTTGGAGTTTGGCGACCTGTTCGAGGATGTCGTGGGTTTCGGCGCGCGTGGACTTGGTGAACATGTACCAGAAGCCAACGTAGACCAGGATTCCGACGAGTCCGAACAAGGCGAGTTGGACGAACCAGGGTTTTTCTTGTAACGATTGCAGTTTATTCATGGGTTGATTCCCTTCGGCGCGGTTCCGGGTGTGTCAGTATTTACTTGAGGGCGATCTGCGCGACAGGAGCGCTCGCCGGAGCGTTCGCGGCGGGCTGGGGTGCCGACGGCGCGGAACCACTCCCCGGCGCCGTGTACTTGCACCTGATTTTGAATTTGACGGTTTCGGGCTTGGGCGCGTTCGGGTCGATCACTCCTTGGCCGGGCTTGAGTTCATAATCCTTCGTCTCCAGCTCCTTGCGCTCGGTCTCCAGACTGACGTTGGTAAACAGCCCGGAGGAAAATTCGAGGCTGCGCCCGAACTGCGTCACCGCCGCTTCGTTCGGCGAGTGTCCTTCGATGAGCAGTTCGCCCGCCTTCTGCTCGATGCCTTCGAGACGGAAATCGCTGATGCGCGGGAGACGCTCGTTGATCGCCGACAGAATCGACACTGGTCCCTGCTGCGAGGCGCGCAGTGTCTTGATGGCATCGATGCGCGTCTGAATCCCCTGAATCTTCTTCTCAAGTTCGGACTGCTCGCGGTTGATCGCTTCGGTTTGTGCGGCGATTTGCTGCTGGCGTTCCAGTTCAGACTGGGCGTTGGCGTGCGCGCGGTCGGCGCTCATCTTGTCGAAAGCCATCCCGAGCACAGTGACGGCACAGACGGCCACCGCCAGCATCCACATCCGCGCGCCCGGATTGGTGACCCGCTCTTCGACGACGGCCACGCTTCTGGTTTTATCCGTGACGGAATCTAATAGGTTGACCTTGATCATTTAAGCTTCAACTCCTCTCAAAGCGAGTCCGACCGCAACGGCCATCTCCGGCACCACGTCGCGCATGTAGTCGGGATCGAAACGCCGTGAATCGACTTTGATCCGGCGAAAAGGATCGAATCGCTCGACCGGCAACTCGAACCGCTCGGCGAGATATTCCAGCAGCCCTTTGAGCTTTGAGCCGCCGCCCGAAATCAGAATTTTTTGCACGCTCGGTTCACCGTCTTCAGCCGTCGCGCGATAGAAGTCGAACGTCTTTTGTATCTCCAGACCGAGAATTTCCGAGACGCTTTCGAGCACCTGCTCGATATCGATATCGCCCGCATCGGCGGCCATCTCGCCGCCGCGCTTGACTCCCTCGGCCTGCTCGTAGGTCAATCCCAACTCTTTTTGCAGCAGCCCCGTGTACTGGTTGCCGCCGACCGATACGTCGCGTGTGAAGACGCTGCGGTTGCCGCACAGGATGTTGATGTTCATCGTCGAGGCGCCGATGTTAAGCAGCGCGACGGATTGCTCCGGCGTCGGTTCGTAGTTCACCTCGTAGCAGTTCTGCAAGGCGAAGGCGTCAACGTCGATAATCGCGGGTTGCTTTCCGGCGAGCTGAATCACCTGCTTCAGATTTGCGACGAACTCGCGCTTGCAGGCGGCCATCAGGACGTTGAGCGAATCGGGGCCGGAGCCGACGATCTGATAATCCATGCTCACATCGCTGATGTCGAACGGGATGTGCTCTTCGGCGTGCCAGTCAATCGACTCCTGTAGCTCCTCCTGACTCATCTGCGGGACGACGATGTTCTTGACGATGACCGAACTCCCGCTGACGCCCGCCGCGACGCGCGCGGTCTTGAACTGGTGCGCGTTGAAGATATGCGCAACCACGCCCGACACGTCGTTCAACTCCATGATCTGACCATCGACGACCGAATCCGGATGGAGCGTTTCAAAGCCGAGATTGGCAAGTTGCAGATGCCCGGGTTTGCCCGTCAACTCCACCGCCTTGACGGAGCTTGAGCCGATGTCTAAACCGACCAGATTCTTTTTGCCGAGACCTCTTCTAAACATAATCTATTTATTCCTTTTGGCTCTGTTGTGCTCGATGCGATGAAGTTGCCTGAGCCGGATGCGGGCGCGGCGGGCGCGTGCATGAATGTCCCGTCGCGCGGCAGGTGTTGGGGGTGGCGGTTGAAGTGGCTTCATTTAACCTTGCGCTCTCGCCGGATGACGACGGGACGGAGCGGAGCGTGGTGGCGCTGCTGCTGCTCGACGTATCGTGAGGATTGCCGGTTCAGCCGGACGGATGCACGCCGCCATACATGAAGGATCGAGAAGAAAGGAAGAAGCGTGTGGAAGGATGCAGTTGTCGAAGCGGCGGGCTTCGATTCAACTCTACCGTCTCCCCTTCGGCAACCCGGCCAAGTCAGCGTTTATGGACACGACTGACTCCCGTCGGCTTTGCGCCCCCCGCTCGCGCGAGGTTTGCCTTTTTCGGTTGAGTTTTCAACTGTTGAAGCGCGTGTGGCTGGAATGTCCTGATCGTGCGCCGTCGCGTCAGACCCATCAATTCGTCGTCATGAGCCGCGCTTGCCGTCCGCGCTCATCACATGGCCGGACAAGGTGCTCCAACCGCCACTCGGAATATACGCCTTCCCAACGACTTGTGTCAATCAATATTTTCTGATGTTTAACTTTATGAGGGACAAGCATTTAAATGAGCATGGTGAGTATTACTGGCCGTGATTTCTGGAAAGGCGTCGAAGATGTTCCAGTTTTCCGCGAGCGGTTTAGCGGTCGCTCTTGACCTTTTCCGGCTCGGAAATTTCAGATTTCGGAGCGTTGGGTTTGATTTTGACGGTGTGCGCGGGGATGCCGACGTTGACGTGGTAGGGCGGGACATCTTTGGTTGCCAGCGCGTTCGCGCCGACCATCGCCTGTTCGCCGATCTGCGTGCCGGCGAGGACGGTGGCGTGATAGGTGATACGGGCGCCGTCGCCGATGCGCGTGGCGAGATTGGCGACCTTGTCGATATCGACGATATCGTGCGTGTGAGAGTAGATGTTGGCGTAGTCGGAGATGGAGACGTTGTTGCCGATGTCGATGCCGCCACGGTCGTCGAGCAGCACGTAGCGGTGGACGACGACGTTATCGCCGAACGAGAGATTGTAGCCGAAGCTCCACTCGACGAAGTGCCAGCACTTGAAGTTTTCGCCGACGCGACGAAACACGAGCGGCGCGAGCATCCGTCGGAGACGGTGGCCGAGCAGCGCGTTCAAACCGAGCGGCGAGCGGTCGAACATCTGCCACAGCCAGACGAACGGCTTACGTTCGGCGTAGGCGGCGGCGTCGATGTCGGGGTAATGCTCCGGCTCGGTCGTGACGTTGCGCGGGTCGAAGTTGTGGATCACGGCGCGGGCGGCGGGCGAAAGATTGCCGAGGTCTGGAATGGCTGTATTGTTGTTGTCTCTGAAATTTCCGGCTCCGAAATAGAGTTGGTAAAGGGTGTCGCGCACCACGTCGTTGGGGTCGCGTCGCCCTTCGGTGAGGGCGTTGCCGAGTTCGTCTAAAAACTGATCGAAGTCGGATTGCGCCTGAGATTGAGCACGCAGTTCGCGATAAGTCATAAGCCGTTTCGCTTTCAGAATTCGGGTAGGTTTACGCATTCGCCCGACTTGCCAAACCGAGCAATTAGCCGCGCTCAAGTTAACACAGACGGATGCTCCCAGCAATCGACGCCCCGGCGCGCGTGGCGCACCATCACGCCGCCAAATTCGATGCTGGCAGAAGTGTTGTCTGGGGCGTGAGCGCGCCCTTCTTGCTTCGCCATCATCGCGGACGTTAGGATGGTCGGCATGGGAACCGGTCGAAAACTTTTGTTGATTACGTTCACGCTCGGATTGCTGTGTGGCGCGTGGCTCTGGTGGAATCGTCCGCGCCATGTGGACATGGCGGGATACGTTCCGGCGGATTCAATCGTCTACGTCGAGGCAAACAGCTTGACAGAGATCGTCGGCGCGGTTACTGCGACCGACTCGTGGCAGCGACTCGCCCCCGCCGCCGGGATCAAGTCCGACTACGGCGGTGTCGGCTGGCTGAGCCGCGTCGCTGCCTGGACGGGCATCGGTTCGGCAGAAACGGTCGTGCTTGTGCGCGCGCAGGTGGCGGTCACGGTGCTCGGCTTCGACGCATCGGCCAATGACGAAGGCGCCGTTGGTTCGACTTTGCGCATCGTGCCGCGCGCTGCGCTCGTGGTCGAAACTCACACCGGCGCGGCGCGCACGCGAGCGGCGCTTGAAAAACTGGTCGGCGACCTCGCCCGGCGCGCCTACGGCTCGCCGCTCGTGCAACGCAACGAGTCGGGGGAGGAACTGCGCATCACGTGGATTTCACCCACCGACGCGCGTCGTAAAATCGTCGTCGGATTGGTCGAAAGCGTCGCGATCATCGGCAACGACGAGTCGGCGGTCGAGGCATGTCTGGCGGTGCGGCGCGGCGAACGCCCAAGTCTCGCGGGCGATAGCGAGATTGACAACATGCGCGCGCGCGTCGGCGCCGACGGCGCGTTGACCTTCGGCTACATCCCGCCGGGCAACGCCGCGAAGCTTCTCGAAGTGGCCGCGCTGCCCTACGTCAAACAACTCCCTTCATCGGTGCAGAGCGTCGCGGCGGGAGTGCTGCCGCAACTCGCCAACCGGATTCTCGGCGGCGCGGCATGGAGCGCGCGGGTTGAAACCAGCGCGGTCGAGGACACCTATTTTATTTCGCTGCCAAACGGAACGGCGCAACGCCTACGCGACCCGCTCGCCGTCGCCACCGACGCGACACCGCGCGCCGCCGGTTTCATCCCCGCCGACACCCACCAATTCACACATTACAACTATCGCGAACCCGCCGCCGCGTGGCGCGGACTCAACGCCGTCATCTCTTCCCAACTCGATGCGCTAACCGCGCCCTTCGCCGTGCTGCTACTCGAATCCGCGCTCAAGCCCTACGGCATCGAAACGCCGCGCGAATTTCTGGTCGCCGTCGGCACCGAGATGTCGACGGCGCGACTCGACGACGGGGGCGCCAGCACCGTCACAATCGTCATCGTGCGCGACCGCGACGCGCTGCGTGAACAAGTCCGCAAACATCTCGGCAACGGTGCACGCGCGACCCGCGTCGGCGCTGCCGAACTGCTCGTCTCGACCGACGACGAGCGCGGCGCCGCCGCCTTCGTCGCCGACCGCCTCATCATGGGACGAACTGAGAACGTCCGTCGCTGCCTCGAAGCACACGCCGCCGCGCGCACGCTCGCCGTCTCCGAAGACTTCAAGAAAGCGACGTTCTCAACATCCAATCCCGCGCCCCCCGCCGCCGTGACCTTCACCGATGACGCGGATTTCGCGCGCGCCTTTATCCTCTACTTCGCCGGACGCCGCGCCGCGCAAGAAGCCGACGCATCGACCCGCCAAGCCTTCGAGACTGTGCTCGCGCAACAACCTTATGCCGTCAGCGAGACGCGACTCGTCGCGGACGGTTTCGAGAAAAAGACGCGCTCGTCCTTCGGTCAATTCGGAACGCTCCTCGAACGCTTCGCCTCAAGTTCCGAACCGGACGCGCGTGATGCGAACTGATTTTGTAAAGTCAGCCGATTATTCTTCAGCGGCGGTGGGATCGAACGGATGTGCGGCGAGCGCGGCTCGCATGTTGACCTGGCCGAAAAGCGTTTCGAGGTAGGCGGCGAAACGATGAAGCACCGGCGCGAGTTCGGTCTTGCCGCGTGTCGCCGCCCCGACTTCTTCAAGAAAACGCTCGAATGATTCGCGGTCTTTGTACATCAAATATCGCAGGCTGCCTTGACGAAACACGACGAGTCGCTCGATAAGCGGCGTGCTCCCACGCCGTCCGCCACCCTTCTCGGCGCGACGAACGGCGTCGAGCAACATCCACAGGTCGCGGCGCAAATGCAGCGACTGGTCGAGTTTGGTTTGAAAGTTGGCGAAGAGGCGCGTGCCTTCGAGCGTCGGGTCGAAGAGTTGCGCGAGCGCCACGGTTGATTGTTGAAAGCAGTCGCGGAGCAACCCGTGCGCGTTTTCGATGCGCGCGTAGACGAGTGGGGCTTGCCGCAAACTGCTGACGCCCGATAGTTCGTGCTCGAAGGTTTTGCGAAGCTCCATGCCGATCGCGTAGCTTGTACCGTCGAGCGCGTTAAAGACCTCCTCGTCGAGGTCTTCGATGCGCAGCGTGCGCGTCTGAATCAGTTCGAGCAGACCCCGCGCCTCCTCTTGCACGAGCGCGAAGACGGGCAGCGTTTGTTTGAGCGGTTGGTCGTGCTGTAGCGAATCCAGCACGTAACGGAGAATTTCGAGCAGACGCGCCAAGCCAATAAAGATGAGCAGCAAGTCTCCGGCCAGGGCGTCGGGCGCGACCCGTTCAACCATCGCGCGCAACGATTGGTGAAGACTCGTTTCCGTGTGCGGTCGTGCTCCGCGCATCAGACGTGCCGCCGCCCGCGACGACTCAAGTTGACGCCCGACGCTCTTTCCGAAGCTCGCCCATGTGTGGAAACTGACGACAGGCGCGACGAGTAGTCCTTTGCAAACCGTCCATGCATCACCGACTATCTCCGCCAGCAAGTCGAGCGAAGACTCCGCCCCGCTCGTATCAAGACTTCGGAGGTCTTCAGTTGAACGCTGCTTAAGGCTTATCTCAACCGGGCGGGTGTTGTGAGATGCCGCGTCGGGGTCATCCATCAGGCCGTGGATGAGTTGTGAAGAGCGCAACAGCGCGTCTTGCACGATGAGCATTTCAGGAGTGAAGTCTCTCTGCAAGATGGTAGCCCGCGCCGACTCCGCGAATGGCTGGTTGCTTGTGTTGAAAAAGCACCGCAGCGCGTGTAGCCGCATCGCCAACTCGCGCTCGTACGGGTCGCCGTCGTCGCGACTAGCCGGGTTTGCTCCGGGCGCGACCGGGTGCGAGGCTTTTTTCGTCCCGTCTTCCGGCGTCGGTTCCGCCAAGTTTGAGATGCTTTTCAAGTTTATCTCTCCAAAGGCCCGCTCCTGACATTCGCGCGCGTGACCTGCCACTCCGCGAGATTGTAAGCTTGAAACGAGCCGTCTGGCAAAAAAACTTGCGGCGCCCCATCGCGATTCTTGAACGAAGACGACCGCGCGTTTGTGTCACGACGAGCGGCAAGCGACCTGCTCAACCTGCTTGCGAGTGAAATTCTAAGGAGCGACTGCCGTTGACTACAACTTCTCAGCCCGTACTGTTGATAGCCACACGCAACCTCGGTAAGGTTCGCGAGTTTGCACAATTGCTCGACGGCGTACCATTGCGCGTGCTGAATCTCGCGGAGTTTCCCGACACGACGGAAGTCGAAGAGACGGGCGCGACCTTTGCGGAAAACGCGCTGTTGAAGGCGCGTCTTTACGCTGCGCAGACTGGCGTGAGGACGCTCGCCGATGATTCTGGTTTGGAGGTTGACGCGCTCGGCGGCGCGCCCGGCGTCTACTCGGCGCGCTACGCCGGAACGAACGCCTCCGATGCCGAACGCACTGCCCGCCTGCTTGTCGAACTCAAACGCTCCACCGATGCCCGACGCCGCGCCCGATTCGTTTGCGTCATCGCCCTCTTTAACCCCGACGGCGAACACGCGCACACATTCACGGGAACGTGCGAAGGGACAATCGCGACCGCGCCGCGCGGCTCGCACGGTTTCGGCTACGACCCCATCTTCGTCCCAGACGGTTACACGCAAACTTTCGGCGAACTCCCGCGCGAGGTCAAACAAGACATCAGCCACCGCTCTCGCGCCCTCCGCGCCGCGCTCGAATTTCTCCGCGAAGACGTGCCGAAGGACTTCCGACCCCCGTCGAAACAAAGCGTTGTCTAAAACCACGACGAGGCACTCTCCATCGCCTACGCGTCAAAGAGTGTGCAAACTTTTCGTGCAAGCTGTGCTGGACAAAGAGAGTCCGGTTCAATATTTTATATCAAGGTCTACTTTTCCATTTAGGAGTCAACTCGTGAGAAGCATCAAAATTTTAGCATTTACCATCGCGCTTGGTTTGGCCGGAGTCGTCTATGCGGCAAGCGGCGGCGGCGCTCAATCCACGACGCAGTCTTGCGCCAAAGATAAAGCACACGCGAGTTGCTGCGCTTCCGGGGCAACTTGCTGCGCTTCGAGCGCAGGCGGTTCGTGTCCGACCAAGCACATGGCAGACCATAACCATACCGCAACACAGACGGCGGAGTCGGACACCAAAGAAGCCGGTTGTTGCGAAACCGGCGCGTCGTGCTGCGCCGTCGGCAATAAAACATGCTGCGCCGCTCATAAAACGGACGAACAACCGACCGCTACGCAGGTTGCCGCGCACGCCGCACCCGGACAAGAGGCGACGTGCTGTTCCGGTGGAGCTTGCTGCGGGGCGGGCGGTTCTTGCTGTACGGGAATGACCAAATAAGTCGCACACCCTGATAGACAGGGCGCGTGCGTGTCGCGCGCGTCCTTGTCTAAACTACACAGCGCCCTTGCCTCCACCTCCGTTCACAAACAAAATTTTCGCAGCTAGTGATTAGCGTCCTCCGGGGGCGCAAAGTTGTGAGCCTCAACCGCAATACGCTTGCGTTCAGGTGTCTCTGTCGGTATTCTTCCGCGAGTCGGGGCGTAGCACAGCCTGGTAGTGCGCTCGGTTTGGGACCGAGAGGTCGAGTGTTCGAATCACTCCGCCCCGACCATCTCATACAATTCTTGATCGGCGCTGCCAAACAGTCATCGACGAATCAGATGGTATCGGTCTTGGGCGTTATATCGAAGAAATGTTGTCGCTTTGGCGCTTCGCCCCCAACGCGACAAACAGAACTTGACCGGTTTCAAACTGAAAACTGTTAATGATTATTCTCCATAGTCTTTTTTTGTTTTATCACAGTAATAATTGGCTTTTTTTGCAGACGCGAGGCCGGTCTGTGTGATATATGTGGTGGTGTAAGCTCTTCAACTTTTCTTTTTTTGCAGGAGGTAGTCACCCACGCCATGGCGTCCAATCCACCAAAAAAACGCATGACCCAATCCGAAGTGGTTAATCATTTCGCCGAGAAGTTTGATTTGAAACGCGCGCAGGTCAAAGAAATCTTCGAGGAGTTAGCCAACCTCGCGAGCGGTGAGGTCAAGTCGAACGGCGAGTTCGTTCTTCCCGGCTTCGGTAAATTGGTTCTCTCCGAGCGCAAAGCGCGCGAAGGTCGCAACCCCCAAACTGGTGAAACCATTCAAATTCCAGCTAAAACCACGCTTAAATTCCGCGTCGGCAAAGGCTTGAAAGATAACGTGGTGCCGAAAAAGTAGTAGCCAGATTGCCAGTCATTCTTAGATTCGATACGCACAAAAAAGCGCCGCTTGCGACGTTTGCGCGCAGCATCTCGCGCCAATCGCAGGCGGCGATGCGTTTACAGCATCTGACTCGCAACGGCTGAACCTCAAACAGTCGCTGCACGCCCGTCAGATCGCTTGTCGGCGGTGAGCAACCACGGTCGCTTTTCAAACTCTCCGCACAGACGCAGCACCGCCAAATCCTTCGCCTTGGCCTCGAGCATTACGTCAAAGGACAACCCGGCGGTCTCCCGCAAAAAATAGGCAAACTCGAAAGGGTTAATAAAATCAGCATGTTGGGTAGTCAGAGGCGGCTGCAAACTGGCGACCTTTTTCCCTTTCACTTTGCGTTCGACCGTCCGCAATTCCGTCCGTGGGCTGGAAAAATGAACTTTCGGGACGATACCCTCAGGCCACGTCGAGATGGCGCGCTCCATCGATTCGCGTAGTCCCATCCCCTCAGGATTCAGGCAATGATGGTGCTGAAAATCGAATACCACCGGCACGCCGGTTTGCTCGTGTGCTTTGAAGACATCGGCTACGGAAAAGCGTGTGTCGTCATTTTCCAGCGCCAAATGACGCCGGATGTGTGCGGGTAGTTGGTCATAACGCTGGCAAAAACGATCGATTGAGGCCGCGCGGTCATCGTAAACACCCCCCAAATGCAGCACCACAGTCCCTTCCCGTCCCTGACCGAACATTTCGAGCAGACGCGCCTGCCAGTCTAAATCTCGCACCGAGCGTTCAGTCAAAGCTTCATCCGGCGAATTCAACAGAATGTACTGTGACGGGTGGAAGGATAGTCGTACGCCGATTTTTGTAATTTTTTCCGCTAATTTCGCGATATCGGCTTGAGTTTCCTCGATCTGGCGATGAAATTGCGGGCGGTCGGGGTGCGTAAGAAACGGTGCAAATTCGCTCGACAGACGATAGAGGCCGATGCGACTCTCCGAAAGATAATCGAGCATCCGGTCGAAATATTCGAGGCTGACGCGCAAATGCGGAGAATTTTGATGTTTACGAGTATCGTGCGAAGGAATGTCGGCTCCCAAAGCTTTGACCGCGAAGCCCAGACGATGGCCTAAAATTTGTCTAGCATTTTTTTTCAAATTCATATAGACTGCCCCGTTCAAATTGACCCCCCCACCTTACAGACTAGGTGTGACGAGATTTGCCCGGAGGTGTGTCGGTCTGAGCAAAATTACTGGAATGCAACCGAAACGCATCCAGGAATAAGTTTGCAGCATCTAAAATTGTTCAAGTGGTAATAATCAAGCGCCCCCGGTACTCAATTTTTCAGTGGGCCGCAATAATTTGAAGGAGAGCAGGAAAGTGACATTCAACACAACATTGCCGCTGGAGGAGCGGTTGAAACTAATCGACCACATCCAGGCGCGCCGCTATTCCAAATTGAGCGGAACGCCCCTCGACATCGCCACCGAAGGCATACTGCGCCACTTGCGCGCCTGTGATCGAATGGACGTTAATCCGGATGTCGCCGCTGTGCGCGAAATTATCGACGATGCGCTGAACGGTCGGCGCGTTTTCGCCGAAGTTTACGACGATATTCGCGCGGCTTGATCCGTTCCACACAGTAAATAATACTCAACCCAAGACCGCTGGCCCCCGTCGGCTAGCGGTCTTGTTGCGTCGTGACAAGTCGCCTCGAAATCTCACCCCCGCCGCTGGAACATTTGCTGCCGGAGTTGGTAGTCCATGATGGCGAGCATGGAGAGGGCGTCGGTGATTTCTCCCGTTAGCGTCAGGCGGAGGGCTTCAGCGAAAGGTACGCGGCGGACGACGAGTCGTTCCGTGCCTTCAGGGCGATGAAGTCCCTGCATTAGTCCCATCGCGACAAACCAGATGGCGCGCTCGTCGCCGACGGAGTTTGAGAGATGCGCTTCTCCTAGTTTCGTCCAATTGCGTGCGCGCAGGCCGGTTTCTTCTTCAAGTTCACGTTGCGCGGCGGCGAGCGGATTTTCGCCTTCGGCGCAACCGCCTTCGGGAATCTCCCACGAATAGCTTTCGAGCGGATAGCGGTACTGGCCGACGAGATAAATCTCATCGTCTTCGACGGCGAGGATACCGATAGCGACGTTTTTGAAATGGACGACGCCGTAGATGCCCGGTTCTCCGTCAGGACGGATGACGGCGTCTTCGCGGACACGAATCCACGCGTTGTCGTAAGCTTCTTTCGTCGCGAGCGTTTGCCACGGGTTCTCTTCTGCTGTCGGCATTGTCAAAGGTTTTGCGGGCATTTGATTTTTTCATCGAAGAGTTGAGCGTACTGGTAAGGAAGTTACTCTTGAAGGTCGAGAGTTTCGCCGGGGGGTGTAAGAGTCGAGTTTGGAGAGTTTTCGCCCGCGCGTCGCAACACATCGAGCAGGGCAAGCGTGATGGCGACGATGACGGGGCCGAGGACGAGGCCGATCACGCCGAACACTTGCAGTCCACCGATGACCGAGAAGAAGATGATGAGTTCGTGGAGTTTGGTTTTGTCGCCGACCAGTTTCGGGCGCAGGAAATTATCAATCGAGCCGATGACGAGCGCGCCCCAGATGGTTAACGCGATGGCTTTTCCCCACTCGCCGCTGGCCGCGAGAAAAATCGCCGCCGGAACCCACACAATGAACGACCCGGCCATTGGTATCATCGACAGCAGCAGCATCACGACACCCCACAACAACGGCGACGGCAGCCCCAGCGCCCAGAACGCCAAACCGCCGAGCGTCCCTTGAATGAGGGCGATGACGAGCACGCCGTAGACGCTCGCGCTGATCACGTCGCGCGTGCGTTCGAGAATCTCTCTGGACTGCGTGGCGTCGAGCGGCAGTGCCTCGCGCAATCCGCGACTCAGGCGTCCGCCGTCGCGGAACAGATAGTACATCGTGAAGATGACGAAAAAGATTTCAATGATGAAACCGACCGCGCCGCCGACGAACCCGATGGTGCGTCCGGCAATCATCCCGCTCAAATTTTGCAGACGCTCTGCGAGAAACTGGGAGGGGTTCGTCTGGCCGAGGTCCGGAACATACTGTTCGAGCCAACTGTAGAGGCGTCCGATGGAGGGCGAGTTCGGGTCAAATAGGGTGGCAGAATTCTCCTGTACGTAGCGCGCGACTCCGGCCAGTTGTTTCACGACGGCAAACGTCACGAGCGAGAGCGGCAGCAGAAGTGTGACCATCACCAACAGGCACGAGATGACCGCGCTCCAGCCGGGGCGACCCGTGCGCGCAACGATGCGCCGATGAATCGGGTGAAAGACGATGACCAGCACCACCGCCCACAACAAGACTTCGATGATCGGCTGCAACATCTTCCAGCATAAGTACAGCGCGATGATCGTTACGGCCAACAGCGCCATCCAGCGGATAGAATCCTTTTTCATCCTGGCTCCCGGCAAAAGTTTGGGAGGCACTTTAACACAGCCCGCGAGCTTCCGTGGCAAGCGGTTTGGACGATGCCCTGACCGCCACTCGTGGAACGCTCAACCGCCGGAGGGTCGCGCGGTTGACGACGACGGACGGGCACATGTTAACATCGCAGCGCGTCGGAAAACTCGGCTCCCGTAGCTCAGTGGATAGAGCATCTGCCTTCTAAGCAGAGGGTCGCTGGTTCGAGCCCAGCCGGGGGTATTTCTTGTTCGTGCGCCGGGGCGTGCTTGTCAGTCGAGGGATTTCTCCGTTATTATTGAAAACCGTCGGGGCTGGAAATTTTAGCGCGCGATGGTGCGGTGCGAGACTTTCGGCGCCGGGGAAGCTTTGAAAGTTTGCGGCGGCTATAGCTCAGTTGGTTAGAGCGCGAGATTGTGGTTCTTGAGGTCGAGGGTTCGAGCCCCTCTAGCCGCCCATCCATTCCAACAAAGACGGCCACCCTTAACGAGGTGGCCGTCATTCATTTACGGGCGGTCTGTGGTGGCGCGTTCAGCGATTCTTGCCGTTGACTTTGCTCATTCGCTCGGCGCCTTTTCTGATCGAGTTGCTGAGTTCGATGATGTCTTCGAGGTCGTTATTGGCTTTGGCCGACATCCGCGCATCAACCACCGTGCCCGAATTTCTGAAGACCGGATTGGTGACGAATCCCATGATGAGCGTGTCGAGCGTGTCGAGCGCGGTTTTCATCTGCCCGTTGTCGGGCGCGCGGCTCATCAGTTCGTCGAGCAAAGAGCGCGACTTGCGCAGCGAGGGGGATTGCTGGGCTTCCTGAGCCGGGGTTTGTGTTTGCGGAAGGATGAGATTTTCTTTCAGACGCATCGCGCGTTTTCTTATTTCCGTAGTGACATCCGAGATGCGTTTATAGTCGAGGGTGGGGTTCGACATCACGACGAGCATCAAGTCGTTGTTGATGACCTGTATGCGCTTGAAGTCCTCGGCGATTTGCGACAACGCCAGACGGCGTTCGACCTCCGGCGCAGGACGATTCGCGTCCCTGATCATGTCGTTCATTTGCATCTCGCGGTCGAGCAGATTACGGTCGCGCTCGGACAGTCCGCGACTGACCGGTGGCCCTCCCCGCCCGCTGCCCTGCTGTGCCGGCACCTGAATCGTTAACGCCGACGCGAACAAGCAGGCGACCGTCGCGAAGCCGATGGAATAGATAGCGTATCCGGCAAGCCCGTTTCTCATGATTAAATCTCCCGATGTTGTCGTTTGCCCGTTGGATGCGATTGGAGTGGCGGCCAGTATAGTCCCCGCGACCGGCACATTCAATCATTTTTTTTTCGCACTCCGAAGCTCTTAAAATGACTTCGGAGGAGGGGGGCGTTTGGGGCAGAGCGCTTTCTTGCTGGCACGGTACCGATGGTTTACTCTGGAAGAACCGTTTGAATGATGATTCGACCGTTTTTATATGAAAGCAGGAAGTGTTGATGAAGTTGTTTAGCATGTTCGCCCCTTGGAAAATAGTGACGACGGCGCTGGTGGCGATGATCGCGTTCACGCCGGTTTTTGGCGCGCAGCAGCGTCCGCGCGGCGGGTCGATCTCCGGCAT
Source organism: Pyrinomonadaceae bacterium (assembly GCA_041746175.1). Lineage (GTDB taxonomy): Bacteria > Acidobacteriota > Blastocatellia > Pyrinomonadales > Pyrinomonadaceae > JBGTHJ01. The sequence continues at coordinate 19,370 of JBGTHJ010000206.1, forward strand.
GGTTAAAGACTCGACGGGCGCGGTCGTTGGCCGTGCGCGGGTGATGCTCATCAGTCCGCAGCAGGCGCTTCTCGATACGACCACAAGCGACCCGGAAGGTCGTTTTGGTTTTTCCGAGGTGCCGTCCGGCTCGTACGAAATCCGCGTCAGCCGCACAGACTTCGGCAACGGGCGCAAAGCGGTGACGGTGCAGTCGGGGAGCGTCAGCGAGGTCGAGATCGAACTCGAACTCGGCGCGCTCTCCGAAGAAGTGACGGTGACGGCTGAAGCCGGACAAGCACAAGACATCGACCGCGTGGCGCAACGGGTCAACGTCATCAGCGACGAGTTGATTTTGCAACGCGCGACGGGCGTGCTCGCGCAGGTGGCCGAGGAAGAAGTCGGAGTCGCGGTACAGCGCACCAGCCCGACCGTGGGCGCGGTAGTCGTGCGCGGTCTGACCGAAGTTGGAGTTTACACGGACGGCGTGCGCCTCACCCAATCGACGCAGCGCGGCGGCATCAATACCTTCTTCAACCTGAACGAACCCAGCTCGTTGCGTTCGGTCGAAATCCTGCGCGGGACGAACAGCGCGCAGTATGGTTCAGACTCGCTCGGCGGCACGGTTAATCTCATCTCGCGGACACCTGAATTTGGCGCGGATACGCCCGTGCTGCGCGGCGAGGTCAATACCTTTTTCAGCAGCGCCGACCTCTCTTACGGCGGCAACACGTTGCTGACCTATGGCACGCGACGCTTCGGCGTACTCGTCAACGCAAACAGCCGTCGCGTCAACACGCTGCGCGCGGGCGATGGCATCGACAGTCACGCGGCGGTCACGCGCTTTCTCGGCTTGCCGTCGGACGTGTTCGGCACGCGCCTGACCGATACGGCTTTCACGCAGTACGGCGGGACGCTCCACCTCGTCTATGCGCCGCGCGACGACCAGCAAATCACTTTTCGCTATCAGCGCAGCCAGCAGGATGGGGGCAAGCGTTACGACCAGACGCTCGGCGGCGACGGCAACTTAATTGCCGACCTCCGCAACCTGATGTTCGATTTCGGCTACCTGCGTTACGTCAGGCAGGGCTTCGGCTTCTTCGACAACGGTTCGTTTACCGCTTCCTACATCAGCCAGCGCGAAGAGCGCGTCAATCAGGGCGGGCAGGGTAATCCGCTCGCCGGAATCACGCACGACAAAGAGCGCACCTCGACCTTCGGCTTCAACTTCTTTCTCGACAAACAACTGACGAGCCGCAACACTTTTCTCATCGGCGGCGACATCTACCGCGACCGCGTGAGCGCGCCGTCCTACACTTTTGACCCTGCGTCCGGAACGGTAAGGCTGACGCGCCCGCGCGTCCCCGACGGCGCGCGTTACATCCTTGCGGGAGTGTTCGTGCAGGATTCGCACGAGTTGATTCGTGAGCGGTTGCGACTGAGCGGCGCGCTCCGCTACAACGTCGCCTCGTACCGGTCGCGCGCGGAGAACAGCCCGTTGGTCGACGGCCAACCGTTGTTTCCAGACGACTCTCTGCGCGTCTCGGATTTTTCGGGTCGCATCGGCGCGGTGGCGACCGTCGCGGACGGGTTGAACGTGTCGTTTAATTACAGTCGCGGCTTTCGCGCGCCGAACATCACCGCGCTCGGCTCGCTCGGCTTGGTCGGTGTCGGTTTTCAGGTGGCGACCGCCGACATCGCCGGATTGAACGCGACGCTCGGCACGACCGCCGACGAGAATGCGGTTTCGACCGGACTCCCCGTCGCCCCGCTCGCCTCGGAGACGACCAACAACGTCGATCTCGGCTTTCACTTCCGGCGCGGGCGCTTCGACACCGACCTGACCGTTTATCTGCTCGACTACAACGACACCATCGTCCGTCAGACGTTGATTCTGCCGCCGGGCGCGGTCGGGTTGCGGCTCGGCAGTCAGGTGGTCGAGCGTCAAACCGACAGTGGCGCGGTCTTCGTCCCGCTCTCGACTTCGCCCGTGCTCGTGCAAGCCAACTTCGGCGCGACGCGGCTCAGGGGACTCGAATACACGCTCAATTGGCGCGTGACCAATGCGTGGAACTTCGAGGGCAATTACAGTTTCGTGCGCGCTGAAGACAAGCAGACGGGCGATGCGCCCAACCTCGGCGGCGCGGGCATCCCGCCCCAACTCGGTTTTTTACGTCTCCGTTACCAGCCGCCCGCCCGACGCTTCTGGGTCGAAGCTTATTCGACGCTCGCGGGTCGTCAAGACCGTCTCTCGACGCTCGACCTCGCCGACCGCCGCACCGGCGCGACGCGCTCGCGCACCAACATCCAGAACTTTTTCCGGCGCGGCGCGTGCGTGCGTGGTTTGACGACAGCAGGCGCGAACGGACAGTGCGGCGCGGCGGGCGGCATCCTCATCGCGACGGGTGAGACGCTGGCGCAAGTGCAGAACCGCGTGCTCGGTGTCGGCGTCAATTCCGCGCCGCTGTTTACGGCCATCCCCGGTTATGGGTTGGTCAACCTGCGCGGCGGCTACCGTTTCAGCGACACGCAGGAAATCTTTATTGACTTCGAGAACATTGCCGACAAGAGTCATCGCAATCCCGGTTGGGGTATCGACGGCCCCGGTCGCGGCGTCACCGCGCGTTACCGTTATCGTTTCTAGTTCGATTTGCGATGTGGCGCAACCGATCCAAGCGCCGTCCCCGTGTTGACGGGCGGCGCTTGGATCGGACGCGACAAACAGGAATTTGACTTTCGCGCTTCCGCTTCATAAGCTGACCAGCGCTCCCCTGCTGCGCAACCGGCGACCGTTCAGAAAACCGACGTACTGCCCGAAAATGAATTTTCCATTTCGTTCCGCCCCGCGCCTCAGGTTCACGCTCGGCCTATCGCTTTTGATAATCACGACCATCGCGCCGCGTCTGTTGGCGGGGTCGCTCGCCGACGCACCGGCTTTTCTACCCGGCCAGAGTTTGCAGACGGGAGTTGAGCCGGTCGCGGTCGCGGTCGGAGATTTCAACCGCGACGGTCGCGCCGACATCGCGACGGCCAATCGCGTCTCGAACGACGTGTCGGTGTTTCTCGGCGGCGTGGGCGGAGCGTTCACCTCCGCCGGGAATTTCCCTACTGACAAAGCCCCGCGCGCCATCGTCGCCGCCGACTCAAACGGCGACGGGCGTCTCGACCTCATCGTTGCGAACGGCGCTTCCAACAACATCTCGATTCTCGCGGGCGACGGCGCGGGCAGTTTCGCGCGGGCGTCTAACTTTGCGGTCGGCACATTGCCGGTGTCGCTCGCGCTCGCCGATTTCAACCGCGACGGGCGGCTTGATATCGCGACGGCCAATTCAAAATCGCGCGACATCTCGATTCTTACCGGCGACGGGCGGGGCGGCTTCGCGCCGCCACCGGGCGCGGCCAACATCGCCGCCGGGGTCGAGCCGTTCTTCGTCGCAAGCGGCGATTTCAACCGCGACGGCAAGAGTGATTTGGCTGTCGCCGACTCCGGCTCGAACACTGTTTCGATATTCGACGGTGACGGGCGCGGTGGTTTCGCTCGTCCGGTCAACTACGCGACGGGGGTCACGCCCACCGCGCTCGGCGTCGCCGATTTCGACGGTGACAAGGAACTCGACATCGTGACCGCCAATCATGGCTCGAACAATCTTACGTTCGCGCGCGGCGCGGGGGGCGGACGCTACGCGGCGGCACGGAGTTTCGCGCCGTCGCCGTCGCCGCTCTCAGGCACGGCGGATGATTTTAACGGCGACGGTCGTCTCGACCTCGCGCTCGTCGGCGAGAACGGAAGCCTCGTCGTGCTGCTCGCGCGGACGGACGGGGGGGGCTACGCACCAGCCCGTCTGCCCGCGTTGACCAACCCGGAGGCGCGAATTTTGTCCGTCGCGACGGGCGACCTCAACGCCGACGGGAGGAAGGACATCGTCGTCGCGGGCGGCGTGACGGGTGAAGTCTCGGTCATGCTCGGCGACGGCGCGGGCGGCTTCGCGCAACCTTCAAACTATGCGGTCGGCTCCGACTCGACCGGCATCGTTATCGCAGACCTCGACGGCGACAGCAGAGTTGACCTCGCGGTTGCCAACGCATCTTCGCGAGACGTTTCCGTGCTGCGCGGCGACGGGCGCGGCGGCTTCGGCAAGGCGACTAATTACAGCATCGGGGCGCAACCCGTCGCGATTATCGCGGGCGATTTCAACGGCGACGGCAAGATCGATCTCGCCACCGTCAACCCGCGCGACATCACGCTCTCGATCCTCGCGGGCGATGGGCGCGGGGCTTTTGCCAGACCGCGCTCGTTGCCGGGCACGCGCACCGCACGCGACATCGTCGCCGCCGATTTCAACGGCGACCGGCGGCTCGACCTCGCGACCGCCAACGACACCGCCAACAGCCTCTCGGTCTATCTCGCGGACGGGCGCGGCGGTTTTACCGTGCCCAAAACCTACGCGGTCGGGGCGCGTCCGTTCTCGCTCGTCGCGCGCGACTTCAACCGCGACGGGCGACTCGATCTCGCCTCGGCTAATCACAAGTCGGGCAGCGTGTCGGTGCTGCTCGCGGACGGGCGCGGCGGGTTCGGTGCGCCGCGCGAGTACGCGGTCGGCACTACCCCGACGGCGGTCATCGCCGGAGACTTCGACGCTGATCGTCGTCTCGATCTCGCGGTCATGAATCACGGTTCCGAAACTTTCGCGCTTCTCTACGGCGACGGCGCGGGTGATTTTGCTGGCGGTTCAAACTTCCCGACGGGCGCGCGGCCTTACGCCGTCGCGGTCGGCGACTTCAACCGCGACCGGCGTCCAGACGTGGCCGTCACCAACTCGGCTTCCGGCACCATCACAATATTCACGGCGGGCGGCGGCGGTGTTGGCCGCGACATGACCTTCAAGGTATCTCCGGGAATCGCGGCGGGGCAAACTCCGCGCGGCATCGCGGCGGGTGATTTCGACGGCGATGGTCGTCTCGATTTAGCCGTGACCGATTCGAGCCTTAACCGTGTGACGATTCTTTTGAACGCTCCAACGGGCGGCTCGCAGCCAACAGGCGCGGCAGCAGGAGAAGCGATGATTCAACAGGGACAGTGGGGCGGACGCGGCGTCGGGCTACGGGTCAAGGGGACGGGCGCGGTCGTCGAGTTCGACTGCGCACGCGGAACTATCGACGGCGTGTTGACGCTCGACCGCAACGGTCGCTTCGAGGTCTTGGGCACGCATGTAGAAGAGACGGGCGGCCCAGTTCGGAGCGGCATCAGCGCGCAGGATGAAGACGGCAACGTCGCGACCGGACAGCGCGCGGGCGCCGGCGCGGGTCGTCGGGCGCGTTACACCGGCGAAGTCAAAGGCCGCTCGATGAAACTCACCGTGACGCTCATCGACGCCGAACGCCCGCTCGGAACATACAATCTCGTTTTCGATGCGCCACCGGGTTTGAGAAAATGCCGGTAGACGGCGACGACTTTGCGCTGGGCGGAGGTCTGAAGCGCGCGGGCGCGACACATCAGCTCAACCGCGCCGCGCCGGTCAACGACGACGACAAATTCAACGACTTTGCGGAAACCCGCACGAAGTAAGGGTGTCGGTGGTGGTGGCGATTGCGCCCTTGACGAAGTGCGGGCTTCCGCAACCAGGCACAACGGCGTAAGTTCTAACTGACCCGCTATCTACAGGTTTAGAGCATTGCGGGATTTTCGCATTTGGGCTACCATTGCCAACGTCACCAACAAAACCGGAGCAAGGAAAAACCGCTTGAGTTTGTCCCGTCCCTGCTCGTTTATTTTTATTCATTCATCAACATCGGCAGCGGTCGCTCCCCGTACATCTGTCGATAAATCCGTCAGCCATTTTTTTGTGCAGAGCGTCGCGATGGCGTCGCGTGAGCGACGTTGATTATGTGGCGTCCTGATGTGGAAGCTAACCCCTCGCCGCGACTTCTCCGTTCGACGGAGAGACACGCAAGCGGATTGCCCCTCCACAGGGAACAACCGTCGAACACTAGAGTGCTGACTCTCGCCCGGTCTCGCGGTCTTTATCAGAGTCGCTAAACGGGCGGGAGAAGCTACGGAGAAACATTATGATTCGCCAGCTAAGGGCTATCAGAAACATGACCAAAACATTCAGCTTCGCGATGAGCCTGATGCTGCTGCTTCAGGGACTCGCCTTCAACTCCCCCGCCTTCGCGCAACGGAAGGTTTCGCGCGTTAGTGTGGAAGGCGCGCCGCCGACGGCCAACGCGCGGCAAACGATCAAACCGGTGAACCGGAAAATCACGGTTCTCCCCCCCGTCAACATGTTGGAACTCTCGAATCAGGCAGCGTTAGCTCCGCAGAGTTCCGCGCCGCGTGAACTTCGACCGATCCATCCGCCGAAGGGTTACACGCAACGCGAATCGACGATCCAGATTCCGGACAGCACCGGCGACGAAGCCCCCAAGTCCGCCGCACCCATCTCGACCGGCGTGCAGTCGCCCCCGGTCACCACCAGTTTCAAGTCCGACGACCTCTTCCTCGGCTCGATTCCGCCCGACACGATGGGCGCGGTCGGCGACAACCACGCCGTCACGATGACCAACGAGAAGGTCATCATCCACACGCGCGACGGTCGGACGATCAGCACCGTCACGCTCGACGATTTCTGGGCGACCGTGTTGCTCGGCGGCGCGCCCCCGTCAACCTTCGACCCGAAGGTGCTCTACGACCGTTTCAACGACCGCTTTATCATCGTCACGACGGCCAACGCGCTGGACGAAACCTCGGCGACGCTTTTCGCGGTCTCGCAGACCGCCGACCCGACCGGCATGTACAACCGCTTCGCCATCGACGCCGACGCTGTGGCGACGATCGACGGCGGCAAGTGGGCCGACTATCCGAGCATGGGGTTTAATCAGAATTGGATTACGATTCAGGTCAACCTCTTCGGCTTCGGCACGACTGTCGGCTATCAAGGCCCGGCCATCTACGTGATCGACAAGGCCGCCGCTTACGCCAACACGCTCTCGACCACCTCGAACTTCGAGGGTTCGTTCGACACCTGTCTCGACAGCAGTGATCCGAACATAGAACTCGGCTGCGGCTTCACGATGGTTCCGTCCATCGCCGAAGACAACACCAGTTCGACCCTCTATCTCGCCGAAGATTGGGACTCGACCGCCGCCCAACTTCGCTTGAGCCGCATCACGGGGACGCCCGCCGCGCCCGTCTTGACGGTCGGCTACCAGTTCCCGCAATCGGCGAACTCGTGGCGGTTCGATGCTCCGATTATCGGCACGAGCGGCGGCTACCTGCTCCAACGGCAACAAAACGCCTACCTCATTTCCGGCAACCGTCCAACCGCCAACGACTCGCGTCTACAGAACGCGGTCTTGCGTAACGGCTCGCTCTGGACGGTGCATCACGTGATGCTCCCGACCCTGCCGACGCTGGCGGGCGCGCCCGCTTCGACCGTTGTCAACCCCGATAATCACTCCGCCGTTCAGTGGTGGGAGATCGACCCGACCATCGAGAATGATGCTGCCGGGACGCCCCCGATTCAACGCGGGCGGATCGAAGACCCGACCGCCAACAACTGCCATAACGGTTCGTCTGGCACGGTCGCGGGCTGCACCCCGCAGGGGCAGTTCTTCGCCTACTCAAACATCGCGGTCAACCAGAACGACGACGTGCTCATCGGCTACTCGCGCTTCTCGAATCTGACCTTGCCGAAAACCGCCTACTCGTTCCGCGCGGGCGCCGACACGGTTAACACCGTGCGCGACTCGCAGACTTTCCGCGAGGGCGTCGGCAACTACAACATCGGAGCGGGTTCGCCGTTCAACATCCGTTGGGGCGACTACAGCGCGGCGATGGTTGACCCGACGAACGACACCGACTTCTGGACGATTCAGGAATACGCCGACTTCCAGCGCGAAATCTTCGGCCCCGGCCAGTTCGCCGGTGTCTGGTCAACGTGGTGGGCGCAGATCAAACCGACCTCGACCACGACGACCGCCGGCAACCTGATTATCAGCGAGTTCCGACTGCGTGGCCTCGACGGCCCGCGCGACGAGTTCATCGAACTCTACAACCCGTCGGCGTCGCCGCTGACCGTCACGACCACCGACGGCTCGGACGGCTGGACGGTCGCCTTCAGCGCCAACGGCACGACGGTTACCGCGCTCGTCGCCATCCCGAACGGCACGACGATTCCGCCCTTCGGTCATTACCTCGTCGTCAACAACGTCGCCGCCGACGGTGACCCGGGACCCGGCGTGACTCTTATCCCGCCCTACAGCCTCAACGCATATCCGAACACCGAAGTCAGACCATCGAACGGCGACGCGATGTACACGCCCGACCTCGCCGACAACGGCGGCGTCGCCATCTTCCGCACGGGCAACCCGGCCAACATCGCCGACGGCACGCGGATGGATTCAGCCGGTTTCGCCGGAATCGCCACCGGACTCTTCAAGGAAGGCGCGGGCATCCCGAATATCACGGGCACGCCGACCGGCCAGATTAGTTTTGTCCGCCGGGCGGCGAGCGGTTCGCCGCAAGACACGCAGGACAACGCCGCCGACTTCGTTTTCGTCAACACGGTCAACGAAACGCTCGGCGTCCAACCGACGCTCGGCGCACCCGGCCCGCAGAACCTCGATAGCCCGCGCCAGAACAACGCCAGCATCGCGCTGCCGCCGCTCGATCCCGGCACCGGCAACAACGTCCCGCCCAATCGCGTCCGCTTGCAGTGCATCGACGCCGAAGAGTGCGACCCCGCAAGGTCGACCTTCGGGACGCTCTCGCTCCGCAAGCGCGTCGTCAACAACACGGGCGCGCCGGTCACACGGCTGCGTTTCCGTGTCGTTGACATCACGGGCTTCCCCACCCCGAACGCGGCGACGGCTGACATGCGTGCGCTCACGTCGAGTCAGATCATGGTGATGCTCTCGGGCGGCGGGGGAACGACGACGGTCGAAGGCACGACGCTCGAACAACCGGCGACGCAGGCGCTCGGCGGCGGACTAAACAGCACGCTCGGAGTCGGGACGGTGACGCTCGCGACTCCGCTCGCGACGGGGGGGACACTCAACGTCCAATTCCTGCTCGGCGTACAGCAACGCGGCAACTTCCGCTTCTTCGTCAACGTCGAAGCGCTGCCGTGAGCCTGACTCTCATCGCCAACATCAAGCGGCGTTGAGCCACAACAACAACCAAACGCGCCGCCGCAGCTTCGACGTGAAGAGGCGGCGGACTCCAACCCCGGAGCGCGGTCGAACCAACCCGACCGCGCTCCTTTATTCAGATTTCCAACACGATGAACAAGGCTCTGCTAACTTTTGCGCTCGTCAGTCTTCTCGCGCCGGTCGCCGCGCCGCACGCCTCACAAGTTTCCAGCGCGCAAACCCGCGCCCAACTCTTCAATCCGGTCGCGCCGCTCACGGCTGGCTCCAACCCGGTGGCGGTCGCCTCGGCGGACTTCAACCGTGACGGGCGACCCGACCTCGCCGTCGCCAACAGCGGTTCAACCTCGGTCTCCGTCTTCCTCAACACGGGCGAGAAAAGTTTTGCGGCGGCGGTCAACTACACGGTCGGCAATAGTCCGCGCGGCGTGGCGACGGGCGACATCAACGCCGACGGTCAGACCGATCTCGTCGTCGTCAACTATCTGTCGGACACCGTGTCGGTGCTTGCGGGCGACGGGGGCGGCAAGTTCAAGTCAGCGGGCAATATCGCGGTCGGGGCGGGGCCGGTCGCGGTCGCGGTCGCCGACTTCAACCGCGACGGGCGGGCCGACATCGCGACCGCGAACACCAAAGCCAACACCGCGTCAGTCCTCTCCGGGAACGGGCGCGGCGACTTCGGCGCGGCGCTCTCGCTGCCGGTCGGACTCGAACCGTTCGCCGTCGTCGCGGTCGATCTCGATTCCGACGGCGCACCCGACATCGTCACCACCAACGCGCGCTCCGCCGACTTGTCTTTCCTCGCGGGCGACGGGCGGGGCGGTTTCGCGTCCGCCGTCAACTACTCGGTCGGCGATAACCCGTTGGCGGTCGCGGCGGCTGACTTTAACTCGGACAAGCATGTTGACCTCGCCACAGCCAATTATAACGGTGGCGATGTTTCAATCGTCATCGGGTCGTCGAAGGGGGTGGGGGGCGGCGCAGCCCGCGCGGTCAAAACCGCACTCGCCCCACTCTTCACCGCGAAGGGAGACTTCAACCGCGACGGTCACGCTGATCTAGCCATCGTGGATGGACTCAGCCCGGCGGTGGAAATTCTGCTTGGGGATGGTCGCGGAGACTTCGCCACTGCCACCCGTTTGAGACTCGCCAGTGAGGATGTCGCCACATTTGTCGCGGTCGTCGACTTCGACGCCGACGGCAAAGATGATCTGGCGGTGGCGCACAACAAACTGACGGTGCTGCGCGGCGACGGGCGCGGCGGATTCTCTTCCCCCGAAACTTTCGAGACCGACGGCGCGACCGGCATAACGACCGGAGACTTCGACGGCGATGGACGGATTGATCTGGCCGCCTCCGCCGGTAGCAGCGCGACGGTGCTGCGCGGCGACGGGAAAGGCGGGTTCGGCAAACCCGTGAGCTTTCCGGGCGGCGGCGAAGCGGTCGCGATTGCCGCGGGTGATTTCAACGGCGACGGGCGTTTAGACCTCGCCACCGTCAACCCGCGACAGGCGACCGTCTCCGTCCTGCCCGGCGACGGGCGTGGCGGCTTCGGCAAGTCGCAGGAGTTCGCCGGAGCGGTGACGGCGCGTGCCGTCGTCGCCACCGATTTCAACGGCGACGGCAAAGATGATCTGGCGACGGCCAACGACCGGGGCAACAGTGTCACGGTTTTTCTCGGTGATGCCCGCAACACCCTTGCGGCGGGCCGACCGTTTCCGGTCGGCGCGCGTCCTTTCTGGCTCGCGGCGGGTGATTTCAACGGCGACAAGCGTCCCGACCTCGCGACCGCCAATCATCATTCTTCTGATGTATCGGTCATCGCGGGCGACGGCACGGGAGCTTTCGGCGCGCCGTCTCATTATGCCGCGCGCCTGCTGCCCACCTCGCTCGTCGCTGCCGACTTCGATGGCGACCAAGTGACAGATTTACTCGCGACCGACTACGGCGTGCGCGGGCTATCGGTGCTGCGCGGCGACGGGCGGGGCGGCTTCGCGGGGGCGCGTAGATACGCCGTCGGGCAACGCCCTTACGGATTGGGCGCGGGCGATTTCGACGGCGACGGGATGTGGGATGTGGCCGTCACCACCTCCGGCGCGGGCACTAGCGAGGTGAGTGTTCTGCGTGGGGATGGGCGCGGCGGATTCAACCTCCTGTCAGGACTGACGGCGGGGACGAATCTTCGCGGCCTCGCCGTCGGCGACTTCGACGGCGACGGTCGTCCCGATCTGGCGGTGGCCGACTCCGGCTCGCAAAAGGTTCTGATACTTTTGAACGCATCGTCCGCCGGGGTCGTCCCGCGATAACGTCGGCTTTTTTTGTTTGGAAATAGGCCGGAAATTCTTGCGGGAAGACTGTGAATTGAGCTACTATCGCGCATCGTATTTGCTAGGGATGCAACATTGCAGCGACTCCGGATGAAACTACGAGTCGAGCTTTGTTTCGTCCTCAACGGTCGTTCCGACCTTAACCGCCCTTCTTATTTTCGTGATGGAGAAGCAGCGCAATTCTCGCGCCCGCCCTCCGTCAGTCGAGAAGAAATACTTTTCCGTATTTGGTCAACCAACACCCTGTCAAATCCGGGCAGCGGAACAACGCTCCGCTCGTCGTCTATCGCCGTTATTTGGTCGAAAGATTACGGGTGCGTTGTCTCAACAATCCAGGAGAATTAGTGATGAGAAAAGAACCCCAGATGGCCCGGCCCCTCGCGTCTGCACAGGCTTCGTTAAGACGAACTACTGCGGCGGCCAAGGCCACCAGTTACCTGCTTAGTTTTATGCTCGTGCTTCCGTCCCTTTTCGTCGGCTCAGCCGTGGACGCGAACGCGACGACAACAACAACCGCCACACAGCGGCAGAGTAAAGCGTCGGCGACCACGCCGGACGCCGACGACGCGCGCCCCGTCCAGGCCACCACCACGACGACGAAGGGTGGCGCGGGACGTGTCTACACGCCCGCCCGAAGAGAGATTAAATCTTTCGCGCCGGTCAATTTTGCGGAGCGCGCGGAGCAGGAAGCTCTCGCCCCCGCGCAGGAAAGCATCTCGGAAATTCGCGCCATCGACGCCCCGCGCGGCGACCGCCCCGTCCACGGCCCGGCTCCGAAGCCAGACGGCGGTGATGAAGATGTCGCCGACGGTAAGGGAGGCGAACAGGCGCCGCCGCCTTCGCCGACCGGACAGTCGCCCGCGCCGTCGCGGACTTTCAAGGGCGAGTTTTTGTCCGCCACGAGCATCCCGCCCGACACGATGGGCGCGATCGGCGACAATCACACCGTCAACGTGACCAACAACAACATGAGCATCCAGACGCGCGACGGCGCGCAGATTTCGCGCATGACGATGACCAGCTTCTGGACGGGCGTCACGATCAAGGGCGTGGCGGTTTCAGCCTTCGACCCGAAGGTGATGTACGACCGCTTCAACGACCGCTACATGCTCATCTCGACCTTTAATGCTCAGAGCATCAGCTCGGGCGCGGGATTCGCCGTCTCGCAGACGAACGACCCGACTGGCATGTGGAATCGCTTCACGGTCGAAGCTGACCCGGCCTCGACCGCTGGCGGCGGCCTCTGGATCGACTATCCGAGCATGGGCTTTAACAAAAACTGGATCGTCATCAACTACAACACCTTCGGCTACGGCACGGTGACCGGCTACCAACGCTCGGACATTTTCGTCCTCGATAAACAGGCCGCTTACGCCAACACGCTCACGTCCATCTCGGCTTTTCAGGGACTCGTCTCGACCTGCAACGGCACGGGCGACGAAACCAATCTCGGTTGCGGCTTCACCATGAACCCGACCGTCAACGAAGACAACGTCTCCGAAACCGTCTATCTCGTCGAAGATTGGGACTCGACCGGCGGACAACTTCGCATGAGCAAGATTACGGGCACGCCCGCCGCGCCCGTCCTGACGGTCGGCACACAGTTCCCACAGTCGCCAAATTCGTGGCGTTTCAACGCCTCGCGGATCGGCCCGTCGTCGGGCGGCTACGCCCCGCAACGCCAACAGGCGGCTAATCTTCCTTCGGGCACGCGCATCATGGCGAACGATTCGCGCATCCAGAACGCGGTGCTCCGCAACGGCTCGCTGTGGACGACCCACACCGTGATGCTCGCGGCGACGCCCACGGCGGCGGGCGTCGGCGTCGGCGGTGCGGCTAATCCTGATATTCGCGCCGCCGTTCAGTGGTGGCAGATCGACCCGACGCAGGAAACCGGCATGTCGAACGCGGCTTCCGTCCTTCAGCGCGGGCGCATCGAAGACCCGACGGCTAACAATTGTCACAACGGCTCTGCCGGACTTTCAACCGTCCCGACCTGCGACACGACTCTTGAACAAGTCGGCGAGTTCTTCGCCTTCCCCAACATCGGCGTCAACGTCAATAACGACGTGCTCATCGGCTACACGAAGTTTTCGCCGCTGACCTATCCGAACGCGGCGTACTCGATGCGTCTCGCCGCCGACCCGATTAACACCCTGCGCGATCAGGTGGTGTTCCGTCCCGGTCAGGCCAACTACAACCTCGGCGCGGGCACGGGCGCCACTCGCCAGAACCGTTGGGGCGACTACAGCGCGACGCAAACCGACCCCTTGAACGACACCGACTTCTGGACGGTTCAGGAGTACGCCGGAACGGTGCGTGATTTCGGCATCGGGCTGGCGGGCAACTGGGAAACGTGGTGGGCGCTCGTTCGGCCTTCTTCGCCGCTCCCGGTGACCAACGGTTCGCTCATCATCAGCGAATTCCGCCTGCGCGGGCCGCAGGGCGTCCGCGACGAATTCGTCGAACTCTACAATCCGAGCAGTTCGCCGATCATCGTCAACACGACGGACAACTCCGACGGCTGGGCGCTGGTCAAGAGCAACGACGGGACGGCCATCACATCCGTCTTCGCCGTGATTCCGAACGGCACGGTGATTCAACCTTTCGGTCATTTCCTCGTCGCCAACAACCCGGACGGTGCAACCGCCCCGACGCTCGTTTATAGTCTCAACAACTATCCCAGCCAACCCACCGTGCGCGGCGCGGATAGCGATGTGGGTTATTCACTCGACCTCGCGGACAACGGCGGCATCGCCCTCTTCAGAACCGCGACGACGGCCAACTTCAACACGACGACGCGCATCGACTCGGTCGGTTTTGTCGCCGCCGCTGCCGGACTCTTCAAAGAAGGCGCGGGACTCCCCGACCTCCTTGCCGTCACGCCCGCCGGCCAGCCTAGTTTTGTCCGCCGGGCGACGAGCGGTTCGCCGCAAGACACGCAGGACAACGCCGCCGACTTCGTCTTCGTCGATACGATGAATGAAACCACCCTCGGCGTAACTCCGACGCTCGGCGCACCCGGCCCGCAGAACCTCGACGGCCCGCGCCAGAACAACGCCAGCATCGCGCTGCCGCCGCTCGATCCCGGCATCGGCAACAACGTCCCGCCCAACCGCGTCCGCTTGCAGTGCATCGACGCCGAAGAGTGCGACCCCAACCGGTCGGCCTTCGGGACGCTCTCGCTCCGCAAGCGCGTCGTCAACAACACGAGCGCGCCGGTCACACGGCTGCGTTTCCGTGTCGTTGACATCACGGGCTTCCCAACCCCGAACATGGCGACGGCGGACATGCGCCCGATCACGTCGAACCAGATCATGGTGATGCTCTCGGGCGGCGGAGGGACGACGACGGTCGAAGGCACGACGCTCGAAGCACCGCCGACGCAGGCGCTCGGCGGCGGACTGAATAGTTCGCTCGGAGTCGGGACGATCACGCTCGCGACTCCGCTCGCGGCGGGGGGGACACTCAACGTCCAATTCCTGCTCGGCGTACAGCAACGCGGCAACTTCCGCTTCTTCGTCAACATCGAAGCGCTGCCCTAAAAGCCGCGCATCGGTGTTTGATAAAAACAACGCTGACGGCAATGGACGGGCGGCGGCGCGACTCGCTAAAAGTCGCGCCGCCGCCCTTTTTACGTCGGATTTGGTCGTGCCAAAAATTTCAGGTGACAACCCTCTCCGTTTAGTGTTAAGTTCGGAGACAGGTCAGCCGCAGCCCCGCTGAACCTCGCCGACGGGACGCGTACCTGAAGCGCATTTCTTAGACTTTTCTCACAACTATATGGAGCGCACACCAAGAAGTGGATTAAGTGGCAGAATCCCGCGCGTGAGCAAGGGCGTCTCTTCTGCCGCACACGACGCCCTTGCTCAAGCGCGGGCTTCTGCCTTAAGCCTTCACACGCCATCGGTATCTTGGTGTGTTCCACATATAGTTGAAGTTTTTTACTGAAGCTTTCGCTGGAAGTTTCTTGGTGGTCTTGTAGCGTCTAGCGTTTGGAATGAAGGAGTAGAGTTCCCCCGATGCCCGTTACCCCCTCGTCGTGCCGCGCCGATCTGAATTTGTCTTCCGCGCACGCTGCAAGTCGGTTCACCCCACAATCACCTCAGACTATAACAATCCCAAATCACAGTCGGAGATTTTCCATGAAACATTTTGCCGGTATATTTTTGTTCGTCGCGCTCATCGCGTGTTGCGCCCCGGCGGGTTACGCGCAAACGTATCGCACCAAAAAAGGCGGCTGCCCGGTGCCGCCGCCCTCGCCCTTCAAGCACACCGGCAAGATCGTCACCACGCTCGACAGCGCCGGGATGCGGACGACCCTCCAGCACCCCTTCGTCATCGGCTCGGAACAGAACGGCATCGTGATGGCGGCGTCCTTCATCCACCTCGACCCGCGACGCGGCGTCAGACCGTCGGTCGAACTCTACTTCTTCTCTGCGCCGCTGAGTCTCTCGCGTATCGACCTCAACGGCTTGACCCTGCTGGCCGACGGCAACTCGGTATCCGGCGATGACGCGCTCCGATTTTCTCCGGTGTCGAACAAGCAGGGATTCCCACACGGCGCGACCAAAGCGACCCTCAACTACGACGCTTTCATCAACCTCCTCAAAGCCCGCAAAGTCGCGGCGCGGGCGGGCGTCAACGAGTTCGCTTTGACCAACAACCATCTCGAAGGTCTGCGTGAACTGGCGAGCCTGATGGCTCCCGCGTCGAAATCGTGGACGGTTTCCGAGGCTCGATAAGTCATCCCTCGATCAAAGAAAAGAGACATTGCCCGCCGTCCCTTGTTAGGACTGACGGGCAATGTCTCTTTTCAACTTGCAGACTTAACGCGTCCTCAGCGCCGCGCGTTTATCTCACATACCCCGCCGGGTGCAACATCTCGCCTTCGGGAAGGTTGGACATCACCTCGATGCGATGAAATCCCTTGCCCGTGTTGGTCGATAGATAGGTCAGAGCAAATTGCCGCGCGAGCAGCGAATTGAGTTCTCGCAGAAAGGGGTCGATGCTGACGGGCGCGCTCGTGCCTTGAAAGAAAGCCTTCCCCCCCGTCTCGGTCGAAAGCCGCAGCAGCGAACTCTGACCGTTGTTGACCAGACTAAAATTGCCGCCCACCGTCGGCGCGTAAATCGAGTAGACCGCGACACCGCGCCGCTGCGCTTCGTTGATGGCGCGCTGGAGATCGATGCTCTGGGTCGGCGACGAGCTTTCGATGCCGCGCGAAACATCGAGGCCGTCCGAGATGACCAGCAACGCGCGCCTGCCGACGGGCAACGACTCGAAACGCTTGAGCGCGTCGATGGTCAACACGTACGGGTTGTACGGCGCAGCCGTCGCCGAACCGATGGGTATCCGTAAAGCTTTGGCGGCGCGTTCAAGATCGGTCGTAAATCGCTGGCGCGTCTGGAGCGACCCCGCGCGAATGTAGCCGACGAACACCCGCGACCCCTCCGGTAGATTCCTGATGAAAGCAGCCAAACTCCGTATCTCGTTGCTGATCGATGGCACGAGGTCGTCTTGAACCAGGATGGTGAGCGCGAGCGGGGCGCGTGTCGCGCCGCGCGTCGAAATTATCTCTTGCTCGGCGCCGTCTTCGAGCACCTTTAAGGTATCGATGTAGCGCAACTCGGATTGCCCCGCGCGCGATTCCGGCAGACGCACCGTGACCGGGATGGTCACCGAACGAACGCCGTCACGACGTTTGTCGCCACCGCCCTCGCGTCGTTGCGCCTGCGAGTCACCCCACGCGACACACGCGAGCATCGTCGTCACCACCATCACCACCACCGCCAGCTTTTTCGGTACGGCTCTCATCGCATCTCCTGACGTTTCGCGTCTCGTCTAATTTTCACCGCATTATTATATCCCGTCGGGGGACGGGTGCGCATCGCCCGCGCCGCTTTTTATCGAGCTTGAGTCCGTGTTAGGGTATCCCTGACTGCTTCTGAGCGCGCAATTGATGAGAAGGCGACGACGTTCTAAACGGTTGCCCTGCACGTTGACCAATGTTTACTTGAGACCGATGATCGAACCACACCAGATCGGTAAGTTGACCAAGCGCGACCGCCACCTCGCCAACGTGTTGCGTTTGGCGCCGTGGCTCTCATTTCCTCTGGTCGCGCTGCCCGCCCCATTCGTCTTCCTCGTTCTCTATTTCATGTCGAGCGCGGATGCTGCCGTCTGGATGTTGCTGGCGCTCACGTCGCTCGCGCTCTCGTCGCTCGTTGGATTGTTCGTCGTCATCGCGCTGCTGCTCTATCGTCAGAGCTGGCTGAAAAAATTGCGCGAACGGCTGGCTGCCGACGGCGTCACCGCCGACGAGCTTTCGTGGTTTCAATCAGAGTTGACCGGAGGCGAGCGACGCGCCCTCAAACAGTTGGAGCAGAATAATCTGCTGCTCGCCGACGCTTACCGCGAAACGCTCGCCGCGCGTCTCACCGCCACCCGCGTGATTTCGACCACCCGCCGCGAGGCTTCCAAGGTCGAGAAGCGTCTCAGGCAAACCTCCGCATTGCGCGGCGCGGGGCGCGCCGACCTTGAGCAAGACCTCCGCTCCGACCGCGAACGCCTCCAACGCATCCTCCGCGAAGCCACAGACCATCGCGCCGAAGCCGAAACACGTCTCCGTTTGATCGAAGCGAACGCCAGCCGTAACACGAGCGAAGCCGAAACCGAACGCGCCTTGCGTCGTCTCGGCGCGATGCGGGAACACGTTCCGCTCGCCCTCGAATCATTCCGCGCCGAACGCGATGCGCGCCAGCACGTCGAAAACGAGTTGCGCGAGGGCGACCGTCTTCCCCCCGCATCGTAAACACTTTTCACGTCCCCGCGCGGTCAACATCTTGTCGTGCAAAACGTGACTCTAAATCCTTCAGACGATAGACGCCCACTCCGGCGCGCACCGCGTATCCTTCCCTGACCAGCGCGCGGTTGCCCGCTCCGGCATCGACACGCGAAAGCCCTGTCACCTTCGCCAGTTCGCCGCGCACCGTCATCCCGGCGCCGGTCAAAAACGCCCGCGCGATTTCCCGCAACGCGATTTCGCGACGCTTGACCCTGACCGCTAGTTGTTCCGCGAATCGCCCCTCGGCAAGCGTCCAGATGTAAGTGAACCACGGTTCGTACAAAACTTGTTCGGGGACGACTTTCATCGTCCGCTGCAATTCGTCAATCGCCCGTGTGAACCGCGCGCGGTCGGCGATGCCCGACGCCTCGCGCAAATCGCCCGTCGCCATTTCCCACTCGCGCCGCAAGACCTTCAGAATCGCACGCGCGTCCCCCGACAACAGTTCGCTTTCCCTCCGGCGCGGCACGCCCCACACGGCGTTGAAGTGCGGGATGAGCGCCGCCGCGATGAACGTCGAACGCGCCCGCACAAGCTTTGCGTAGTAGACGCGCCCGCGCCCCATCACCTCGTCCTTGATGCGCCAGGCCAGACTGCTCTCCGGGTCTTTCTGCACGTTGCGCGGCATGTGCGCGTCGCGCCGTCCGCACACCGCGACGTAGAGCGAAGCTCCCGGTCGCCGCGAATCGGTCAGCGTCGAGCAAAACCCTACGCTCTCGACCAACTTTTCGGCCTCAATCGCGCTTTCAACCCGCGATTCAGGCTCCCGCCGCCACATCCGGTCACGATAAACTTCGATATCCTCAGGCAGCGCATCATTCATTCTTTTCGACCTCTTAACCTTTCATACGACTGCTGTTGAACACTTGACAAACTCACACAAACTCTGTTTAATCTATGCGTTTGCTGCTGTTTCGAGGCAGTAAAACATCTACAGAATCGACTTTTTGACTGTGTGTGGCATCCGTCGCGTTTGAGTTTGCAGACCGTGCGACGTTCGTAAAACCCGCCCCCCTCCGGGAAACGCCAACTTGAACCATCGCCGCGCCACGTCTCCTCTCACATGTGCGAATGACCTGAAACCAAAACATCGAGCGAACGCCGGATTATAACCCGTGTGTTGCTCACAGAATCACTTGCTCGATTCCGGCTGAACGGTTGGAGGTAAAGCGTGCTGAGATTTTCCGAGGTGACGTCACGATTTTTTCACTTTGCGCCGCGGTTGGCGGACTCACGCGCGAGCCTCCGTTTCAAGCCGGCAGCCATTGCGATGCCTCGGAATCAAGTTTCAAGGTTGTGCATGATCGGGGGGAAATCCCGCCGCCGAACCCGATGCTCGACGCCGAAAAATCTCACGGCAATGGTACTGGTGTTGTGCTTGCTCGCCGCGCCGATGACGACGTTGGCGGGCAAGGGGGATAAAAATTACAAGCAGGGATTGCAGCACGAGTCGGCGCAACAGTGGGAGCGCGCGGCGGAGGAGTTTGCGTTGGCGGTCGCCTCCGAGCCGTCCAACGTCGAATATCAGCTTCACTATCGTCGCGCGATTTTTAATGCCTCACAGTCGTTGACGCAAAAAGGACGCGCGCTCGCCGAGAGCGGCGATTACGTCGGCGCGTATAATGCTTTCCGCCGCGCCTACGATTACGACCCCGTCAACGAACTCGCGCTCGCGTTGATGGATCGCATGAGGCGTCTTCAACTTGAGAAGGAAGACACCGCGAATCCGTCGGGCGAAACCGAGCGCAACGTCTCCAGATCGACCGGCGCCGCCCCCGCCGGCATCCCGGCACGACCCAGAATTACGCCGACCGCTTACGAACGCGGCGCGCAGGCCAAGCGCGGGGCATCGATGCAGCGCGAGGGCAGCGAAAACTCGCTCTCGACAACACCGCTGCGCGCCGAGACGCAACGCGTCATCACTTACAGCGGCGACTTGCAAAGCTTCATCAGATACCTCGGCAAACAGCTCAAGCTCAACGCCGTCTTCGACCGCGATTTTCCGCGCCGCGAAGTCGAAGTCGATATGGAGGATGTGACGGCGGCGCAGGCGCTCGACTACATTTTTCTCTCGCAAGGTTTGTTTTATCAGAAGTTGAGCCGCCGGACGATTCTGGTCGCCGATCAAGTCAAGCGTCCGCAGTATCAACAACTCGTCTTGCGGACGTTCTTCCTTTCAAACATCGATCCGAACGACGCCAAAAATCTCATCCAGTCGGCCATTCCGCCGCAGGCCGGACGCCAGCCCGTGATAACTCCGAACAAGGCCACCAACAGCTTGACTGTGCGCGACACGCCTGAAAATGTGCGGCTCATCGGCGAGATTCTCAGGAGTATCGACAAAGACCGCGCCGAAGTTGTGATGGATGTCAACATCTACGAGGTTTCGCGCACCGACCTGATGCAGTTCGGCAATCAACTCGGCACGGAATCGACGCTCAGCAGTCTGGGCGGACTAACCAAAGGCTTCAGCATTCTCGGCGGGAGCCGCGATGTCGTGACGCAGGGTCTCGGCGCGGTGGCGAACCCGACCGCGTTCGGCGCGGCGCTCGTTTTTCCCGCGTCGTCGATCAGCGCGCTGCAACGCAAAGACCAGACGCGGCTGATCGCGTCGACGCAGGTTCACGCCTTCGACGGCGAGAAATCGACCGCGCACATCGGCCAGCGCGTGCCGATTCAAACCGCCGCGGTGACGGCTTTCGGCGGCGGCACGGCGACGGGCGACAACTCGAACCCGCAGGCGGGCGTCAATCAGGGTCTCTTCGGCGGCAACGGCTACCCCGTGATTCAGTATGAGAAAACGGGATTGACGCTTGAGTTTACGCCGCAGGTTTTCCCGAACCTCGACGTACAGGTGAAGATGAGCATCAAGTCGAACGATGTGACCAATCAGGGTGCGGCGTCGTTGACGCCGACCTTCACCGAGCGCAACATCGACGGCACGGCGCGGATTCAAAACAACCGCACGATGATGATTGCGAGCGTCGCGCAGAATCAGCAGTCGAAGGGGCGCGAAGGCGTGCCGCTGCTCGGGCTGGTTCCAATTCTCGGTCGCCTGTTCACCGCGCCGCGTCGCAACAATCAATCAACCGACATCGTCATCGCGGTCACTCCGCACGTACTGCGCGCCCCCGTCTATTCGCCGAGCGACGAAGAATTGCACCCGACCGGAACGCTGCAAACCCCGACCTCCGACACGCTCGAAGCGATGTTGCAGGAGGTCGAGCACGAGGAACAATTGGTTGCGGCGCGAAGTCTGCCGAGAAACTCGGTCGTTGAGTTGCCGGATGCGCCGCCACCCTCAAAGTACGAGGAACCCCACACGTTCATTCCTTCTCCTAAAGCATCGACCGCCGCCGGTGTCACTTCGGAAGAAACCGCCCGCATCCCGACGGTCGCGCCGCAACGCATCAGGATAACCGCCCCGGCGGTTGTCGCCACCGCGCGCCGTTCACCCGAAGTGATTGAAGCGGCATTTGTGAACCCGACCGGTACAGATTACGACGAAGTCGCGGTTGAAGACATCGACTTGATGAGCGTGAAGATGCGTCCACCCGCGACGGGTTCCGGCACCTCACCGACTTCGACGATACCGGCTCCGCCCGCCGCACCCGCCCCGCGTAGTGCCGCAGAACTCCGCCTGATTCCTGAACAGCAGTCGATGCGCGTCGGCGATAAGCGTCTGCTCAAACTCGTTTTGAAAACCGACGCGCCGCTCGGTTTGTTGGCGGCCAAGATTCATTTCGACCCGCGCATCATTGCCGTCAACACCGTAAAGCCGGGCAACCTTTTCGCGGGCATGAACGGTTCGCCGTCGATCACCCCGAACGTCGATGCGGAAGGACTGTTGTTGCTCGCCGTCACGCCTCCCGGCGGTGAGGCGTCGATAACTGGCGCGGGCGTGCTGTTGCTCATCGAAGTCGAAGCGATTGCGCGCGGCACCAGTTCCTTCCACTTCGATGAGACGGACGTGCACCTCATCACCTCCGACGGACGCAACATCACGGTCAAAGCCACCCACGGCCAGATTACCGTCCAGTAACCCGGAGCGCGTCGCCATCTGACAATCCGGGTGAACACGGCTGCCGACCGGAGGCTTGCGCGATTCCTGATTCATTCGCTAAAGTCACGCATCGGTCGAAAACCGCAGACGCTTCGGCACAACCCATCAACCCGGTCGCACACCAACTTGACCGACCCGCCCAATCATCCTGACCTGCGCGTTCAGCGTTCGACACTCCCAAAACACCCACCAATCGACTAAATCCCGGTGTTTTCGCACGGTTTTCTCTTCAACACAAAAACGGCACAAAGGTTGCACTGACAAGTGCGGAGCTAATTCTGCTCGCAGGCTTTAAGAAACGATTATCGACAAGGTACCCGAGTCCTGAATGAACATCCTGAAACCTTCCCCCTTCGCCACATGGTTAACGACTTGCTCGCTCGTGCTGGGTTTGGTGGCGAGCATTCTGCTCGCGTCGCCTTCCGCCGCTCATGCGAGAAACGACAAGCACCTCAACCGCGACCGCGCGGAGCGCATCGCGTCAGATCTGCGCACTCGCCCCAAGCAGAAGAAAGGAAAACCGGAGGTCGCCAAAGTTATTCTGCAAATCGACGGGACGATCAGCCATGCTCTGAAAATCTTTTTACGGAGCAACGGCGTCCGCGTGAAAAAAGAGTTTCGTACTTTCAACACGCAGTCGGTCGAACTGCCCCTGAGCGAGTTGGACGAATTGGGACGCTTCTCCGAGGTGCGCTACGTCTCCACTGACAACGAAGTGACCTTGCTCGGCGGTCATGTGACGGCGACGACGGGAACCGATCTGGTGCGTCAGCAAGCGAACCTCCTCGGTCAATCTTATTCGCTCGACGGCAGCGGCATCGGTATCGCAATCCTCGACTCCGGCATTGACACCAATCATCTCTCTTTCAAAAAAGCGTCCACCGACCAACTGCGCGTCGTCTACAGCAAGGATTTCACGGGCGAGAATCGCACGGACGACCTCTACGGACATGGCACGCACGTCGCTTCGATTGCGGGCGGCAACGGGCGCGTCGCAAACGGCAAGTATATCGGCATCGCCCCCAATGCCAACCTCGTCAATCTCCGCGTGCTCAACTCACAAGGGACGGGTTCCGTCTCCGGCGTGATGGGCGCGCTCGAATGGATTCTCTCCAACCGCGCGGCCTACAACATCCGCGTCGTCAATATGAGTCTGGGGATGCCCGCGATCGACTCTTACAGAGACGATCCGCTATGCATGGCGGTGCGCAAATTGGTCAGCGCAGGGATCGTCGTCGTCGCGGCGGCGGGCAACAGCGGCAAGAACAGTCAAGGCCAAAAAGTTTACGGGCAGATTCACTCGCCGGGCAATGAACCGTCGGTTCTGACGGTCGGCGCGACAAACACACTCAGCACAAAACACCGCTCGGATGATTCGATTGCTACTTTCAGTTCGCGCGGGCCGACGCGCAGTTTTTGGACTGACGCTCAAGGCACCAAGCACTACGACAACTTGATCAAGCCGGAAATTGCTGCCCCCGGCAACAAGATTATCGCGGCTCAGTCTTACAACAATCTGCTCGTCACGCTCAATCCCACACTCGATACAAACGTCTCTCCGCTTCCGCAGCGAAAGATGATGAGCATGAACGGCACATCGATGGCTTCGCCGGTCGCGGCGGGCGCAGCGGCTTTGCTGTTGCAGGCCAATCCCAAATTGACGCCCAACATGGTCAAAGCGATTCTCATGTACACCGCGCAGCCGCTCGCGGGAGCCAACATGCTGGAGCAGGGCGCGGGACAGATCAACGTCGAAGGTGCGGTCCGACTCGCCAAACTCATGCGCCCAGACTTGGCCTTGCTCCCGCTGGTCGGTTCACCGATGCTGACGGCGGCGTTGCCCACGCCGACGACGAGTATCGGCTCGGAGCGGTTCACCTGGTCTCAGGGAATCATCCTCGACCATACCTACGCAACCGGCGCCAGTTTGATGACGAAGTATCAAGGCATTTATGGCAATGGCGTCCTGATGGGCGACGCGACGTTGATGTCAAACGGCGCGTTGCTCTCTGACGTGTCGCTCTTATCGAGTGGCGTGAGGCTCGGCGATAACATTTTGACAAGCAACGGCATCACGCTCAGCGAGGGATACTTATTTCTCGGCACGGGCGTGCTGCTCAGCGACGGTGTGGTTCTCTCGGACGGCGTGCTGCTCAGCGACGGCGTCGTAATGAGCGACGGCATTATGATGAGCGATAGCACGCTTCTTAGCAACTGCACGTTGCTGGCTTATTCGGCGGCGGTAAATGGCGACGCCACACTGATTCTGGAGACAGAGGTTGACACAGGAATCGACTACACCGGTTTCTAAACACTCGCGCGCCCGTCGGCAGCGAAACAATCGCAATCCTTTGACCTCCGGTGAACCGCATGTCACAAACAGCCACACGATACGCGATTGAAGAGACGGCGGCGGCGACGCTGCTGCCGCCCGCTTCGCGTAATCGTCTCGTCGTCGAGCCACTGACCGCCCAACACGCGAACGAAGCACTGAGGTTTCTCGCCGCGCGACCCATTCACACTTTTTATCTCGCCGGTTTGATCCGCGACAACGGAGTCGAAAGCGTGCTCAATCGCGGGACGTTCTACGCCTGCCGCAATCTCGACGGCCAGCTCGAAGGCGTCGCTCTCATCGGCCACGCCACGCTGATTGAGACGCGCACCGACGAGGCGCTGACACACTTCGCCGCTCTCGCGCGCGAACGCGGATGCGGCCACATGATCATCGGCGAGCAGGAGAAGATCGAGCTTTTCTGGAAACACTATGCGGAAGGCGAAAGCGCACCACGCCTGCTATGCCGCGAATTGCTGTTTGAGCAGCAAGCGACGCTCAAGCCCTCAAGCCCGGCGACGACCAAACTACGCCTCGCGACACTCGACGACCTCGGACTCGTCATGCCCGTTCACGCCGCGATGGCGCTGGAAGAAAGCGGAGTCGATCCATGGCAAGTCGATCCGGTCGGCTTCCGCCAGCGGTGTGCGCGTCGAATCGAACAGGGACGTGTCTGGGTTCAGGTGGAGCACGGTCAACTGATTTTCAAGGCCGACATCGTTTCGGACACGCCCGGCGTCATCTATCTCGAAGGCATCTACGTCGCGAATGGCGAGCGCGGCAAAGGCACCGGTCAGACCGCTCTCTACAAACTCTGTCGAACCTTGCTCTCACGCACAAAATCGATTTGCTTGCTCGTCAACGAACAAAATCGCCTGGCGCAAGCTTTCTACTTACGCGCGGGCTTCAAACTACGCAGCCACTACGACACGATCTTCCTTCGTTAATTTTCAGAACGTCACACCGTATCGAGGAGGCGCAAGAAAGCCCCATCGCCCGTGATTAAATCTCACGGGCGATGGGGCTTTTTTGCGAGCCGCTCGATCAGATCAAGCGACTTTTATCTTATCTGTTGTTGGGCGAACTAGCGCGAATCGTCACCTCCGAGCCGGTCAGCAGTTCGAGGTCATCACGTCCCTGCACATAGACCGAACCCGCGCCCGCGCCCGCGCCGATCACCGCGCCGATGGCCGCGCCTTTGCCGCCTCCGGCAATCGCGCCGATCACCGCGCCGACCGCAGTACCGATAGCGGTGCGCTGGACGGTGCGGTCTGTCTGATTCTCGTCGCGGACGCTGCCTTCATTGTCTACGCGGACGGTTTCGCCGCTCGTCGAGCGAACAGTATCGACTAATCCCGAAAACCTGTACGACTGGCCGTTGCGCAGCCGGATGGTGTCAAAGTTCAGGTTCATCTCCGAACGCCCGGTGACGCGACCCGAACGATTGACGTTCGAGACCGTGCCCTCGATGACCGCGCCTTCGTACTCGGCAGGCTCGCGCACGGTCATCGTAAAGCGGTCGCCGTCTTGCGAAGTCTTGGTCGAAAGGTTGGTGTTGAGAGTCGCCAGCAAAACCTGACCGTTGCGGACGACGAAGTCGCCGTTCGTCGCGGTGTCAGGTAAATTAGAAGAACCGTTATAGATGTCGAAGCGTGCGACATCTGCGGTTCGTTCGTAGACGTTCTGTACGACGACGGGTTGCGTCAGCCGGTCGGAGTAGATGCGACGCGTCACGCGCAAACTCCGCCCGTTGTCGATGGGGTCGAAGGTGACCGTGAAATCGCTCTCTCTGAAACCGGTGGACGTAACAACCAACTGATCTCCGTTAAGACGCGAACTTACGCGGATAGTGCGACCGTTCGCCGCCTGCTCGCTCCGCTCACGACCGTCGGCGACAAAGCTCGTCTGCGGGGCGCGGGTCGAAGCAATGGCGACATTCAAGCCGCGTCTTTCAATCGCGAGTTGGTCTGGCGCTTCGAGCCGGCGCAAGAGCGCATCATAAACGCGCTGGCGCTCGAATGTCGGAAGCGGATTCGTCGCGCGCTCGACTGCGGTGCGCGGGTCGTCGCTACGCGATACGTCGAGGCGATACGTTCCCGTCAAACGCGCATCGTTTGTTCCGGAGGTGCCGCCCGTTCCGGGAAGCGTCCGGTTGTCCCAATTCCACGCGACGGTGTAGGCGCTGGCGAGCGCATTAAGGTTTGATCGAACCGTAGTCCAATCGTTTTCGGCTCGACGCGTCAAACGGTTGCGACGCATGAAATCGTTGATGTAGGCGGCGCGGTCGAGCACGGTTTCAACGTCGGCAGCGACAGATGAACGGTTGTCGAATCGCGCACGCAGTTGGTCGGTCGCGCTTTCAAAGTTACGAACGAACTCGTTGATGTTGTCCTCGGAGCGCGTGCCGTCGATGCGGCTGCGGTCAAGGGCGCGGTCAAGGCTGGTCTGAAACGTATTGGTGCTGGTTTCGACGCGTTGAATAATCGCCATGACTTCCCTGTCACTCAAGCGATAAGCGTTTTGCGAATTGCCGACGGGTGGAAACGAGCCGGTCTGATTCCAGTTAGCCGAAACTCCATAGGCGCTGGCGAGCGCGTTGAGGTCGGTTCTCAAAAGCGACCAGTCATTTTGAGCGCGCGTGTTCAGCGCGTTGCGACGCAGGAAATTGTCGATGCGCGCGGCGCGGTCGAGCACCAACTCCACATCGGCAGCCACCGACCGGCGCGCGTTGAAACGCGAGCGCAGTTCGTTGGTCGCGGTCTCGAAGTCTGCGACGAACATGTTGATGTTGTCTTCGCGGCGCGTGCCGTCGATGCGGCTATTGTCGAGCGCGGCGTCCAGACTCCGGCGGAACGTGTCGGCACGGTTCTCAACGCGGCGGATGATCTGTTCAACCTGCCGGTCGGTCAATCTGTATGCGCGGCGTTGCGCTTGTGCCGGGGCGGTGCCCAAACCCAAACTCGTGAGCGCGAACACCATTACGATGGCTAATGTTTTTTGCAGTCTTCTCATTTAATCTTTCCTCCAGTGATGAGCTCTACTCTAAAATTAATCGCCCGCCGCGCGGCTCATATCCCGTCTCCGTCGCGGCGCATCAGTTAAATCGCAGGACTCGTTTTTTGAACAAGGGAGAGGTAGGTTAGTGCCCCCTTCAATGGCACTCCTCAAACTTCTTGACTTGCAAGCCGCACGCCAGAGCGGGCTTTTGGACAGGCAGGATGGTTTCCGGGCGGATTTTGAGTCGTCCGTGCAGAATCTAAGTGTTGAAATGTTGTACTTTAGGTCTTACGGCTGGGTAGGGCTGAGCTTTTGCATGGTGACCGTCACCACCGGCGACTCTCCAGCCGAGCGGCTATACGAAATCCAGCATCCAGCCTTCGGATATCGTATCATTTTGTATACGGAACCGTCCGCTTTGGGATCAACCGCGCCGCCGAACACAGCGTTAGGAGTCGGCGCACCGCTCTGCTCGCCGGTGAACATCACCGAGATAGCGAAGACTTTGTTCTCCGTGTAGAAAACCTGCGCCACTTCATTTTCAGAGAAAACGTAGAAATCTTGCTGGTCGCTTTGCTCCTGCGACTTTCCCAATTTCTGTCGCGCCTCGTCGGCGCTCATGCCGAGGTGGACGCCCTTGTATTCGCGAAACACCGGCTCGACTTTTGCGCCCGCTTCGACTTGCTGCGCGACGGCGACCGCCCCGCTCAGGCCGAGCATGACGGCGACCATCAACAGGTTTGCGTATCTGCGGAGCGACGGTCTGATTTTTATACTGCTTGACATGACCTCGTAATCTCCTGTGGTTGAAATTAAGAATGGGCCGACGAGGATCAACTGAAGGGATTGCATTTTACTCCCACTACGAAACGAGAGCAAGATTCTCGTCAATCATCGCGCGTGGAACGCATCGCACGGCGAGCTAATCAAGTGACACTGTGGTGGAGCCACGTGTTATGCTTCGAGCAAATAAGGAGCCGAGAGAGCATGGACGAACAGGATACGAAAGCGGTGATCAACCACGTGGGCGACGAGTTGTTTATCGGCATCAGCCCCGGCGGGCACGCGCAGGTCATCGAAACCAACTCGCGACGCGCGCTCGCCGCGACGCCGATGGAATTACTGCTGATCGCGTTGGGCGGCTGCACGGGCGTCGATGTCGTTTCGATTCTGCGTAAGAAGCGCGAACGCATCACGGACTACCGCATCGAGGTGCGCGGCACGCGGCGCGACGAACACCCGCGCGCCTACACGCGCATCGAACTCCGTCACATCATTCGTGGTCACAATGTTTCGGAGAAGTCGCTGGCGCAGGCCATCGAGCTTTCTGAAAATGAGCGGAAGCTCCACCACCTCAAAGGTGGTGGTTTCCTCCTAACGGACTGAAAGTCCTGAGCGTTGGTTGAGTTGAGCCATATTCTTCAAACAGCACTTGAGGCAAGGCTTCTCTCGCCCGCTCGTCGGTGCTGA
>JBGTHJ010000207.1:0-13456 GCA_041746175.1 Pyrinomonadaceae bacterium
TTCGTCGCGACGCTGCTGCCCGTCGTTGACAATCTGCAACGCGCGGTCGAGGCGGCTGAAGGCGGCGGCGCTGTGGAGTCGCTGCTCGACGGCTTGCGCGGCACGATCAACGGTTTCGAGACCGCGCTGGCGGGTGTCGGCGTCGAAATCATCAGCGCGGCGGGCGCGCGGTTCGACCCGGAGCTTCACGAGGCGGTCGATACCGTCGATGTCGAACCCGACGGCGACGGCATGGTCACCGCAGAATACGGTCGCGGCTACCGCATCGGCAATCAGTTATTGAGACCCGCCCGCGTGCAAGTCGGGCGCGCACGCGAAGAGGCTCAGGGAGCGGCGGAATAGATTGTTGACGATGGGCGACAGACCATCGACGATGGGCGAGAAGTGTCCGGCGATGGTCTGTCGTCCATTGTCAAAATAAAAGTCAGGAGAACACACTGTGGCGAAGGAATTGAAGTTTAGAGAAGAAGCGCGGCACGCGATGCTTCAGGGCGTGAACACGCTGGCGAATGCGGTGCGCGTGACGCTCGGGCCGAAGGGGCGCAACGTCGTGCTCGGCAAAAAGTACGGTTCACCCGTGATTACGAAGGACGGCGTAACGGTCGCCAAAGAGATCGAATTAAGCGACCGATACCAGAACATAGGCGCGCAAATGGTCAAAGAGGTGGCGACCAAGACCAACGACACGGCGGGCGACGGCACGACCACCGCGACCGTGCTCGCGCAGGCCATCTTTCGCGAGGGCGTGAAGAACGTCACGGCGGGCGCGAACCCGATGTCGTTGCAGCGCGGCATTCAGTTGGGCGTCGCGCGGGCGGTCGCCGAACTCGAAAAGATGTCGAAGAAGGTCAAGAGCAAAGACGACCTCGCCAACGTCGCTTCGGTCTCGGCGAACAACGACCGCGAGATCGGCGAGTTGATTGCGGAGGCGATGGAACGCGTCGGCAAAGACGGCGTGGTGACGGTCGAAGAGTCGAAGACGCTCGAAACCGAACTCGACATCGTTGAAGGAATGCAGTTCGACCGGGGCTACCTGTCGCCTTACTTCGTCACCAACCCCGACCGCATGGAGGCTGTGCTCGACGAGCCGTTCATCCTTCTTCACGAGAAGAAAATCGCGGCCATGCGCGACCTGCTGCCGGTGCTTGAGCAGACGGCGCAGCAGGGACGCGCGCTGCTCATCATCGCCGAAGACGTGGAGGGCGACGCGCTCGCCACGCTCGTCGTCAACCGTCTGCGCGGCACGATCAAGGTCTGCGCGGTCAAAGCTCCGGCATTCGGCGACCGGCGCAAGGCCATCCTCGAAGATATCGCCGCGCTCACGGGCGGGCGTGTCATCACCGAGGATTTGGGCATCAAGTTGGAGAGTCTGACGCTCGACGACCTCGGCTCGGCCAAGCGCATCATCATCGACAAAGACTCGACGACCATCGTCGAAGGCGTCGGCGAACGCAGCGTCATCGAGGGACGCATCGCGGCGATTCGTCGCCAGATCGAAGATTCGACATCCGACTACGACCGCGAGAAGTTGCAGGAGCGGCTGGCGAAAATCGCCGGGGGCGTCGCGGTGATACGCGTCGGCGCGGCGACCGAAACCGAGATGAAAGAGAAGAAGATGCGCGTCGATGATGCGGTCAACGCGACGCGCGCGGCGGCGCAGGAGGGCATCGTCCCCGGCGGCGGCGTCGCGCTCGTGCGTGCGGCTAAGGCTCTCGAAAAGTTGGAAATTGACGACCCCGATACGTTGACCGGCATCAAGCTTCTGCGCCGTGCGATGGAGGAACCTTTGCGCCGCATCGCGGAGAACGCGGGGATCGACGGTTCGATCGCCATCAATCGCGTCAACGAATCGAAGGGCGCGCGCGGCTTCAACGCGGCGACCGGCGAGTACGAAGACCTCTCCGCGACCGGCATCATCGACCCGACCAAGGTCGTCCGCACGGCGTTGCAAAACGCCGCGTCGGTCGCCGGGTTGTTGTTGACGACCGATGCCGCCATTACCGATGCGCCCGAGAGAAAGTCTGCCGCGCCGATGGGTGGCGGTGGCGGCGGCGGCGAAGATTACGACTATTAAAAGCGTCGCGCTTTAAGACACGCACCCGGGGGAGCGTTCGTCCGTGTTTTCCGTTCAAAGCGGATTCCGACGAACGCTCTTTTCGTCTTACGGCAAGAAAGTACGGTCGGGCGCGTCGTTAAACGCTCGCCATGTTTGAGACAAAGAATGGCTAGATATTTGCTGCGACCTGTGTGATATAGTCAAAGCGTCGGGAAGCGCAACGGTGCGCGCGAGCTTGGCATCTAACGAAGGTCGCACGGGAGGGCGGGAATCACAGTTCGAGGCGCGATTCCAAACATGAATTTACCGTGCGGCTTTCGTTTCTTTTAACGGTTGAAGCTGTGGTGTGGCGGCGGCAGTTCGATTGCTTTCGCCAGATCATGACGAAGGAAAAGTAATGTCTGATATAGGAACCTACAAAGACCGTTTCGCGGAAAGCGGACAACGCGTGTTCGAGCTTGCGCTTCAAGAGTCGCGGCGGCGTGACCAAAACTACATCGCGGTGGAACACATTCTCAACGCCCTGCTCGACGAAGAGGGCGAACTCTTCAACGCGACGATGCGTGATCTCGCGCTCGACCCGCGCTCGGTCAAAGTGCTTATCGAGAAGCGACTGGAGAACGCGCGGTTTTCACACGTCAACAAGGGCGTGCGGATCGCCCCCGATACCATCGAACTGTTCAAGAAAGCGATGGAGCGCGCACGCGCGCAGGGCCGCAAAACCATCGAGGCGACAGACCTTTTCATGGCGCTCTCGCAGGACGAGAAAAGCGTCTTCGTCGGCGTGCTGAGAAATCTCGGTGCGAACCCGGAGGCGATCGTCGAGAACGTCCGCACACGCGTCCGCACGCGCGAGCAGGAAGAGGAAGAATACAAGAAGAAATTCGAGTTGCCGCCGTATCTCAAGCATTTCGGCGTGTCGCTCAATCGTCTGGCGCGGGCCGACAAGATTCCGCCGACCATCGGACGCGAGCGCGAAATTCAGCAGATGGTCGAAATCCTCTGCCACCGCGAGCGCGCTAATTCGCCGATGCTCGTCGGCGAACCCGGCGTCGGTAAAACGGCGGTCGTCGAGGGTCTGGCGCGGATCATCGAACTCGAACCCGAAAGGGTTCCGGCGCGTCTGCGTGGCTCGCACATCGTCCAACTCCAGATGGGCGGACTCGTCGCGGGCACGATGCTGCGCGGCATGTTCGAGGAACGCATCAAAGGCATCATCGACGAGGTTAAAGAGAAAGACAATCTGATTCTGTTCGTCGATGAAGCGCACACGATCATCGGCGCGGGCGCGGCGCTCGGCACGTCGAGCGATGCGGCCAACATGTTCAAGTCGGCGCTGGCGCGCGGCGAGATGCGCATCATCGGCGCGACCACCAACACCGAGTTCAAAGAGTACATCGCGGAAGACGAGGCGCTGGCGCGTCGTTTCCGTCAGGTCAAGGTCGCCGAGCCGTCGCTTTCCGAGACGCGCGAGATTCTCTTCGGCCTGCGCCCGCGACTCGAGCGAAACTATTCGGTGACGATCTCGGACGACGCCATCAACACCGCGCTCGAAATGGCTCCGAAATACATACGCAATCTTCACCTGCCGGACAAAGCCATCGGCTGGCTCGATACGGCGGCGGTCAAAGTCGAAATCAGCGAGCCGCAGACGATGGTCGTGCTGCCCGAACACATCATCGAAGTCATCTCGCAGGAGTCGCGGATTCCACGCGACATGATTTCGCGCGACACGACCGACCGCTTTTCGCAGATGGAAGCCGAACTCGGCAAGCGCGTCATCGGTCAGAAAGAAGCGATTCGTGCGGTCGGGCAGCGGCTGCGTCTGAACAAAGGCCCGCTCAAAGAGTCGCACTACAAACCCGACGGCGTGCTGCTCTTTCTTGGCCCGACCGGAGTCGGTAAAACCGAACTCGCCAAAGCCGTCGCCGAATTCATGTTCGGCGATGACGAGAAGATGGTTCGCATCGATATGTCAGAGTACGGCGACGGCACGGTCGGCATCGAAAAACTGATCGGGATGCCGCGCGGCATCGTCGGTTCGGAGCGGGGCGGTATCCTCACCGAGCAACTGCGCGAGAACCCGTACACCGTGCTCCTGCTCGATGAGGTCGAGAAGGCTTCGCCGTACCTGATGAATCTTTTCTTGCAGGGCTTCGACGAAGGGTGGATGACCGACGGGCGCGGCAAGAAGGTGTATCTCTCGGACGCCATCGTCATCATGACCTCGAATCTCGGCTCGGAGAGTTTCAAGAAGTACGAACGACCGCTCGGCTTCGGCAAGAAGACGCTGGGCGAAGTGCGCGAGGTCAAGCACGAAGTGATGAAGGCGGCGGAGCAACGGTTCTCACCGGAGTTTCGTAACCGCATCGACGAGATCGTCGTCTTCTCGCCGCTGACGATGGACGAAGTTAAAGACATCGCGCTGATCTATCTCGGCAAACTTCGGCGGCAGATGGAGAAGCAGGGCAAGACC
This sequence comes from Pyrinomonadaceae bacterium, assembly GCA_041746175.1. Classification (GTDB taxonomy): domain Bacteria; phylum Acidobacteriota; class Blastocatellia; order Pyrinomonadales; family Pyrinomonadaceae; genus JBGTHJ01. The sequence continues at coordinate 4,533 of JBGTHJ010000207.1, forward strand.
GTCGAGATCTCCGAGCCTGCGATTGACCGGCTCACGGAGAAGGGCTTCAGCACGGCCTACGGCGCGCGTTTCCTGAAGCGTCATATCGACGAAAAGGTTAAACTGCCGATTACGGCGATGTGGAAGACCGCCACTCGCTTCACCATCGATGTGGAAGACGGCGAAGTTAAAATCACGGCGGCGGATGCCGTGCCGAGCGAGTTGAACTAAGCCCGGCTCGTCGTAAACGTCGCGTACGCGCTCGAAATGCGGATTGCCGGATGCGGACTGCGGATTGAAGTTGAGAGCGTCGCTCTCATCAATCGGCAAGCCGCCACCAGCAATCCGCATTTCTGCTAATCATGCTATTCCATGTTATTTTTGAGAGTATGATGGTTTCTGCAACAGCACTCGCGCGCCAACTGCTCATCCTTTCTATCCTTCATTCGTCTACGACGGCGACGCCCGTCAACGCACAGACGGGCGCCACAAACAGCCCGCCGAAAAGCGACGGCAGACAGACGGCGACGACCGCCGTAGCGCCCGACGCCAATATCGACAAGGCCGAAGAGATTTTGCGGCGCGCGATTGAGGCGCACGGCGGTCGCGTCTATCTCGGACTCAGCACGATTGTCGCGAAGGGACAGTTCACGCAGTTCAAGGACGGGATTTCGGGCGTGCCGAGCGCGTTCACCGACTATCTCGCCCTGCCCGACCGCGAGCGCACGGAATTTCGCGGCGGTGGCATCAGCATCATTCAAACCAACGTCGGCGAGACGGGTTGGATTTTCGACGGCGCGTCGCGGCGCATCGTCGAGATGAATCCGGCGCAGGTGAAAGACTTTCAAACCGCGATGCGCACCGGCGTCGACAACATCCTGCGCGGGTGGTGGCGGAAAGAGGGCGCGAAGATCGCCTATGTCGGACGCCGCGAAGCCGGTCTCGCCAGACGCAACGAGGTTGTCCGGCTCACCTACGCCGACGGCTTCACCGTCGAATTCGAGTTCGGCGCGAAGGACGGGCTGCTCGCCAAGACGCTCTACAAACGGCAGACCGCCGAAGGCGAAGAGGTAGCCGAAGAAGACCGTTTCGCGCAGCACCTCAGCATCGACGGCGTCGTCGTGCCATTCGTCATCGACCACTTCCGCGCGGGTCTCCAATCCAGCCGTATTAACTTTCAATCCATCGAATTCAACCGCCCGCTCGCCGAGTCGTTCTTCGCCAAACCCGCGAGCGTCAAAGAGCTAAAATAAAGAAGGAGCGGGCACGATGGCCGCTCCCCCTCTTACTCTTTCGCCCTTCATAGCGTGTGGCAATCGCGTGAAGTCGTGAGCGCGGACGATCATACTCATTCGCCCATCACGACAGTTCCGGCAAAGTTGTTCTACGATTTTCTCAACACGGCTTGATCGTGTGTCGGCGTCTCTTCGAGCGCACGGGACGTGGTGGCGGCGGCGTCTGTCACGCGCGACGCGGGGCGGCGTCCGGTCAGGCGCGCGAATAAATCTTCGTAGCGGTCAACGACGTGCTCCCATGTATAGCGCTCGCGCACGCGCGCCTGCGCACGCTGTCGATAAGCGTTGACGATACCGCCGTCGCGCAGAACGCGTTGCAGTTTGGCCGCGAGGTCTTTGGCTTCTGTGTAATGAATCGCGGCGTCGCCGACGGCTTCGACGTTTTCGGGCGTCGCCAGCGTCAGCACGCAGTTGCCGTAGCCCATTGCTTCGAGCAGCGCGGGGTGCGTCCCGCCGACTTCGGTCGCGTGGACGTAGCAGTAGGCGTTCTGTTGCAGCGCGCGATAGGCGTCGCCGAAGACGAAGCCGGTGAAGATGATGCGCCGGTCGCGTCCCGCCAGCACCTTCAACTCTTTGATGTAGTCGTGCGCGTAGGGCGCGTCGCCGACGATGAGCAGTTTGTGCGGCGTGCGGACGCTCTTGAAGGCTTCGATCACGAGGCGCGCGTTGTTCTCCGGCTCCAAACGCGAAACATAGAGCACGTAACGGTTCGGCTCGACGCCCCACTGCCGGACGGCGGCGCGGTCCGTGCGGCGTTCGACATCCGCCCCGTAGGCGATCATCGTCGAGGGCGCGCCGTAGCGCGCGGTGTAGTACTCCTGAATCACGCGCGCATCGGTCACCATCTCGTTCGGCAAATGAACGGCGAGTCGTTCGGCCAGCAGATAGTAACCGCGTCCGAGCCGGTTCCACTTCCGGCGTTTGTGTTCGAGGCCATCGACGTTGATCGCGACGGGGATGCCCGTCAGACGGAGGATGGAGGCGAAGGGTGCGTTGGCGGCGTTGCAGATGAGTGCGGCGTCGTAGCGTTTGCCCGCGGCGTGCAGCGCAGAGATGAAGGAGTGCACCACCGTATCGAGATATTTGTGCTTGATGGTCGGCAGAACCTTGAGCCGCACGCCCTTGTATTCGAGCTGGCGCGGGCTGACATAATGCGAGCGACAATAGACCGTGACATCGTGACCGCGCGCGACCAGCCGCGTCGAAAGCTGTTCGGCGAAAGTCTCGAACCCGCCGTAGCTGGCGGGCACGCCCCTTGTTCCCAGTATTGCTATACGCATCATTTAAGTGATGAGAGTTGAGCAGTGAGGAATGAATGATAGAGCACGCGCTCTTTGGTCTCACTCCTCATCTTTCATCGCTCATTCCGCCTCCTCATAGTCAGATGGTAGGCTTCCAAAGTCAGGCGCGCGGTCTCTCTCCAGTTGAATAGGCGCGCGCGCCGCAAGCCTCGCGTGCGCAGGTCGGCGCGCAAGCCCGCATCATCAATTACACGCTTGATGGTTGTCGCCAGTTCCCACTCGTCGAACGGATCGACGGTCAACGCCGCATCACCGACCACCTCCGGCAAACTGGTTAGATTACCCGTGACAACCGGCGTGCCGCATTGCATCGCTTCGAGCGGCGGCAACCCGAATCCTTCAAAGTAGGACGGGTAAACGAAACAAAGCGCGCCTGAATACAGCGCGGGCAAATCCGTCTCGGATACATAGCCCGTAAAAATCGTGTGGTCGCCGATCCCCTGCTCTGCAACCGCGCGGAGCGTCTCGCCATAGAGCCATGCCTGTTTTCCGACAAGCACCAGTTGGGGAAGCTTATCGCTTGAACGTGCGCGGCGCAAGTCGGCGTAGGCGCGCGCCAACCGCGCCAGATTTTTGCGCGGCTGAATCGACCCGACCGCCAGTAAGTACTCGCCCGTGATGCCGTAGATACTTTTCACACGCTCGATTTCGCGCCCGTCTTCGACGGGACGAAAGTGCGACGCGGCGGCCAGCGGGATGGCCGTGACGCGCGCGGGCGCAACTTTGTAAGTCTCGATGATGTCGCGGCGGGTGTGTTCGGAAGAGGCGATGATGTGCGTCGCCGCGCGCACCGTCCGCCGCACGGTTAGGCGCAGTTGCATCCAACTCCGGCGTTTGAATGTCTGCGGCAGGTGCTCGAACGAGAGGTCGTGAATCGTGGCGACGACGGGACAGGGTGCGAACGGCGGGGCGGTGTATTGGACGTGTAGGAGATCGACGGGACGGCGACGCATCTCGCGCGCCAGCGTCAGGGGAATGCGGACGAGCGGCATGTGCGGCAGCGTCCGACGGACGCCGACATGCGGCCAGCGTCCCTCGAAGCGTTCGACCGCCGCGCGTTTCGTCACGTAGAGCGTGTAACGATTGGTCGAATCAATCTCGGCCAGCGCCTCGATCAAGCTCGCGGCGTAAGTCTCGTTCCCGGCCAGCCCCGTGCCGACGGAATGCGCATCTATCGCGATGTGCAAACGAAGACGCTCCTCTTCCCGTTCGCTTTCGTCGTCGCGCCGCCGCTGTAGCGTTATTGTTTGGTCTTGCTCGAAGCCGCCGCGCCCTGCGCCTGTGCGCTGGTCGTGGGGCGCGTGTCGCGTTCGCGAATACGCGCCGCTTTGCCGCGCAGGTTGCGCAGGTAGTAGAGCTTGGCGCGACGCACGCGGCCACGCTTGGTCACGTCGATGTGATCGACGATGGTCGCGTGGAGCGGGAAAATTCGCTCGACGCCGACGCCGAAACTCGTCTTGCGGACGGTAATCGTCTCGCGCACACCGCCGCCTTTGCGCGCGATGCACACGCCCTCGAACACCTGCAAGCGTTCCTTGGTTTCCGATTCCTTGATGCGCACGTGGACGCGCACCGTATCGCCCGGCTGAAATTCGGGGATGTTCGTTTTTAACTGCGCCTGATCAACACTATCTAAGCGATTCATAATTAAACTCCAAAAAAAATATCCGACGATAGACCGTTGGACGATGGACGATAAGTTTTCGGCGATGGTCTATCATCCATCGTCCGTCGTCCGCAATTCTTCAAGTTCGGCCCGGTCGCGTTCGCCGAGCGCGGCGCGTTCGAGCAAGTCGGGGCGCGTGCGAAGCGTCTTGCGCAGAGCCTCGCGGCGTCGCCAGCGCGCGATTTCGGCGTGATTGCCGCCGAGCAAAACTTCCGGCACGCGCATCCCGCGAAACTCCGGCGGGCGCGTGTAGTGCGGGCAGTCGAGCAATCCTTCGGAGAAGGAATCGTTGGCGGCTGAGGTGTCGCTGCCGAGCGCGCCGGGCACGAGCCGCGTCACCGCATCGACCAGCACCACCGCCGCCGCTTCGCCCCCCGACAAGACGTAATCCCCGATGGAAATTTCGTCGGTCACGAGAGCTTCGGCGACGCGCTCGTCGATACCCTCGTAGCGACCGCAGATGACGACGACCTGTTCGGACTCCGCCAACCCGGCGGCCAACGACTGCGACAACACGCGTCCCTGCGGCGATAGCAAGACGATGCGCGTCTTGGTCTCCGCCAACCCGCGCGTCGCGCCCGTCAAACTCTCGACCGCTTCAAAGATCGGCTCGGGCTTCAAGACCATCCCGTCGCCGCCGCCGAACGGTCGGTCGTCAACCATCCGATGCTTGTCGTTCGTCCACTCGCGCAGGTCGTGCGCCGCGATTTCGACCAGCCCTGCCGCCCGCGCCCGCCGCACGATTCCGAAATCAAAGACCGCGCCGAAGAAGTCCGGGAAGATCGTGATGATGTCGAAACGCAGCATAACCATTGATTCATTTGTTCATTGACTCATTGAACAAACGAATAACCGAATCAACGATCCAATTCCAACAGTCCTTCGGGAGCATCGACGCGAATCAGCTTGCGCGCGGTGTCGATTTCGACGCAGATGCTCGCGACGAGCGGCACGAGATGCTCACGCGCGTCGCTTTCTTCGCCGCGTATGACGAGCACGGGCGCGCTGCCCGGATGCAACACCTCGCGCACGCTGCCGATGAGCGCGCCGTCAACCGTCTCGACCCGGCATCCCGCGAGTTGCCAGTCGTAAAACTCGTCTTCCGCGAGTTCGACCGCGTCGGCTTCCCGCACGGCGAACTCGCAACCGACGAGCGCGCCGGCTGCTTCGACGCTATCGTAACCGCCGAACTTCAGGATGATGCGCTCGCCCTGCAACCAGTGTTCTTCGAGCGCGAGGACGGCGCGCGCGCGTGTCGGAAAAACCGCGATGAGCCGTTCGAGTCCGTCGAAGCGTTCGGGGAAATCCGTCAGCAGTTCAGCGACTACTTCGCCACGTAAACCGCGCGTCCTGACCGCCTTCGCCACCGCGACGAGTTCGCCCGTGATCGAGTCTTCGCCCGCGTCTGTCGTCGTCGGCGGGGGGGGGGTCGCGCCCGTTTGCTCTCGCACGCTCATTCCACTATTTCGAGGATGAAACGGCGGTTGTGTTTGACGCCCGCCGCGTGGAGCACCGAACGCAGAGCGCGCACCGTGCGCCCCTGCCGCCCGATAACTTTTCCAACATCCGCCTGCGCGACTCTGACTTCGATGATGACGGTCGAGCGGTCGCGTTCGACCTCGCGCACGTCCACCGACTCCGGCTCGGCGACCAGCGACTTGACGATTAACTCGACGGCGTCTTTCATCATCGTTTCAAAGTCCTGAGTCCAAAAATTCAAACTTCAAAGCACAAGGTCCAACGTCGTGTCGTTGACTGTGGCCTTCAGCCCTCGAACTCTGAATCAAGCTTCGGCTTGCGCGGCGGTCTGCGCCTTGCGGTGCCCCTTGATCAAATCCCGCACGGTGTCGGTTGGTTGCGCGCCTTTCTCCATCCAGTAGCCGACGCGTTCCATGTTAAGGCGGACTTCGGCGGGGTTACGCGTCGGGTCGTAGAACCCGATGTTTTCGACGTACGCCCCATCGCGCTTAGACAACTTCTCTTTGACGACGATGCGATACGAGGGGCTTTTCTTCGCGCCCATGCGCATCAATCTGATTGCTAACAATTCTCCATCCTCCAGATTAGGTGACCGGCGAAGAGAGGAATATTTTATCCGCTCACCTGTCACTTGTTGACCGTCACGGCTTCAGCGTTTCTTCTTGTGCCGTGGTTTCTTCTTGAACTTCTTGCGCGGGTTGCCCGGCGCAGCCGGTAGCGCGCCCGCGTTCGAGCCGTTGCCGCTACCTTCATCGCCGCCACCCATCCCGCCCATCATCGCGCCGATGTCGGGCATTCCCATCATGCCCGCCATCTTGCGCATCATCTTGCCTTTGAGACCACCGCCACCGCCGCCGCCGCCCGCCGCGCCCATGCCGCCGAACATCCCAGAGCCGGAGAGTTGCCGCATCATCTGCCGCATCTCGACGTACTGCTTGATGAGCGAGTTCACGTCCGAGACGTGTGTGCCGGAGCCGCGCGCGATGCGCCTTCGCCGGTTGGCGTTCAGGATGCGGTGGTCGTTGCGCTCCTGCGCGGTCATCGAATCGATAATCGCCTCGGTGCGTTTAAGGTCTTGCTCCATCTGCGCCGACTGTTCTTCGTCGAGGTCGGGCATCCCCATGCCGCCGAGCAGTTGGTCGGGCAGCAGTTTCATGATCTTCGAGAACGAGCCGAGCTTTTTCACCTGCCGCAGTTGGCTGCGAAAATCGTCGAGGGTGAACTGGTTCTTCTGTAGCTTTTCAAGCTGCGCTTCGGCCTCGGACTGGTCGATGTCGGTCTGCACCTTCTCGATCAGCGAGAGCACGTCGCCCATGCCGAGGATGCGCTGCGCGATGCGATCCGGGTAGAACGGTTCGAGCGCGTCGTACTTCTCGCCGACGCCGACAAACTTCACGGGCTGCCCGGTCACCTGATTGATTGACAGTGCCGCGCCGCCGCGCGCATCGCCGTCCATCTTGGTCAGCACGACGCCCGTAATGCCGACGCGACGGTGAAACTCTTCAGCCGACCGAACCGCATCCTGTCCCGTCATCGCGTCGGCGACGAACAGGATTTCGACGGGTCGCGTCTCGCCTTTGATTTTGACGAGTTCGTCCATCAACTCTTCGTCGATATGGAGTCGCCCCGCCGTGTCGATCAACAGCGTGTCGTAGCCGGTTTGCTGCGCGTGCCGGTAAGCCTCGCGCGCGAGTTCGACCGGGTCGTTCGATTCGGGCTTTTCAAATATCGCCTGCCCGGTCGCCTTCGCGATCACCTTCAACTGCTCGCGCGCGGCGGGACGGTTCACGTCGGTCGAAACCAGCAGCGGCTTGCGCTCCTGGTTCTTGTTGAGCCAGCGCGCGATCTTGCCCGTCGAAGTCGTCTTGCCCGAACCCTGTAGCCCGACGATCATCACGACGTTCGGAATCGTCTTCGTGAACACGAGCCGCGAAGACTGTCCGCCCAACAGTTCGACCAATTCGTCGTAGACGATTTTGACGACCTGCTCCGAGGGCTTCAACTCCTGCCAGACCTGCTGACCCTCGGCCTTCGCCTTGATCGCCGCGATGAACTCCTTCGCGACCTTGAAGTTTACGTCCGCCTCAAGCAGCGCGAGACGAATCTCGCGCAACGCGGCATCGACGTGCGCGGGCGTCAGCACACCCTCGCCACGTAGATTCTTCAGCGTCCGTTTCAGCTTGTCGGATAAAGACTCGAACATATATCTATAGATTAGGACCTACGCCGATGTGTATGGTGCAGAAGCCCGCACTTCGTCAAGGGCGCAATCGCCACCACCACCACCACTGACACCCTTACTGCGTGCGGGTTTCTGCAAATTGGTTCAACTGCGTAAGTCATATAGATAAAACTCCGCGACCGTGCGGAAAACGAAGATGATAGCGGCGACGGTAAATAGTGTCAAGCAAAGGGGCTAGGTGGTGGTGGTGGCGCAAGGTGCGGGCGTTGTTTGACGACGGGCGCGGCTTGGCCGCCGACAAGCGACCCGCACAGTTCGCCAGTGGTCAAGAAAACCTTGTTATTGCACTACTTATCCTGTCTCCGGCGAACCGTCGGCGCGGCTTTCGCGGGCGTCGCGGGCGAGCGCGAGCGCGAGTCCCATGATGAAATAGAAGACCATCGCGACCTCGGAATCGCCGAGATTGTAATGCACCAATCCGCTCAGCAGGAACCCGGCCAGCCCGCCGAGCGCGCCGAGCGCGATGCCGCGTTCGACCCAATTTGTTAGTCGCGTATCGCGTGCCAGACGCCACAGCGTCCGCGCGTAAAGCCAGACGAGCACGAGCCACGCGGCGAGCGCGGGCAATCCACGCTCGAAGGCGAGTTGGAGCGGCGTCGAGTGGAGATGCCCCAGCGGTTGCCGCCCTTCGTCGAACATCCCCCATTCGCGATAGCGCCGCTTGATCGAATCCATCCCGACGCCCCACACGAGGTGGCGCGGCGCGCCCGCGAGAAACCCGACGCTCTCGCGCCAGACCAGCAGCCGCCACGTCGTCGAGCCGTCGTTGCGGTCGAGGAAGCCGACCTGTCGCTTCTGCTGCAACACGAACAGACCCGCGAGAACGAGCGGCACAGCGACGAGCGCGATCACGACGAACGTGCGGCGTCCCGCGCCGACCGCGACCATCACGAACGCTGAGACGAGAAAACCGAGCCACGATGCGCGCGTCAGCGTCAGCAACAACGCGCCGGCGAGCGCGG
>JBGTHJ010000208.1:0-4553 GCA_041746175.1 Pyrinomonadaceae bacterium
GGCGGCGCGCCCGCTGCCACCGCTATCGCGCCGGAAGCCGGCGTGGCGCCCGCAGCATCTCCCGCAGCAGGACGCGCGCTCGCGCCGCAGTTGCCGCAGAACCGATCTTCAGACGCCACGGGTGCGCCGCATTGGAGACAAAACGACATCGCTCGACAGTTTACGTGAAGCCCGCCCGTCGTCCGCTCTTTCAAAGCGGCTCGCGCGCCGGAGTGCTTCGGCAGTTCAAAAGCTATTTGATCACATGGAAGCGGAGAAATGTTTTGCCGACGATGACCTCGTCGCCGTCGCGCAAAAGCTGGCGGTCGCCGGGCAGCAAACGTCGTCCGCGATTGATAAAAGTGCCGTTGGTCGAACCCAAGTCTTCGACGTAATACTGCCCGCTACGCCGCGTGACTCTCGCGTGGCGGCGTGAAACTTTGGCTTCCGGGTCGTCCGAATCGAGATCGACATCGGGAAAGATGCCGCCGTCAGCATCCCAGCGTCCGATGTGGATTTCGTCGTCGCTGATGAGAAACTCTTTGCCGACCGAGCGACCGCGATGAATCACGAGCTTGGCATGAGGCGCGGCATCCGAGGCAGGCGCTTTGCCGCCAGACTTCGACGACTCGGACGCCACCAAGCCCGACGCGGTTTTGACGGGGACGACCTCCGCCGATGCGGGCGACGAGGCCGACGTGGAGCCAAAGGTGCCCGAACGCTTCGCGGGCGACTCTGCGATGATGCCGCCCGCGTTGGTCGCCGCCGGGTTTATCGACTCTTTTTCCGGCGGTTCCGTGACAGCCTTTTTGCGCGCACGCGCCGCACCCTTCAGCATCGCGCCACACTCGTCGCAATACTGCGAGCCATCGATATTCTCGGTGTTGCACCTCTCGCAAGTGATCATCGTCACTGTCCTTTAATCCGAGTTTAGACGCCGAGACGGAGAAAACACCCTGAGACTCTGGAATCCGTCGCGACGTGTGCACGACCCGGGCGGCGACGGAAAACTCGCGTATTGTAGCGCGAATCAAGAACGCGCGCCAACCGCCATTTTTCTTTCGGCATCCAACCGATTCGCGACGCAAAGGCGGTTGTTTGCAAGGCCGTGAAACCGTTCCCCCCTTTTCAACGTAAAAGGATTCTTCGGACACGTTCGGCTCTTGATGTGAACTGCCGGAGACGGGCGTGTCCGATTCGCGCGTTACGAGAGATGCAGACCCGACGCGCCCATCAATCCCCAAAGCAAAAGGAAGCGAACTCAATGGCTGTGAGCCGTAAAAAGAAGATCATCATCGCGGTTTCGGCGGTCGCCGTGCTTGCCATCGTCGTCGTCGTCAGCATCATCGCGCGGGGCAAAGACGAGCCGGAAGTGACGGTGGTGAAGATCGACGTGCGCCCCGAACTTCGCTCGTCGGTCACCGCATCGGGCGAAGTCCGTCCGATTCAGTTCATCAATCTGACGAGCGAGGTGGCCGGACGCATCGAAGACATCTTCGTCAACCCCGGCGATCAGGTGACGCTGGGACAACCGCTCGTGCGACTCGACCCGACGCAGCTACAGTCGGCGCAAGAGGCGCAGGCGGCGGGCGTGCAAGTCGCCCTGAGCGATGTGCAGAACGCGCGCACGGCGGTGCTCGCGGCGGATAACAACGTCTCGCAGCAGCAGCAAAGCCTCGTCGTGGCGGAAGCCGGGTTGGCCAACGCGCGGCAGGCCGTCGTCACCGCGCAGACCAATGTTGACCGCGAGCAGGTCAACATCAACACGGCGCAGCGCGAACTCCGGCGCACGACCGAACTGGTCGAATCGGGCGTCTCCTCGCGTTCGGAATTCGACGCCGCGCGCGACCGGCTCGAACAGGCGCAAGTCGCGCTCCGCACGGTTCGCGCGCAACTCGAACAGGCGAAAATCAGCGTGCAGGAATCGACCGCGCGCGTCAATCAACAGCGCGTCTCGATTCGCGATGCGCGGATCGGCGTCGAGCGTGCGCGCCAGAGCGTTTCGTCGAGCGAAGCCCGTGCCAACCAGCAGCAAGCGTTGCTGCGCGGCGACGCGAGCCAGCGCGCCAAGTCAACCCAGCTTTCGCCGCTGACCGGCGTCATCGCCGACATCCCTGCGCGCAAGGGGCAGTTCGCGCTCGCCAACTTTTCATCGACGCCGCTGATGACCATCGCCGACATGTCGACTATCAACGTCGAAGTCAATGTTGACGAGACCGAAATCGCCGAGGTCGAAGTCGGCCAGCCCGCGAAAGTCAAAATCGACGCGATGGGCGAGCGCGAGATCGAAGGCGTCGTCCGGCAGAAAACGCCGCTCGCCGTCGGCAAAAGCGACACCACGGGCGGGGGCATCTCGAACCGCGTCAACGTGCAGGAGGCGAAAGAGTTCAAGGTCGTCGTCGAGCTACGCAACATGCCCGACGACGTGCGCAACTCGCTCAAGCCCGGCATGACCGCGACCGCGACCATCACGACCAAAGTTAAACAAAATGTGCTGGCCGTGCCGCTTCAGGCCATCGTCGAGAAGTTGCCCGAAGCCGCGTCGCCGTCGCCCGCCGCCGCCGGCAACGTGCCCGTCCCCGTCGGAGAAAAGCCGAAGGCGAAAAAGGGCGTCTACGTCATGGACGGACGCAAGGTGAAGTTCGTCGAAGTCGAAACCGGCATCACGGGCGAATCGGACATCGAAGTCGTCAGCGGCCTGCCCTCCGGCGTCGAGGTCATCACCGGACCGAGCCGCGTGCTGCGGACGCTGAAGGAAAATGATGTCGTCAAACGTCAGGAAAAGAAACCGGGCGACCGCGGCAACGCTGAAGAGGCAAAATAATGAGCGACGCGATATTGACGACGACACAGACGGATGAATCCGCGCTCGAACACGGCGACCTGCTCGCGCATGACGCGGTGCCCGCCGCGCTGATCTCGATGCGCGACATCTGGAAATCTTACCAGATGGGCGAAGAGTTGTTGCACGCGCTGCGCGGCGTTTCGTTCGACGTGCAGCGCGGCGAATACCTCGCGATCATCGGGCCGTCAGGCTCCGGCAAATCGACGCTGATGAATCTCATCGGCTGTCTCGACACGCCGTCGAAGGGGCGTTACTGGATCAACAGCAAACTCGTCTCCGCGATGGACGACGACGAACTCGCACGCATCCGCAACAAAGAGATCGGTTTCGTTTTTCAGACCTTCAATCTTCTCGCCCGCGCGACCGCGCTGCACAACGTCGAACTCCCGCTGATCTACGCGGGGGTGAGCGCCTCGGAGCGGCACGAACTCGCCAAACGCTCGCTCACCTCGGTCGAACTCTCCGACCGCATGACGCATCGTCCTAACGAATTGTCGGGCGGCCAGCGTCAGCGCGTCGCCATCGCCCGCGCCCTCGTCAATCACCCGTCGTTGCTGCTCGCCGACGAACCGACCGGCGCGCTCGACACTCACACCAGCATGGAAATCATGAACCTCTTCGAGCGTCTCCACGCCGAAGGCAACACCATCATCGTCGTCACGCACGAGCACGACATCGCCGAACGCGCGCATCGCATCATCTCGATCCGCGACGGCGTCATCGAAAAGGACGAGCGCACCCGCTAAAGCCCACACGACGAACCGGAACCCCGAAAACCAGCGACGCGGCGAGCATCATCACTCGCCGCGTCTTCTTTTTTGCCCGTCGAGGTTTCACGCCGGGGCGCACAGAAATGCGACACGGACAGGTGTGAAACTTTCGAGTCAAGGCTTGATCGTGACGGCGGTTCCGACCGGCACGGCGTCGAACAACTCGCGCACGTCGGCGTCTTCGAGCGCGACGCAACCGAGCGTCCAATCGCGCCGCGCGCCGTTGCCGTGAATAAATATCAACCCGCCGAGCGCGGTGTTTTGCGGCGGCGCGGTCTTGCGCCGGATGGCACGCCGGATACGCTCGTACTGAGCACGCGAAATCAGCCCGTCGCGCAGCCCCCGCGCGGCGTCCGCTTCGTTCGGATAACTCAGGCCGAGCGATAGGTAGTACGCGCTCTTGTCGTTCTTCGTATAGACGTAGAAGTCGCCCTCCGGCGTGCGCCCGTCGCCCTGCCGGGCTTTGTCGCCGACGGGTTCAAAGCCGAGCGCGACCGTGTACGTCCGCACAAGTTTTCCGTCAGCATACAACTCAAGCCGCCGCGCGCTCTTGGTCACGACGATTTTCGGCGCGACGAGCGGAAGCTTGAACGGGACTTGGGTTGACGCTACGACGGTTGAGGTGCGGCGCGTCTCCGGCGGCGACTTGACGGAATGCGCCGGGGCGCTGGCCGGTGAAGTCGAACGCGCGTAGCCCTCCGACGCGGCGTAACCCGTCGCGACCACGCACACGATGAGGAGCGCCAACATGCTCGTAGAGTTTTTCATAGCGTCCGGTCGAATGTGTCACAAACAAACTAATCCGGCAATCAAAACGTAATACGAGGCGCTTAACCTCGCGGGTTGCGATTGATTCACGCGGCGCCAGCATAATCGACGGCGCGCGACCGACGGAGCACGATGCCGACCATAGTGAAGCTTGAAACGGATGAGACTCGGCCGGCAACCGCCGCCGCGCG
>JBGTHJ010000209.1:0-5797 GCA_041746175.1 Pyrinomonadaceae bacterium
GCGCCGGGTGCGCCGAGCGCGACGGCGAGCGCGCGCGCAAACGATTCCATCTCGCTCGGACGCAGGCTCAGACGGTGGTCGGCGAAGACGCCCGTGTTGGTCGGGGTCGATTCGACGACGTACAGACGATTCATCGCGTCAGCCGGTGCGCCCTCCGCGAGACGGCGACGCGCGGCAAACTCTTTCGCGTAGCGGAGGCTGGCCGGGCCGCACGAAAGGAAATCCGCATCGAGCGCGAGCACGCGGTCGGCGTCGGCGAAGTTGTAGATCGTGTTGACGAAACTGCCGAACGCGAGCCGCGCGCCGACGCTCGCCGAGTTCGCCCCCGCGGGTTCGTACTGATGCCAGCGCGCCCCCGGATAGAGACGGCTGATCTCGTCGAACTGCGCCTTCATCGTCGGCGACGTGACCGCCCCGGTCAGAAAACGGACGCCCGCGCCCTGCTTCGCGCGTTGCGCTTCGAGCGCGGTGCGGAGGTCGGCGAGAAACGCGGTGTACGAGCGAATCTCGCCGCGATAGTTGAGCGTCTGCGAGCGGTCGGGGTCGTAGAGCGAAAGCACCGAAGCCTGCGCGTAGAGGTCGGTCGCGCCGAGGCTCGCGGGATGGTCCGGGTTGCCCTCGATTTTGGTCGGGCGTCCCATGTCGCTTCTGACAAGCAGCCCGGTCGCCGCGCCCGCGAAAGGCATCGCGGTGGCGAAAAACAGCGGCTTGCCGGGGACGACGTTCTCGGGGTCGCGGACGTAGGGCAGATAGGTCTCCGGCGGTTGGTACGCGCACCCGCTCAACCCCGCCAGCGCCAGCGACGCGCCCATCAATTTCAGAAACGTCCGACGGTCGGCGCCCTCGTCCCATTCGGCGGCGTGCTGCGGAAATTCGCGGTGGAGAAAATCGCCGAACTCATCGGTCTCGGCCAACTCTTCAAGGCTTCGCCAGTATTCCTTGCCCTGCGTTTTCGACAAACGCTCGCGCACATCCGCCGCCTTGAGCGGGCGACGGATCTTGTAGAGTTCGGGAAAACTGTCTTTGATGTGCATCTATTTACCCTGAAAAAATTTTACCGGTGACACGTCGAACAACTCGTCAGCAGGGCGGCGCTGCGCACCCTGTATTTCTGTTTCAACTCTCGCCCGCGCGCCAGTTGTTCCTCGGTCTTGTTCTCGGCAGGCCACTCCATGTTGAAGATTTCTTCCTTCGGTCGGAGAAAACGCTCCGGCTCGCGATGACACGCCAGACACCACTCCATCTGCAACGAGGAATACTGGTAGACGGCGGGCATCTCGTCGATGCGCCCGTGACAGGTCGAACAGCCGACGCCCTTCGCGACATGGATGCTGTGGTTGAAGTAGGCGTAATCGGGCAGGTCGTGGACGCGCGTCCACTCGATCGGCGTGCCCTCTTTCCAACTCGTGCGGACGATCTCAAGATACGGGCTTTCCGACCAAATCTGCGAGTGACAGTTCATACAGGTTTTGGTCGGCGGGATGCCCGCGCTGGCCGCGACTTCGACCGACGTGTGACAGTACCGACAGTCGATGCCGTCGTCGCCGCTGTGGTGCTTGTGGCTGAACTGGACGGGTTGCTGCCGCTCGATGAACGCCCCCGTGTTGTACGACGAGCGGTTGATCTCCGCCAGAACCCACGCCGCCGCTCCCATAATCAGCAGCCCGCCGAAGATGCTTACCTTCGCCAGCGTGTTGGTGCTGTGGTGGAAAATTTGCATTATCGCACCCTATCTACTTTGTGACCTTTTTAGCAAAACGACTCATCCGTAGTGTTCGTCGACGACTTCCGATGATGGCATTACGTCGGTGCAGGCGACGGGCGGGTATAAGAATCCCACCGTGCTCGAACTTTCACTCGAAACGCATCTTGTCGTAAGTAAAACCCTACGTGACTATTAAGAACTGCTTTTTAGTGATTAGTAGATACTACTTTTTTCAAATCTCGGCAAGCGCGAGCCTTGAAGATTGATATGAATAATGATGCGCCCGCACATTAGCCATTTTAATTTTGCCGCGCGCGACAAATAAATAATCCAGACGCCCCCCAAGACCGCCGCTCCGCCGCCCTCACCGGCACGGACGCGGGACGCCTCAACCGCTGCCGCCCAACAACACCAGCGCGAGACCGACGACGACGAGCAGCACCAGCACGAACAGCAAGATTTTCCAGAAACTATATGGACGCTCGCCCTGCACTTCGCCCGTGCGCCCGTTGACGACGAGTTGAAAAACCTTGCCGTTGAAGCGATACGCCCCGACGTAGACGGGCAACAGGAGATGCTTGAAGGTGATCGCGGAATAGTGGGTCGAGATGTTGCCGATGCGCTGTTCATCGCCGCCGATGTCGCGGCGCACGTCCGCGTCGATGGCTCCTGCGGCGACGCGCTTCGCCATCTCGAAACCCTCGGCGAGGTCAACCTGATAACGCTGCGCCTTGAACCCGGAGAGGTACGCGGGTTCGTAGGGTTTGAGTTGCGGCAAGTCCCACGGGTTCAGGGCGTCGAGACGTTGAGGCGACAGCGATTTGGTAGCCGGGACAAGGAGGTCGTCGAACCAGCGCGCGACATCACCCTCGGCACGGTGCCAGCGCGTCTGCCGCACCCGCCGCGACTTGTTGACGGCGTTGCCCTGCGCGTCGCGGTCGACGTAGGTTTCTTCGACGAAGTAGTGCTCGCCGCGCTCGCCCGTATAACGGCTCGACGTGTGCGCGTCATACGTCCAGAAGGGAATGTAAACGCCGCCGATGGTTTCGTGGCTCGCGAACTTCTTGAGCGCGTTCGGCGCGAACCACAACGACGCGAGCCACTTTCTGATCGACTCGGTCGCCGCCGTTTGGGTGACGAGAAACGGCAACACGGCTTCGGGGGCGACGATGGGGTCGGCTGACTTGGGCTGCGCGACGATCTTGCCGCCGCAGAAATCGCACTCGCCCGCGACCTCCGGCGGCGTAAAGGTCACGGTCGCCCCGCACGTCTCGCACTTCACTTCCAGCGCGCCCGCGGCTAGCGTCGTCAACCGCGACTCTCCGACGCGCAGATAGTCCTCGTACGAACGCTCGCCGACCTCGCCGTCGCTGACCGCGATCTGCTCTCTGCGCCCGCAGTACGGGCAGGCCAGCATTCCGTCCTGAGGCTCGAACAACAGATCCGCCCCGCACCCCGGGCAGCGATAGCGGTGCGTCTTCACGGCGTCGGCGATTGATGTGTCTTCTGGCATAAAAAGTGGTCAGCAGAAGAGTCTTGTTCAGAGTCGATGCTTGACGGCCAGCAGCATCGTCGTTCCGCCCTTGCGGTGGCCTGACTCTCGACTGCTTCATCTCCTTTCGACGAGTGAAAAATCGGGGTTGCCGCGTCGTCGCCAGACGAAGCCGTCGAGGACGTAGTGGGTTATTTGCGGCAGCGCGAGCAACGGCACGAGCAAGTATTTGAGCGAGGCCGCGCCCTCCCACGCGCCGCCGAAAAGCCAGCCGCGCTCGTGCCACACGCCCCGATCCCAGAACAATTCTTCGACGTAGGCGAACAACCATAGCGTCGCCAGAAAAACGAAGATGTTGCGCGTCAGCATCCGGAACGGGCGCGGCGCTGTTGTCCGTCGCGTGCGCGCGTGCCAGTAGACGAGAGCCATATACGGGACGCCGTGAATGATGACGTTGGTGACGGTAAACGCGTAGTCGGAATTGTACGCGATGATGCCCGCGTACCAGCACACGGCGGTCGTCGCGACGATCATGTCCTTGCCCGGATTGACCTCGCCCCGCACGAACCGTCGATACAAACTCCGCGCGGCATAGAGGCCGAGCGCGAGCCAGTAAACCGGCTGCGCGAGGCGTTCGACCAACACGGGCAGCGCGCTGAAGTCGTGCGGCAGAAACCACCAGAAGGCGCGCGGCAGGTGCGTGTGCCAGTAGATGAGCGGGTAGACGGTCGCCGCGTAAATCGCGATGGCGTCGATCCACCATCCGACGCGCCCACGCTCGCCCATCCGCGCGCGGTAGAGCGCGACCCACCCGTACTGCTGCCTGACGAAATGAAACACCGCGAGATACGCGAGCGTCCGCCAGAATAGCAGTTCACCCTCGGAATACAACGCGACGCCGAGCGCGAGCGCGATCGGCGGCACGAGCACATACAACCACAGCCGCCGCTTCAACTCTTCGGTGTCGAAGTAGACGCGAAAGGCGGTCGCGTAGACGTGCGCGACATCGACGAGCAGCACCGCCGGAATCCACGTCCACTGCGGCGCATCGCCCTCCAACACCCCGGCCCGCGCCCCCACCCACAACGCTCCGAGCGCGACCAACGCGCTGCCGAGAAACACCGCCACATCGACGCCCGGCGCAAACAGCCACCACGCGCGGCGCGTCGCGTCAGTCTGCGCGAACGATAGAGGCGCGGCGCTTTGAACCGTCTCGGGAGTCATATTTTCAAGGCGTGCAATCCGCGCGCGTGTTCGAGCGTGTTCGAGCAGTTGAAGAGAATGTTGTAGAACCGGGGCGAACCCTTCCAATCGTGCCTGCGCGTGTCACTCACATTGGAAGTTCATTGTTATCACACAGGCATCGTTGGTTGGAAGCGAAGACGGCAATCATCGGCGAGTCGGGCAATCTAATCAAACATTGCTCTGAAACAAAAAGTCTCCGCCCGCGAGTGTCGATTTCGCGGGCGGAGGCTTTGACAGGGGCTTGCGCACATGGCACGGCTCCCGACTCATGGCGACACGGAAACGAGAAACACGTCCCATGCCCATCTTCCGACACGCGCCTGACGCAAATCATGCACCCGGGCACGGTACTTAAACTGGTTGCCGTGTTCGTCGGTGCGCTTCGACTCTCTGTATGCCAACTCGAATGACACGATCTCGTGCGCCGCCAGCGTGGACAATTCGCCCGGCTCGGAGATGCCGTTGTGGTTGATGTCCTGCCAGAGACGAAGCGACGGGTAGATGGCGTCACGCTCGTCAACCAACCGGTCACCGTTGCCGCCGCTCTCCGGCTTGTCAAACTCCGCGAGCGCAAGGAAGCCGTTGCGGTCAGGGGATCTCGGTTGCGGCGTGAAGTTGCCGAAGAGTTCCCGACCGTTATCTATCGTGCCGTTGCCGTTGCGGTCGAGCGCGAGCCACGCATCATCCGAACCGAATTTAGTCCACGACAAGCGTTCCTTTGTGCCGTCCCGGTTGAGATCGAAATCTACTCCGCCCGCGCCGTCGGTGAGATCGAAGCCATCGCCCGCCACGTCTACGACGATGGGCGTTTGCGGTCGGTCACAGCAGCAGTTGTCCTCCCAGTTGTAGCGATACAAGCCGGTTGTCGGACAGCCCCGGTTGGTGGGATAGAGACAATAGTTGACAGTGCCGTTGCAGCGTGGTCGCGGGCCGCCGTCGAGATTGAAGTCGAGCGGGGTGCAGGTGCCGCCACATGGCCCTTGCGGCTCACGTTCAGTTGGAAATATGTCGCCATGCCTTCCATCTGGAGTGCCGAATGCGCCGAAGCTGCCGAAGCCCAAGTTTCCCGTGAACGCGCCGTTGAAGTTACCCGGCCCGAGCGATATGGGATTTGAGCTCGAACATCTCGTTCTGCTTGCGGGCGCTCCGCCCTGACCGCGTACACCGAACTGCCCGAAAAACCCCCCATCGCCGGGGTCCCCCGGATGTCCCCCTCCTCCACTTCCGGGATCGTAGGTGACGTTATTGGTGTAGCCATACGGGTATGAGACGGTTATATCCCTGCCGTCGCCGCCGGGTCCACCCGGTCCGCCGTCGCCCCCTCTGCCGCCCTGTCCGCCGTCGCCGCCGTTGCC
>JBGTHJ010000210.1:0-3192 GCA_041746175.1 Pyrinomonadaceae bacterium
CCGCCACCGCCGCCGCCCAACGCGCACAAGCGTCGCGTCCCGTCGCGCTGTGGCGTCGCAATTCCGACGGCTTTACGCCATAATATTTATAAAGTTGGTAGTCATTTTGAGGAGGAATTCTAAGACATGTCACTGAACCGAGCGCGCATCTTGCTGATGCTGCTGGCCGCGTTGTGTATGCTGTCGCTCTCCGTCGCGTGCGGAAGCAGTGAAGACGAAGACGAGGAAGACGAAGCCAATGGGCCGACGGCGACCACCGCGACCAAGTATGCCCCGACGGGCAACGAGGGTGTCGTCACCGGCACCGTCAACTTCAGCGGCGACGCCCCCGAAGTCAAACGCATTGCGATGGATCAAGACCCGGTTTGCGCGTCGAGCAACCCGAGCGCGGTCGCCGAAGATGCGGTCATCAAGGACGGTAAGTTGCAGAACGTCTTCGTCTACGTCAAAGACGGCAAGACCACCGAAGGCAACCGTCCCATCTCCGGTCTCTCCTTCGACTCGCCCGGACAAACCAAAGTACTCGACCAAAAAGGCTGCCAGTACGTGCCGCACGTCATCGGCATCCAGACCGGACAGAAGTTGAGCGTCACCAACAGCGACCCGACCGCGCACAACGTCAATGCGCTGGGGCAGAGCAATCCGAAGTTCAACCAGTCGCAGCCGCCGAGCGCGCCGCCGATTGAAAAGACTTTCGCGCAGGCCGAAACGCTGATCCCCGTCAAGTGCAATCAGCACCCCTGGATGAAATCTTACATCGGGGTTCTCAAGCATCCGTTCTTTGCAGTCAGTGGCGAAGGCGGGGCGTTCGAGATCAAGGGACTGCCGCCCGGAACCTACACGCTCGAAGCGTGGCACGAGAAGTATAAGCCGCAGACGATACAGGTTACGGTCGGCTCGAAAGAGAGCAAGACGGCTGACTTTACGTTCGCCTCGTCATCCGCCGCGCTCGAACTCGAAGGTGGCTCGCTCAAGATTTTACCCGCGCTCGATTTGCCGATGCTGGGCCGCCACTAAACATTGCTGTGGACAACAGGCGAACCGATTAGACGGGAGGAGGGAACAGCCGCGCGCGACGCCGCTGTCGCCGTTGTCGCCCGTCTCCCACTTTCTACGTTGCACTTTTGGGTTGTTGCCTGCTTGCCCTCCGGCACTACTTTTGCACCCCGTACCAGTGGAAATGAAAGTTGAAGAAATAACGATTCATGAAGGTCATCGCGGTTGAAATAAATTCGACGGACGTGCCCGAAGCGCCGACTGTGCGCCGCGCGGCGCGCTCCAAATTTTCCTCTTACGTAGAACTAACCAAGCCTCGCATCACTTTTCTGATCGTCCTGACATCAGCGGCGGGCTTCCTGCTCGGCTCGCAGGGCGCGCTCGATTACGTTGTGCTGTTTCATGCGATGCTGGGGATCGCGCTCCTGTCGTCGGGCATCGCGACGCTCAACCAATACATGGAACGCGACCTCGACGGCTTGATGCGACGCACGGCGGCGCGTCCTTTGCCGTCGGGCACGCTCACCGCAACGCAGGCGTTCGTCTTCGGTTTGTCGCTGACGCTGCTCGCGGAAATTTATCTGGCGCTGCTCGTCAATCCGCTGACGGCGCTGATGGGCGTGGTTGTCATAGTGGGCTATCTGTTTTGCTACACGCCGCTCAAGACGCGGACTTCGCTCTCGACGATGGTCGGGGCGATTCCGGGCGCGATACCCCCGCTGATCGGTTGGACTGCGGCGCGCGGCGAAGTCAGTCTCGAAGCTCTGACGTTGTTCGCGATTCTGTTCGTCTGGCAGTTCCCGCACTTTCTCGCCATCGCGTGGATGTATCGCGAAGACTACGCGCGAGCGGGAATCGTGATGCTGCCCGTCGCCGAACCGGAAGGCCGCTCGACCGCGCAACAGATCGTGCTCTGGACGCTGATACTCGTACCGGTGAGCTTGCTTCCAACCGCGCTCGGCATGTCGGGCATGGAATATTTCTACGGCGCGATCATTCTCGGTCTGCTGTTTCTCGCCAGCAGCATCACGACGGCGGTCTCCGGCACGCGCCAGAACGCGCGCCGTCTCTTGCTGGCATCGGTGCTGTACCTGCCTGTTCTGTTCGGCCTGATGGTCATCTTTCGTCCATCGTGATGAAGGCAGTTGTGAATCGTCGAGAGAAAAGGCGGAGCGGCTGAATCGAAAGTTTTTCGTGTTCGCGGTTGACGCTCGACGCTCGCCAAAAGGAGTTTCAGATGGGACGTGCGCTGGCTGTTTTGATTTGGGTGCTGACGTTGGGGTCGGTGCTGCTGTTTACGAACGGTGGGTGGTGGTTTCCGCCCGGCATCACCGAACACGCCCCGGCCTACGACCGCCAGTTCATGCTGACGATCATCATCGTCGGCGTTGCGTTTGTGGGCGCGCAGGTCGGACTCGGAGTAACGCTGTGGCTCTACGGCGCGCGTCAAGACGGCAGCCGCGCGACCTATTCGCACGGCAACAATCGTCTGGAAGTCGTCTGGACGATCGTCACCGCCGTCATCTTCATCAGCGTCGGGGTATTGGGGCAGCAGGTTTGGGCGCAGCTTCATTTCCAACCCGCGCCGCCGGGTTCGGCGCAGGTGCACGTCGTCGGCCAGCAGTTCCAATGGAACTTTCACTATCCCGGTCCCGACGGGAAATTCGGCATGACCGACCCGGCCAAGACCGACGACTCGTCGTTGAACTTCATCGGGCTTGACGAAAACGACCCCGCCGCGAAAGACGACTCGGTGCTCGGCACGCTCGCGGTGCAGGTCAACCGTCCGGTCGAGCTACAACTGACCGCCCGCGACGTGACGCACAGCATCTGGGTTCCCGAACTGCGTTTCAAGCAAGACCTCGTGCCCGGTATCAACATTCCCGTCCACTTCAAACCCGAAAAGGTCGGGCGCTACGAAATCGCGTGCGCCGAGTTGTGCGGCCAGCTTCATTACAAGATGAGAAGCTTTCTGCTCGTGCTCCCCGAAGACGAGTATCGAGACTTGACCGCTCTTTCGCAGGCGCAATTTCAAACGCGCATCAGCGAACTCATCAAAAAGTATCCGATTGAAATCACCAAAGATCGACCGTAAGACTCCGGCGCGTCCCCGCTAGCCGCGAGAGGAGAGATTCATGGCAGAGCCAGAAGTTCAACACGCCGGCGAGATCGTATCCGGGGCGGACGCGGACGCGC